>JAYSXP010000642.1:0-8156 GCA_043717125.1 Polyangiaceae bacterium | reverse complement strand
CTTGCCCTCGAAGGATGACGCCGCGCGTTTCCGTTCCATGGTGGACGGGCATTTCGACTTCATCTGGCGCTCGCTGCGCGGTCTCGGTGTTCCCGCCGCGTCGGTCGACGACGCCGCCCAGCACGTGTTCCTGATAGCGTCGCAGAAGCTCGAGGCGATCACGCTGGGAAGCGAGCGCTCGTTCCTCTTCGCGACGGCGCGCGGGATCGCCGCCAACGCGCGCCGCTCGGAGATGCGTAACCGCGAGCTGCTCGACGAAGAGGCGCTCGTGAGCCGAGCCGACACGGCGCCCGATCCCGAACAGGTCGCGGCGTCGAGTCAGGCTCGCCGGATCCTGGATCGAATCCTCGAGAGGCTGACGGAGGACCTCCGCACCGTGTTCCTGCTCTACGAGCTCGAAGGACAGACGACCACCGAGATTGCCGCGCTCCTCGACCTTCCCATGGGCACGGTCGCCTCGCGGCTCCGGCGCGCACGCGAAGAATTCCAGCTGTCCGCGCGTCGATACCAGGCAGGCCAAGGGGGAAGAACATGACCGAGCCTCGTCGTCTCCTTTCCGATCCGGAAGCCTCGAGCTTCGAGCGCGATCTGCTCGAGTCGTGGTCGTCGGAAGCGCCTTCGCTCGACGCGCGCACACGTGCTCTCTCGCTCGCCGCCGGTGTGGTCGCGGGTGCCGTCGCAGCGACGACGACAGCCACCGCCGGAGCCTCGAGCACGGCCGCCGGCGTGGCGGCGCCGAAGGTCGTCGCGGCCGCGGGGTTCTCTGGCGCGGCGAAGCTCGGCATTCTCGCAGCGATGGTGCTCGTGTCGGCGGTCGTCAGCGTGGCGGTCGTCCGAAGCTCGCCCGACGCCACGCCGGTGCCGACTCCGGCGACGATCCCCGACCGCGTGCCGGCCGTCGCACCTTCGCCCCCTCCGACCACGGAGCCCCCGGCCGTCTCGCCGGCCGATCTCCCGTCAGCGCCGACCGCGGCTGTCGTCACGCCCACCGCACCTCCACCCTCGACGCGAGCTCAGGGCAGTGCGGTCGCGCACACCGACGCGCCGTCGTCGGTCACCGAGGAGATCGCTTCGTTCGACCGCGCACGCGCGGCGCTCGAGGCCGGCGAGGTCGATCGCGCGCTCGCGCTTCTCGACACGTACGAGAGGCGCTTTCCTGCGGGGACCTTCGTTCAGGAGGCCGAAGTCCTGCGCGTGAAGGCGCTCTCTGCGAAGGGCGATCGCGCCGGCGCACGGCGGACGGGTGAGCGGTTCCTCGCCGCGCACCCGTCCAGCCCGCATGCCTCACGCATCCGCGCTATTGTCGACTCATCGTCCCCCTGATGCTCAGCTTCGTGCGGGCTCGAGCCGCGCGCGTGCTCTTGCCGATGGCGCTCACGGCCGGCGGGTCGTGCCTCGCTTTCGGTGGCTGCAGCACGGACGTGAACCTCGGCGGTACGACGGACGCCGGAACGCTCGACGCCGTGCCGGGTCCCGAGGAGCTCGCCGATCTCTGCGAGCCGTGCGCCAGCGCGCTCGCCTGTCCGCCGCCGACGAATTGTGTGCAGATTGCAGGTGTTCACACGTTCTGCGCAAGCCCCTGCCAGCTCGGGACGAAGTGTGCCGCCGACGACCTCTGCCAGCTCGTCGTGAAGCCTCCCGACGGAGCGATGGTCCACGTGTGCATTCCCAAGACGGGCGCGTGTGCGCCGGCAAAGCCGCCCGCGAGCGACGGCGCTCCTCTCGCGCAGTGCGGGACGCTCGACGGTCCAACCGTGGCCGCCGCCTGCACGTCGTGCGACAAAGACGACAAGGACTGCCAGCGGAACGGCTGTTACGGCGGCTGGTGGTGCAACACGACGAAAAACCGATGCCAGAAGCCGCCGGTGTCGTGCCCCTGACGCCGATTTCCGGATCACGAGCCCGTCGCGCGGACATTTGCGAGGAAGATGTTGCGCTCCCTCCCATGGTCCCTCGTCGTGGTCGCTCTCGGACCGGCAACTCTGCTCGCCGCAGCCTGCGACGGCCACGGCGGCAGCGCTGGCTTCGAGGATGACGGCGGCGTGCCGGCATCGGTTGGTCCCGCGGCCCCGAGCGGGCAGCTGGGGGGCGACGGAGGCGGGCCCGTGCAGATGGCCCCGAGCGGCGCGCCGCTGCTCTACGCCCACACGGACACGACACTCTTTCAGCTCGACCCGCAGAACATCGGCGGCGCGCTCACGACGGTCGGCGATTTCGATTGTGTCGGAAAGACCGGGCCCGCGAAGACCATGACCGATCTCGCCGTCGCGAAGGACGGCAAGCTCTACGGCGTGAGCGAAGGAGCCGCGTTCCCGCTGACGATCCAGGGGAGCACCGTCCACTGCGAGGCGACGTGGCAGCTTCCGCAGACGAAGTTCTACGGCCTCACGGTCGCGCCCGAGAACACCGTCGCCAAGGACGAGGTGCTCATCGGAGCCGATGGACTGGGTGGCCTCTACGAGATCGACGCGACGAGCGGAACGCCCACGCAGGTCGGCACGCTCGGCACCGACCCGAAGACGAGCCTTCCGTGGGCGCTCTCGGGCGACATCGTCTTCCTCGCCAACGCGGGCAACCCCATCGGCTTCGCGACGGTCCGCACGTGTCCTCCGAGCAAGCCGTGCACGACGGTGGACACGCTCATCGAGGTCGACGTCAAGGCGATCAAGCCGGGCACACAGAGCGTACTCAAGAGCGTGCGCGGTCAGGTGACACGCGGCTCGTGGTGCAAGAACACGGCGTCTCCGGCGACGTTCGGCAGCATGTTCGGAATCGTCGCCTACAAGGACGTTGTCTACGGATTCTCGCGCACCGGGGACATCGTCGAGATCCACAACACGGACGGCTCGGGCTGCCTCGTGTCGTCCGATACGTCACGCAAGTACGCGGGCGCCGGGATCACGACGACCGCCCCGGTCATCGCGCCGCCCGTGAACTAGCTACGGCTTGCGCCACGGCGGCCGTGGTCGGGTCATCCGGTCAGTCGTCCTTCGCGCCGTCACCGTGCCCAGCCATCTCCACTTCTTCACCTGCTCGCAGGGTGAGGTGTGCCGAGCCGGAGTAGAGGAACGTCCCGCCCTCGGTCGAGATCCCTGACGACGACCGCCGTGGCCCTCTCCGCGCCGAGCCCGCTGAGGATAGCGGCGCACGACCCGGAAAGAGAAAAGAGGCGATTCGCATCGTCTGCGAACCGCCTCAAACCCCTTGTTTACTGCTCTCTCGTAGGCGCGATTGGGGTTGAACCAACGACCCCTACCGTGTCAAGGTAGTGCTCTACCACTGAGCTACGCGCCTGAAGGGTTGAGGGAAGTACCCCAAGCGTACGCCGGCTGTCAAGGTGGGGTCTGCACGGACTCCCCGAGGGCCTCCCTCCCTCCCTCCCTCCCTCCCTCCCTCGCGCGCCCGCCCCGCAAGGTGTCATCGGCGGAACACGGGGTCCTGTCACGAATGTCAGGGCTGCCATTCACAGCGCCGCGGGTGGGCAAACTGCTGCCGCCGTCGATCCCGCGCGGTTCGAGCCCTTTGCCGACCTTTTCGGCCCCTCGGCGCGCGCGTGGCCGCCCGCGGCACGAGCGTTGCGATAGACGAGCTCACTTCCTTTCGCTTCCCTTGGTTCGCGTAGGCCTCCGCCCGCGCGTCTCGAGCGCGCGACCGAGGTCGGCTCCGCATTCGGGCTCAGGTAGCCCGCGCGCGCGTCGTCCTCGGCGCGCGCTCTCTTTATTTCGGCGATGATAGGAGTCCGGAACGCCATGCTCTGCCTCACCACGAAGAAGCCGCTCGTCGCGCTCCTCCCCCTCCTCGCGGCAGCGCTCACCGCCGGCTGCAGCTTGAGCGACAGTGGCGTCAAGCCCGGCGAGCTCGGCAACGGAGGCTTCTACTTCTCCTGCGACGACGCCGTCGCCTGCAGCCGCTACTCGAACGACGCCTCGAAGTTTCCCGAGGCCGTCTCGGTCGGCTCGACGTTCGCCGTTCGCTTCGTCCCGAAGTCGAACAGCGGTCTCGACATCCACTTCAACGAGTCGGCGGTCGATCGCGGTGTCACCGTCAACCCGATCAGCGACGTCTACGTCTCGCGCGGGTCGAAGGGCCTCGCGGCGGTGAAGACCGGCTACGCGACGCTCGCCTCGCGCGATGCCACCGGCGCGCTCGTCGACTACGTCGTCATCCGCATCGCCAGGCCCGACGCGCTCGTCGTCTACTCCGCCGACGAGACGACGACGAGCACGCCCGCCCACGTCGCAGGCATCACGCTCTCCGTCTCCGCGGGCGACCGCAAGACGTACCGCGCGCTCGCGCAGCAGAACAACGCCGACCTCGCGGGCAGCCTCCAGATCGAATGGACCTCGAGCAATCCATCCGTCGCAGCGGTCGAGAGCACGACGGACGGCAAGGCGACCGTCGTCCCGAAGTCCGCCGGCACCGCCTCGCTCGTCGCGGTCGGCGGGACGTTCACGCAGAACATCCCGATCACGGTGTCGCCATGAGCGGCTGGTCTCTCGCGCGCCGTCTCGTGGTCCTCTCGACGTTCGCCGTGTCCGCCGCCGCGCTCGCAGGCTGCGGCGCAGAGTACGACCACACGGACATCGTCGGCGTCCACGCTCCGCCGAAGCCACTCGACGGTCGCGTGAGCTATGCACGCATCAGCGTCTCGGTCGGCGCCTTGGTCACCGCGCACATCGTTTCGTACGACGATGATCACAAGGAAATGGACGCCGATCTGCGCTCGAAGGATCCGAAGGTCGTCGAGGTCGCCGGGGTCGTGACGCCCGGGGACTACGCGTTTCTCGGCCTGCAGCCCGGCCAGACCGAGATCGAGGTCCGGGCCGGCGGGCACCTCGTGCTCATCCTCACCGCTGTCGTGACCGACCAGCCGCCGCTGCCCTGAAGCTGGTATGAACCGAAGCGATGGACAGTCGCTACGTAGACGCGGACGCCGCGCGTGCGGTCTCGGAAGGCGCGGGCCATGTTCCGCTCGTGGGCGAGCTCGTCGCGCTGCGCACGTACACCGCCAGGCTCCTCGGCGCTGACCACTCGCTGGTCCTCCACGGAGGCGGCAACACGAGCGTGAAGTCGGAGGCGCGGACGCTCTTCGGCGAGACCGTCCCTACCATCCACGTGAAGGGCTCGGGCTGGGACCTCGCGACGATCGAGGCGCCGGGTCATCCGGCGGTCCGCATGGCCGCGCTCGAGCGCATGCTCGGGCTCCCGACGATGACCGACGAGCAGATGGTCAACGAGATACGCCTCGCGCTCCTCGACGCGAACGCTCCGACGCCGAGCGTCGAGACGCTGCTTCACGCTGCGCTCCCGGCGCGCTTCATCGATCACACGCACGCGGACGCGATCCTCGCCGTCGCCGACCAGGACGAGGGCGAGCGCATCTGCCGCGAGCTCTTCGGCGAACGCCTGCTCTGGGTGCCCTACGTCATGCCGGGCTTCGGCCTCGCGAAGGCGTGCAAGAAGGCGTGGGACGAGGCGACCCTTGCCGGCGGCTCGCCCACCATCATGGTGCTCGAGCGCCACGGGGTCTTCACCTTCGGCGAGACCGCCAAGGAGAGCTACGAGCGCATGATCGAGGCGATCACGATCGCCGAGCGCTTCGCTGCCGATCGCATGGAGACCGCCAACGTGCTCGGCGGCAGCCCGGACGACCGGCTCGAGGCCACCGTCGCCACCGTCGTGCGCGGCGCGCTCGCCAACGTGTCCGGAGAGCCGCCCGAGCGTGCGCTCATCGTGTCCGTGCGTTCGGGCGAGTGGATCCTGGG
The DNA here is from genome assembly GCA_043717125.1 of Polyangiaceae bacterium. GTDB lineage: Bacteria > Myxococcota_A > Polyangia > Polyangiales > Polyangiaceae > Labilithrix. Next base: position 2,391 of record JAYSXP010000642.1, on the reverse strand, counting down.
ATTCCTCGAGCGCAAGGATGCGTACGAGCTCGTCCAGCGCGGCTGCGCCACTCCCGACCACGTGATCCGCACGAAGCCCACGGCGCTCTTGATCCCGCACGTGGACAACGAGGAGCCGAATGCGCTCGCCGCGCGCCTCGAAGGCGAGATCACCGAGTACGCGCGCCGCTACGATCGCTACTTCGAGGAGATGTGCGCGAAGAAGAACGTCTTGCGCACGAAGCTCGATCCGTGGCCGCGCGTCATCCTCGTCCCTCGCGTCGGCATCCTCGCCGTCGGCAAGACGAAGAAGGAAGCGGAGATCGCCGCCGACATCTACGAGCACACGATCCAGGTCATCACCGACGCCGAGGACGTCGGTCGCTACTCCCCGGTGAGCCTCGGCGACCTCTTCGACGTCGAGTACTGGAGCCTCGAGCAGGCCAAGATCAAGAAGGAGCCCGGGCTTCCGCTGGCCAAACAGGTCGCGCTCGTCACCGGCGCGGCGTCCGGCATCGGCCGCGCGACGACCGCGCTCTTCATGGAGCTCGGCGCGCACGTCGTCGCCTGCGATCGTAACGGGAACGCGCTGGACGCGATGGCCTCCGAGATCGGCGGCAAGAGGCGACAGCAGCTCGTCACATGCGTCACGGATGTCACGAGCCGCGAGCAGGTCGATCGTGCCTTCACGTTGGCGGCGCGGATGTTCGGCGGCGTCGACATCGTCGTGAGCAACGCCGGCGACGCGCCCGAGGGGCGGCTCGACTCGCCCGAGGGCGACGAGGCGCTCCGTCGCTCGCTCGATACGAACCTTCTCGCCCACAACACGGTCGCCTCGTGCGCGGCCCTCGCCATGCGGCACGCACGGCGCGGTGGCTGCGTGCTCTTCAACGCGAGCAAGAGCGCCTTCAACCCCGGACCGGGCTTCGGACCCTACGCGGTCGCGAAGGCCGCCCTGGTCGCGCTCATGCGTCAATACGCGGTCGACCTAGGTCGCTTCGGGATCCGCGCGAACGCCGTGAATGCCGACCGGATTCGCACCGGCATCTTTGCCGGCGGCGGGCTCGAGTCGCGGGCCGCTGCGCGCGGCCTGTCCGTCGACGACTACTTCCGCTCGAATCTCCTCGGCCGCGAGGTGACCGCCCACGACGTGGCCGCATCGTTTGCGTATCTGGCCCAGGCGAGGGCCACGACCGGTTGCGTCGTGACCGTCGACGGCGGGAACGCCGCCGCTTTTCCGCGTTGAATTCGTCGTTTTTTGCGGCCCCGCCGCTCACCACACCGCCTTGCCGTGCTAACGAAAGGGATGCTCTTCGGGGGTCGAACGCTCGCTCTGTCACTCGCGGTGCTGCTCGGCTCCGGGGCGGCTGCCGCAGCCTGCGGCGGCGATGATCCGCCGGTGACTTCTCCGGCGCCCTTGGCCGAAGCGGGCACGCTGAACGCCGAGGCCGGCAAGGTCGCGTCGCTCTGCGTCGACGGCAAGCCGGTCGACTGGCCGCCCGGCCCCTACGAGCTCTCGCTCACGTCGGTGCTCCCGCCCGACCTCTCGTTCGAGGGACCGACCGGCACCGTCAAGCTGAAGGACTACTTCGAGCCCTGCGCGGCGCAGTCACGCCTCCTCATCGTGCGCTCGGCGGCGGCATGGTGCGGGCCTTGCGTGTGGCACGCCACGCACACGACGCGCCTGCTCGACGACCCGCGGTATGCCGGGCGTATCCAGCTCGTCGATCTCCTCCTCGCGGACGAGGACAACATGCCGCCGACGGCCGCGGCCGCCATGCGCTGGAGCTCCCGCATCGACGCGCCGTCTGCCGTCGCCGGCAAGGTCGCGATCGATGCAAAGTACACCTTTGCCTCGGTGCTCCCGTCGAAGAACGTGCTGCCCGAGTACGTCGTCATCGACACACGCACGATGAAGCTCCGCACGGTGCTCTCCAGCCCCGACCCGGAGACGCTCGGCGGTTACCTCGCGATCGAGCTCGCCTCGCTCGACGGCAAGCCCAGGCTCGATCTGCCGCCGCGGAAGCTCCACGACGAGCTCCTCACGGACGACGCGTGGGACATGCTCCAGGACATGAAGGTTCCGGCCGCGCCTCCGGTCGACCCGACGAACGCGTACGGCGACGTGCCCGCGGCCGCGGTGCTTGGCAAGAAGCTCTTCGAGGACCTCTCGCTGTCGCCGTCCGGCACAGTGGGGTGCGTCACGTGCCACGACCCGACGAAGTCCTTCGGTGACGGCCTGAAGACGGCAAGCGGCGTGAGCATCGGGGACCGCAACTCACCCGCGATCGCTCTCTCCTCGCACGCGCGGTGGCAGTTCTGGGACGGGCGCGCCGACACGCTCTGGATGCAGGCCCTCGGGCCGTTCGAGAACGCCAAGGAGTTCGGGTCGAGCCGCCTCTTCGTCGTCCG
>JAYSXP010000641.1:0-8163 GCA_043717125.1 Polyangiaceae bacterium | reverse complement strand
TAGTACCTCTTTCAGAGGGCCCGTGTCGACGTCGTCGAACAGGTGCATGAAGCTCTTCTGAATGGAGTTGGCGAGGCCGGCGATCGTCTGGCCGCTGGCCGCCGCGAGCCCGCCCGAGGTCTTCTCCACAGCCGCGAGCACGGCCTTGATTCCTTCGGCGGCGCCGACCTGATTGGTCTTCACGCGCGCCATCACGCTCGCGACGCTCTCGCCCTTCTTGGCCAGCGCGGCGTACACGTCGGCCGCGTTGACGCCGGCCTCCGCGAGGCTATTGAGCGCCTCGGTGCCGAACGTGCCCTTGTTGCTGATCTTCTCGATCCCCTTCGTGAGCGCCATTGCGGCCTCGTCGCCCTTCGCGATCTTGAGGTCCGCGGCGGCGGTCACGACGAGCGGGATCACGCTCTTGTCGACCTTCGCTTGCAACAGCCCCTTCACCTGGGCGACGGCGTCCTCTTCGTCGAGGTTCAGCTCGGCGGAGAGCTTCAGGGCGATCTTGTAGGCCGCGGCCCCGTTGCCCTTGCTGAGGCGATCGAGCGCCGCGACGGTGGACTTCTTCAGCTCGGATTGCTCGAGCGAGATCTTCCCGATCGCGATGGCGCCCTTGATCGCACCGATGGTGAGCGCCACCGCGGCAACCGCGCCGAGCGCGAGCGCGCCCGCGGTGATCGCCGCGCCGCCCTTGATCAAGCTCTGTCCGATCGGCCCGAGCTTCTCGTACTTCTCGGCCAGTCCGGCGAGCCCCTGGCCGACGCCAGCGACCTTGCCCGCGGCCTTCTGGCCGAAGATGCTTTCGACCTCGCCGAGGAGCTTTTGGTACGTCGAGAACTCGGGCTTGGCCGCCTTCGGTTGAAGCGACGCGGGCAGCTTGTCGCTCGCGCTCGCGGCCTTCTTGTCGCGTGCTTCGGAGATCGAGGCGATCGCCTTGTCCCTGCGCTTCTCCAGCGCGACTGCCTTCTGATACGCGGCCTCGTCGGCAGCGGCTTTCAGGTTCGAGCTTGCGAGCGCGGCGGCGTCATCGTGGGCACGCAGGCCATCGGCCTCGCGACTCGATGCCTTCAGCGCGGCGAGGCCCGCAGACATCGCCGAGTCTTCGCGCTTGCTGCGCGACGCATCCTGTGCGGCAGCCATCTTGAGCAGGCCCGCAGCGGCGGCGTCAGCGTCCTTGGCAATCGCTCGAAGGCGTGAGCCCTCGTTGACGATCGCCGGCATCTTCATCGCCGCGAGCTTGTTTCCAGCGGAGCCAGCGGCGTCGAAGCCGGTGGCCATCGCCTTCAGTCCGGCGGCGGCCTTGGCGCCTTCGGTGTCGACGTTCTGCCGAAGCCGAATATCAATCTCTTCGGTTCCTGCGGCAGACATGAGGCGTCACCTTTCGGGAGGCAGAGGGGGCGGCATCTCGCCGCGCAGGAACTTGATCAGCGACGCAGCAGCGATGACCGCGCCGTCCTCGAGCTCGTCCCCGTCGAGCCCGCGGCGCAGTGCGGAGATTCCGCGAGCTGCGCGCGCGGGGTCCGAGAGGACTTGCCCGAGGCGATCGTCAAAGTCTTTTCCGTTCCCTCCGGGCGCCGGCACCTCCCAGGTCCAGGAATGCGCGGGTGATGTCGGCCGGGAAGATGCCGGGAAGCGCCTCGAGGTACGTATCGAAGGGCTCGCGCGACCACGCCCACACGTCGCGCGCGGTCTGGATGGCGACCGAGAGCACGCCCTTCCCAGCCTTCGAAGCAGCCGCGTTGCGATCCGACTGCGCGCCGAAGAGCGACGCTGAAGGGGTGCGGAGAACGATCGCCACGTCGGGGCCGTCCTCGCGCGCCGCGACACCGGGGAGCATGAGCAGGTGCGGGCGCCCGCCGGCGGTGAGCAGCTCGGCCACCTTGGAGGCCTCGAGTCCCGCGCGATCGAGCTGGGCTGCCGAGGCTTTGCCGAGCGGCACGAGGGTCGCCTTCATATCGGGCAGCACGCCCATGATGCGACGGAACTCCTTGCCGAACTCGTTAGCGAGCGCGGGGTAGTCGCCCGCGATGCGCGCGACCTCGGCCTGCGAGGGCCAGAGGATCGTGTCGACGAGCAGCGCAGCGTTCGCGTCGTCGGGGACGCGCAAGAAGTTGTCGATGTGCTCGCCGTACTCAGCGACCGAGAGCGGGCGCACGATGAACGCCGGCTCTTCGTCGGTGAAGAAAAGCGTGATCTTCTCGACGTGCGGGCGGCCGATCGCCGCGAGCGCGAGCGCCTTGCAATGCGTGACGTCCTCGGGGGTGTACTCGCGCATCACGCGGCCCGCTGGTAGATGCTCGCGCCGTTGCGCTTCGCATCCGACGGGACGCACGAGAGCTTGTCCGCGACCTTGGCGTCTCCGTCGTCATCGAAGCCGGCGCCGTCGGCGAAGAGACAGGCGGACATCTCCCACGTCACCGAGGCAAGCCCGGTGCGCGAGTAGACGACGATCACGTTGAAGCGGTTGCCGACGCCGACCCACGCGGCCGCTTCCTGCGCTTCGGTCGCGATGCTCAGGTCCATGTCGAACTTCGGCTCGGCCTTGCCCTGGATCACCGTGAGCGGGCCTTCGTCGATGCCATGCTGCTGCGAGGCCTTCTTGCCGGGCGCGAACGTGGTCTTCGATGCGCTGCGGATCGTGAAGGGCTTCCCGCTCTTCGGTCCCTCGATGGGGATGATCTTGACGCTCTTATCGTGCGGACTGAACGCCGGGGCGTTGTGGTTCTGCATGGCGGTCCTCTCAGGCTGCGACGGAGACGGCGACGAGGCCGACGGTGTTGAGCTTCACGACGATGTTCTCGCCCTGGCCGAGCGCCTCGAGCGTGGCCGTGTAGGTGAGCGTTCGCGTGTTCGCGATCTTTTCGGTCGCGTCGATCGCGACGGTGGCGCTGCTGAAGAAGTCGTTCGGGGCCTCGACGACGGCGGCGCCGAGGGTGGCCGTCAATCCGGTGTTGAGCGCCGCGCGCTCGCCCTCGGTGAGCTTGCCGCCGCTCGTGATGAAGGTCCCGTTCTCCAGGTTCTGTGCCGCCGTGTGCAGCACCTTGGCCGCGAGCAGGGTGGCCGCGAGCGTGCCGACGTCGACGAAGCGCGAGGTCTGCCCGGCGCGGGTGACGCCGCGCATTACGCGGACCGTGCCGGCCTTCGTGCCGAGCGTTGTGAAGCCGGGCCCAGCGGAGCCGCTCATCTTGACGACGTTCGTCGAGCGCGTCTCGTCGCGTGCTTCGGTCACGCCGTCGGGCGCGATCGCGCTCCACTCCGGGAGGCCCTTCAGCGCACCGTCGCCCGGATCCTGCGAGACCTTGCCGAAGGAGCGGCGGGCGGCGATGGCGAGCGCGGCGGGCTGCCGGAAGCGGCCGAGGACACGCGATCCGACCGCGTAGCCGTCGCCGTTGCAGATGTTCGCCGGGATCGAGACGTGGATGTTGCCGACCGCGTTGAACGCAGCGATCGCGGCCTGGTCCGCCGTGGCGATGTTCGCGGCGTTCGTGGCCGACGTCGCACTCGGGGCGTGGAACGGAGCCGAGAGCAGGTAGTACGGGAAGATCGGCGCGGCGGGGTCGGCGGCCCAGGTCACCAGGCGCGCGTCGAGCGCGTCGGCGAAGGCGCGCGCGTTGCTCGCGGTCGACCACGGCTGCGCGGCGACGATGAAGCCGAAGGGCTGCACGTTCGTCTGCGACCAGGCGCGGAGGTTGTCGGCCGCGGTGAGCATCGCGGAGATCGTGGCGGTCGGGCCCGCCGGCGAGATCGTGTAGAGCTCGGCCGGGCTCACGACGTAGCTGCCGACGGGGAACGTCAGCGTGATGCCGGTGTGCGGGAGCGCGAGCGTCGCCGGGGCGCCCGTGGCGGTGAGGCCTGCGCCAGCGAAGCCGAGGATCACTTCGCCCGTGGAGCTCGCCGAGAGGGTGTTCGTCACGCTCGCGCCGTGGCTCGTGGTGTAGATCCGGAAGAACTTCTGACCCGTGGCGGTCTGCGCGATCTCCGCGCGCTGCACGACCGACACGGCGATCGCCTGCGTATTGAACTGGTCCGCCAGATCCTGCGGCGTGACCGGGGTCGCGAACGTGCAGGTGAACGCGGCCGGCGACGTGAAGATCAGCGTGTCGGCGTCGAGCGACGCGGCGATCGTGTTCGTCAGATCGACCGTGCCGATCAGCACCGCCGGGGTTTCGGTCGGGGTCACGTAGCTGTAGGCGTACGTCGCGCCGTCGAGGGCCACGTCGATTGAGGCTGTCCCGAGGGCGCCGCCGAGCGACGGGCGCACCTTGATCGAGAGGTCGTGAAGAGGGCCGGTGTAGCCGGCGGACAGCGCGGCGGTGATCGCCGGGCCAGTGCCGACATGCACGACGGCGCCGAGCGTGCCGTCGACCTTGACTGCGCCAGCGTAGAGGCAGCCGACGCCGCTGTTGCGGAGGTGGTAGAGGACGCGCTCGGTGCCCTTGCCGTCGCCGAGGACGGCGCCGACGTCGTCGCCGGGGTTGAAGGCGTAGACGTTGCCGGCGCCGAGCTCGTTCACGTCGATGAACGCGGCGACGCTGGAGGCGTCGGGGAGCGCGGCCGAGTCGCCGCTCTTGATGGTCAGTCGGATTCCCATGGTGTCCTTACGCCTTCAGCGCCTTCTTGATTTCGTTGACGTGGATCGCCTTGATCCGGTTGATGACGGCCGTCGGGATGCCTTTGAAAAAGCTCCACTTGATGTGGCCGCGTGGCTTGGCCGGTGCGCTCTTGCTGCCAGGCTTGAAGTTGCCGGCGAGCACGTAGGCCTTGAAGCGAGATCGGATCAGGGACGGAGAGCCGGTGACGCGTGTCGCTGCGAGAGCTTCGCCAGTGAGAACGTGATCGCCGAGCTCGCCGCGGATGCGGCCGTCGAGGAACTTTACCGACTTCACCAGCGCGAGGCCGAGCACGCGACCCGAGGCAAGGCCCTCGAAGCCTTCGATCGCCTTGCGGACCCGGTCAAATGCCTTGCTCTTCTGGATGGCGACGGAGATCACTGGAGCGCCTCCGCGGGCGAAGGGTCGCCTTCGAGGGTCACACCCATCGTCTGGGCGAGCTTCGTCACGACGACCGAGCCGTAGACCTCGACGTAGATCGGGCCCTTCAGCGTGACCGGGACGACGATGCCCCACCCGCCAGATCCGCCCTTGGGCTCGCCCTCGCCGAAGTCGAAGCCTTGCAGCGTCAGCTTCGTGTCGAGTGCGCGATAGACGGCGTGAAATAGCACGATCAACGCGTCGTAGTTGTCGGCGTACATCGCCACGTTGTAGCGGCGACCGTGCTCACGGACGCCGTGTCCGTCGACCGGCTGCACTGCGAGCTTGCCCGTCGTCCACTTCAGCGGGATCCACACGACGCGCTGTGCGTTGGTGTTCTCGCTATCGGCCTCGACGCCGAGCAGATTGGCCACGCCGGAGAGCGTCGTCATCTCGGCGAGCAGCGCCTCGTCAGCGCTCTTCGAATAGGTGAGGGCCGCGGTCACGTGAGGTCCCCGTTGTTGTCGCTGTTGGACCAGCCGCGCGAGGGGAGCGACCAAGAGCGGGCGCCTGCTTCAATCACCGTCGGCGTCGCGTCTCGGGCGCTCATCCCGGGAATCGGCGCGCCCTTCTTCCACCATGCCATGTCGGCGCGATCGATCTCGACACGATCGAAGACGCGCTTCATGGCGGCTTCGTAGTTCGGATTTTGGAGGCCATGGACGAGGAGTTGTCCAGCGCCAGAGAGACGCGCATTCAGCGCCACGAGCCACGCTGGGAATGAGCCGTTGGTGTCCGGCTTGAACGGGGTGCCGTGAGCTGCACAGGCGATATCGATGTCGCCCGCGTCCGCCTCGAGTTGCTCGTCGAGGTCCTCGCCGGGGTCGACGGCGATACCGAAGATCCCGGTGCCCTCGTCGACCAGCGATACCGCCGGACCGCCCAGGCTCGCCGAGACTCGAAAGAGATCCTCGGAGAGCTTGATCGCGTAGTAGACGATCGACGCCGAGACGCCCGCGGGCAGCGCCGATCCGATCGTGCCCATTACCGGCGTCGGTGACCCCTGAATGGCGAACGTCACGATGCGGCCCGTCTCCAGGCCGTGACCTCGGAGCGTGAGCGTGTCGGTCGTCTCGTCGACGGCCTCGACCGTGCGCGGCGCGCGAACGAACGCCGCAGGCTGAAGCCCGGTAGAGTAAACGTTCTTGCGCGTCGCGTAGGCCATGGGATCACCGAAGCGAGATCAGGTCGCCTTGCAGCAGAGGATCGACCAGGGGGTCGTCAGCGCAGCGCCGGCCTCCACCTGGCAGGCGACGGCGACAGTACCCTTCGGACCGATCACGTTGCCGTGCTTGTAGAGCTCGCTCGTCTCGTCGTCGAAGATCCACTCGAGGCCATCGGCGCCGACGAGCGCCGGGCCAGGCATGCCGGCGACGCGGCCGGAGTCGGCGGGAACCTTGGTGAGCGAGATCCACGGCAGCTCGCCGATGATGTCGGACGAGCACGGATACCAGTCGCCCGCGGTCGTGAGGTAGGGATTCACGACGACCTGGACCGGCTTGTACTTCTTCTGGGGGTTGGGGCGGAGCACCGTCGCGCCCGTGTTGCCCGAGGGAACGAGGATGTTCTCCTCCTTGAACTGCGTCAGCGCAGTCTCTTCGAGGTCGGGACCGACGACGACGTGAGTCAGCTCGGTGCCGCGGTAGTCGACGCCGTTCTGACCCTTCTGCGTCCGGAAGACCTGGCGCACCGTCGCGATCGACGCGGCGTTTAACGGGAGAGCGCCGGGGTAGGCGACGCTCGCGGCGCCGGTGAAGAGGTTGTCGTACGTCTGCGCGTTGCCGCCGAGCGGGTCACATGGGTGACCGACCTGGAAGAACTTGATCGCGCTGGTGCCGTCGATGTTCTCGGGCGAGGGCGAGGCCGTGCCCGCCATCATCGCAGCGGCAATGAGCCGCTCGTACATCAGCGGCAGCGCCGCCGCGTGCTTCATCGGCTGCATTGCCCAGCCGCGCCGCGCCCACTCGGAGGTGCGAAGCACCGTCGCGAGGGACTTCACGCCGGACGCGTAGATGTCGGTCACGAAGCTCAGGAAGATCTCGCCGAGCTCCTTGTAGGACGACGCGCCGGCAACCATCTTCTCGAAGACGGGATCGCCGATCGTCATCGGGTACTTCGTGAGCAGCGCGCTCGACGTGTCCTTGGTGCCCAGCATGTAGCACTGGGGGTTCTGGTACTTCCCCATCGCGTCGATGAAGAGGTACTGATAGAGCGTCAGCGCCGTTCGGACGTCGGGCGCTGCGAGCTGGTACGGGGTGACCGTGGTGTGAGTCGTCATCGTCGTTCAGTCCTCAGGTGAGCTGCGAGCCGCCCGCGTACAAGCTCCAGTCGGTGCCATCGAAGATGACGTCGACGAAGCCCTGCTTCGAAGCGGGGAGAATGGCCGGGCTGCCAGCTCCGACACCGCCGTTGGTGATGGTGAGCGCGTTGGCCGTCTGGTCGCGGCGGGTGATCCGGAGGATGTCGCCGTTCATCGCGCCCGTCGTTCCGACGGTGACCACGCGCGCTGCCGTCATGGTCGCGGCGGGTATCACGCGCCACTTACCCTGCGTGATCAGGATGGTGGCGGCAGCGTCGGCGAGGTCCGCTCCCTTGGCGGGGATGGCGCGCGCGTGGGCGCTCGGCGGATCGATCTGCACGAAGCCGTGCGTCGCGTCCTTGACCTCGACGAGCGTGCCCATGATCGGTGCGGTGGCCGAAGGCGTGGTCGTGAAGGTCTGGTCGTCAACAACAAAGACCGTCTTGCCCTCATCGGCATTGGTGAGCCCGGTGCTCAACATCAGGAAGCAGCCCGAGTCGACGAACATCTCGGCGGTGTTGGTGCCTGCGGTGTTGTCGTGGGAGTCGCTGTTGCGCGCGAGGCCGTACACGACGAGGGTGGGATTCGTCGTGGCCTCGATCCACTTGCTCGTGGCCGGGTCGGCGGCGACCAGCGCGCCGTTCCAGATGTTCTCGCCCGCGAGGACGAGCCGCTGCCAGGTGCGGACCAGGGTGCCGGGCTTGACTTCGCGAAGCCGGCGGTGAGTGAGAGCGGTCATTATCAGGACTCCGCGGCGCGGGCGCCGAAGTTGGTGGCGTGGAGGGCGGCGAACTTCACCGGGTCGACACCTTGCCCGGCCGTGAACTGGACCTGCGCGGGCGTCAG
>JAYSXP010000065.1:0-6820 GCA_043717125.1 Polyangiaceae bacterium | reverse complement strand
GCCTGGCCCTCTGGCACGCCGCCAAGCTCCGCTACGACGACGTATCGCATCGCATCGGCGAGGGCGAGATGACCGACGCGCTCATGGCCGAACAGGCCTCGCTCGCCGAGGATGTCGAGCGCCTCGGCGGCTGGTCGCGGGACCACGAGGTCGACGAGATCCTCCTCCACCTCGGCGTCCACGACGTCGAGCGCCCCGTCGGTACGATGAGCGGTGGGGAACGCCGCCGTGTCGCGCTCGCGCGCATCCTCGTCGCGAAGCCCGACCTCGCGATCTTCGACGAGCCCACCAATCACCTCGACGCTGACACGATCGCGTGGCTCGAGGAGTATCTCGTCCGTGAATTCCCCGGCGCCGTGCTCCTCGTGACGCACGATCGCTACCTCCTCGATCACGTCGCCACGCGTGTCCTCGACCTCGAGTACGGCCAGGTCGCCGAGTACACGAAGCGCAACGACCACGTCGGCGCGTTCGAGGACTTCCTCGAGCAGAAGGCGGAGCGCTACGCCCACGCCGAGCGCGTCGAGTCGAACCGCCAGAATTTTCTCCGCAAGGAGATCGAGTGGCTCCGCCGCGGCCCGAAGGCGCGCTCCACGAAGCAGAAGGCGCGCATCCAGCGCGCCGAGACGGCCATCAACGCCGAGGGCCTACGCGTCCGCGGCGAGGTCGAGCTCGTCGGCCTCGAGGACGGCTCGTCGCGGCTCGGCGGGACCATCCTCGAGGTGGTCGACCTCGGCCTCGAGCTCGGTGGGCGTCGCCTCATCGACAATCTCTCGCTCCGTCTCGTCAAGGGCAACCGCATCGGTATCGTCGGCCCGAACGGCGCCGGCAAGACCACGCTGCTCAAGCTCGTCACCGGCGAGCTGACGCCGACGAACGGCAGGGTCGTTCGCGGCGTGCAGACCAAGTTCGCGTACTTCGACCAGGCGCGCACCACGCTGAAGGACGACTGGACGGTCCTCGACAACGTCGCCGAGCGCGAGCACTCCGACAAGGTCGGCGCAGGCATGGTCACCATCGGCGACCGTGTGCTCGGGATGCGCGCCTACCTCGAGCTCTTCCTCTTCGAGGGGGCCGCGCTTCGTCGCAAGGTGTCGGCGCTCTCCGGCGGCGAGCGCGCCCGTGTCGCGCTCGCGCTTGCCCTCAAGACCGGCGCCAACGTCCTCCTGCTCGACGAGCCCACCAACGATCTCGACATCGCCACGCTCGGCTCGCTCGCCGAGCTCATCGAGAGCTGGCCGGGCTGCGTGCTCGTGGTGTCCCACGATCGCTTCTTTCTCGATCGTGTCGTGACGTCGATCCTCGCGTTCGAGGGAGACGGCAAGGTCCAGCTCTACGCGGGCAACTGGGAGAGCTACAGCGAGCAGAAGCGCGAGGACGCGAAGGCCAGAAAGCAGGCGACGCGTATGGCATCGTCGCCGCCGCCTCGCTCTACGCCTCCGAAGGCCGCGTCTGTACCGCCACCGGCTGCCGCGCAGGTAACGGTCGCCTCGGGCGATCGGGCCGCCGGCGGCGGAAGGCGCAAGCCGACCCGCAAGCGCGGCGACTGAGCCTGGGCGAGTCGGCTGACCTCCGCGTGCATCTGCGGAGGATTCGCGTGAATGTCGGTTCGTCTTCGCGAGACCGTCACCGAGCACGTGCATTATACAAGCATGAGCATCGAGTGGAAGAGAGGGGCGCTCGTCGCCGCGCTCGCCGTCGGCTCCAGCTGCGCGGTCCCGAGCCGGGCCCCTCAGCCTACGCCCGCGGTGCCGGTGCCGGCGACGACGACCGAAGACGGCGCGAACGCAAGCGTGACCTCGCCGGTCGTTCTCGTGACGATCGACGGCGTGCGCTGGCAAGAGGTCTTCGAAGGGACCGACACCGCGCTGTCACATGCGCCGTTCCGTCCCAGCCGGCTCCTCGTGCCGAACCTCGATCGCCTCACGCGCGAACGCGGCGCCGCGATCGGTGCGCCTGGACGTGGCTTCATCCGCGCCACTGGCCCGAGCTTCGTCTCGCTGCCGGGCTACACCGAGATCTTCACCGGCCGCGCGCCCATCGGCTGCCAGGACAACACCTGCGCGACCCTCACGACCCCCACGTTCCTCGACGAAGCCCACGCCACGGGCGCGAAGGTCGCCGCCTTCGGCTCGTGGGAGATGCTCGACCGTGCCATCAGCTCACGCCCCGGCAGCTTTCCGGTCTCGGTCGGTCGCGGCGCGAACGAGTCCGAGATCGATCCGTGGCCCGGCGCCGGCAACTTCCGACCCGATCGCCTCACCGCCGAGCTCGCTCTTCACCACCTCGCGACCGAGCTGCCCGACATCCTCTTCGTCGGGCTCGGCGAGCCGGACGAGTACGGGCATCGCAACGACTACGACGGCTACCTCGGCGCGCTCGCCTACGCCGACGCCTTCGTCGGCCGGCTCATGGACACCCTCGATCACATGGGCCCGCGCGGGACGCGGACCCATGTGGTCGTCACTGCCGATCACGGTCGCTCGCGCGACTTCAGGGGCCACGGCGGAGCCCACCCGGAGTCGGCGCGGGTCTGGCTCGTCGCCGCTGGCCCTTCTATCGCGGCGCGAGGACGCGTGGTCTCCTCACGCGAGCGGCGCCTCGCCGACATCGCGCCGACGCTTCGCAGCCTGGTCGGTCTACCGCGGGCGCGCGACCTCGGCCGCGATCGCGATCGCGGCTGGGCCGGCGAGCCGCTCGCCGAGCTCCTTCAAGCCGGGACGAGCCCGATCGCGCAAGCTATGCCGGTCCCGCCGAGCCCGCAGTAACCGTCCGGGTTCTTCTCGAGGTACTGCTGGTGGTAGTCCTCGGCGAAGTAGAACTCGGGCGCGTCCACGATCTCGGTCGTGATCGCCGTGTACCCCGCCTCGCGGAGCTTCGTGTCGTAAGCGGCGAGCGACGCCTCGGCGGCGGCGCGCTGCTCTTTGCCGTAGACGTAGATGCCCGATCGATACTGCGTCCCCGCGTCGTTGCCCTGGCGCATCCCCTGGGTCGGGTTGTGGTTCTCCCAGAACGTCTTCAGGAGCTCCTCGTACGTGGTCTTCGTCGGATCGAACACCACGCGCACGACCTCGTTGTGGCCAGTGCGCCCCGAGCATACCTCTCGGTACGTCGCGTTTGGCGTCGTGCCCGCGCAATAGCCCACCTGCGTCGAGTAGACGCCCGGCACCTGCCACAGCATCTTCTCGGCACCCCAGAAGCAGCCCATCCCGAACATGGCGAGCATCATTGCCGGCGGGAACGGCTCGCGAGTCCGGCTGCCGAGGACGATGTGCTTCTCCGAGACCACGATGGGGTCAGAGCGCCCGGGGAGCATCTGTTCGCGCGTCGGCATGCTGATCTTGTCCGCAAAGAGTCCCATGACGTCCTCCGATTCGTGTTCCAGCCAAGAGTGAGAGCTAAGTAGGGAACTTGTACCCTCGTTCTACGATGGCCACCCTGACTTCGTATCGCTCGTAAAACGCGGCTCTTGCCGCGCGCCTGGGTCGCCCGACGCTCTCGACGCCGAGAAAGCCGGACTGTTTCGAGGCAAGCTCGACCATGGCTCGGTCCAGAGGCGAGCATCGGCATGTCGTGCCTCAGGCTCGCGAAGCCCGAGCGCATCTCAGGTTCTTGTTGCCGAGGACGACAAGAAGAGCGCCACCCATGCGCCTCATCATCGCAGGGCGCGTTTCACTTGGCCGGGGCGCGTGCCTCGATCGCCGCGATCGCGTCCTCGAGCGCGGTGTCCTTCCGCATGCACGGATACGGGTCGCGACTGAAGAAGCCGCGCCCGTGCGCCTGCTTGATCTGCTTGAGCAGCGGCAGGATGCGAGCGTCCCCTTGGTCCTTCGCGCGGCCGAGGAGGTCGTGCTTGGCGGGGCACGGCGTTGCAGCCTTGAAGTCGAGCAGGATGCCCGCGGACTGTGATGCGTGCCCACGTACCTCGGGCTTCGTGAGGCTCTTCGTGGCTCGCACGCGGACGTCACGGGCATCACGAACCTCGCGGCCCGCGGCGCGCGCGCTCAGGTCGATCAGCGAATCGACGCCACGTTCTCCGAGCGGTCCTTCGAGGAGTGCGAACGCTTCGTCGTCGTCGGTGCCCTGAGGCTTTGCCGCCGCGGCCGTGACGAGCTGCACGATGTCGTCGTCGGACGCAGCCGCCGGGCTCGCGGCCAGGAGCGCGCGGACGTTGCGTAGCGCCTCGGTCGTCTTTCCCTGGGCCTGATACGCGATCGCGAGCTTCTGGCGGACCACCGGATCCTCGGGGTATTCCTTGGCGAGCGTCTCGAGCGCATCGGGCCCGAGGACGACGGCGGCCTCGATTCGGTCTGCAGGCGCCGTCTTGCCCTTCGTCTCCGTCACGGTCATGCCGTCCTTGCCCTTGACTGGCTCGACCGGCTTGCCGCCATGGAACACGAGCACGAGGACGACCACGAGGACGACGAGCGCGAGCGGAACGGCCGCGGCGAGGATGTAGAGAACGACACGCGGCTGACGGCCGAGCGTTTCGAGAAGACCGCTGCGGGCCGCAGGAGGGGAGGCCGCATCCCCCCCCGCCGCCGTGAGGGTCGTCGCGGGAAGGCCCACGCTCGTCTGTGCGAACGCGTCGTTGCCGCCCCAGTCCGCCGTGGTTGTTGGAGGCGGCGGCGAGCCGGCCGGTCCGACCGCACGCCCCGATCCCGGCTGCGAAGGAACGGGCGCCGGCACGTTCAGCCCCATGTCGATGCCGCAGCTCGCGGCCGCGGCGTCGATCGCGTCGGCGAGCGCGCGCGCGTTGGGGTAGCGCTTCTTCGAGTCCTTCTCGAGGAGGCAGCGCACGACGGCCTCGACGACGGGCGGCACGTCGAGCTGGGGTGCGCGGTCCGCCATCGGCGGGACGGGCGCTACGATGTGGAACGAGAGCATGGCCATTCGATCCGGCGGGTCGAACGGGTGCTTCCCGGTCAGCATCTCGTAGAGCATGACGCCGACGCCGTAGAGGTCGGCCGCCGGTGTCACCGCCTCGCCGAGCGCCTGCTCGGGGGCCATGTACTCGGGCGTTCCGAGGATCGTGCCGAGCCGCGTCAGCGGCTGGTTCATACCGCCGTTGCGTTTGGAGATCTCCTCCGACGCGCTTGCGGCACCCTCGAGTAGCTTTGCGATGCCGAAGTCGAGCACCTTCACGAAGTCGGGCTCGTCGTCCTTCTTCACGAGCATCACGTTCTCGGGCTTGAGATCGCGATGGACGATGCCTGCGTCGTGGGCGCGCTCGAGCGCGAGCGCGATCTGCCGGCCGATGCGCAGCACGCGCTGCACGGACAGCGGGCCGGCGTCGAGCGCATCGCGCAAGCTGGTGCCCTCGACGTACTCGAGGACGAGGAAGAATGCGCCGTCCTCCGTCTTGCCGAAGTCGGTCGCGGCGGCGACGTTCGGGTGCTCGATGTGCGCCGATGCGAGAGCCTCACGCTCGAACCGCGCCGAGACCTCCGCGTTGTCGACCATCTCCGGATGAAGAAGCTTGAGCGCGACGCGCTTCTTCATGTGCGTGTGCTCGGCGAGATAGACCGCGCCCATGCCGCCCTCGCCGAGGAGCTCCTTGATGAGATAGCGCCCGGAGATCACCTGTCCGAGGCGATTCACCGCTTCTGCTGGCGGTCGGGGGGACGAGGCCGTCTCGGGAGAGCTCACGAGCTGACCAGACTACCCGTGCGATCACTGGTGAGCAACGCGCAGCCCGTCCTGTCACCCGATGGGCCCCTTGATGCTTTACTCTGCAGGAAATGACGCTCCCGAAGAAGATCCTCGTACCTCATGACTTTGGTACGGGCTCCGACCACGCCCTCGCCTACGCCGTCGATCTCGCGAAGGCGCTCGGCGCCGAAGTGACGGTGATGCACGCGTTCGAGATCCCGATGGTCGGTTTTCCCGACGGAACCCTCGTGGCAACCCCGGAGCTCGTGTCGCGTATGCTCGAAGGCGTGAATGTCGGGCTCAAAAAGGCGCTCGAGCTTCACTCCGGCGCGGGCGTCGCGATGCACGCGCTCGTGAAGCAGGGGCCGACCTGGCAGACCATCACGGAGACGGCGACCGAAGCGGCCGCGGACCTCATCGTGATGGGGAGCCACGGCCGCCACGGCATTTCGCGCGCGCTGCTCGGCAGCGTCGCCGAAAAGGTCGTCCGCATGGCTCACTGCCCGGTTTTGACGCTGCATCCGGGAGACGCCAACGGTCGGACATGACATGGTTTATGGGAAATCAACGCACTGCGTCTTGACCCGTTGCCTACAGAATGCCACATGATGCATACCGGCCCACGACGCTATGCGTCAAAGCCAGGTTTGACGTGTGAGCCTCGGTCGGCGCTTCGAGAACTGCCCCCCTCCTCCCCTTCTTCACGCGCCGCTCCGAGGTTCCCGCACGCCGACGTCGCAAGACGCCGGCGTGCAATTTTTTGTGCTCCCAAAGCGGCTTACGTCGGTCGGCCGGTGACCGCGATCGTCGTGTAGACCATCGCGATCGAGCCGCCTTCGGCATGGCAATCGAACCGACGGCAGTCGGCCGACGCGTACGCGCGATGAAACCCATCGGCGTCGAGCGCGCGATGGTTCCATCCCTTCGACATCGCCTCGGCGGCCGCGCGCATCTCGTCGTTTGGCTCGACGGCGTGGACGGTCGCGCCGGTCTCGCGAATGAGTCGCGTGAAGAGCCCCGTGCCCGAGCCAAGATCCGCGACCACCGACGCCGCTCGGAGGTCGCACCTGTCGCGCAGCACGGCGAGCAGCGCACGCGGGTACGACGGCCGCGTCTTGACGTAGTCGTCGACCCGTCCGGAGAAGCACCCGGCCGCGTCGCTCACGGC
>JAYSXP010000640.1:0-8175 GCA_043717125.1 Polyangiaceae bacterium | reverse complement strand
GCAGGACGAAGTAGTCGCTGCGCGCGCTCACGACCGCTGCTTCGTGCACGCTGATGGCCGCGGCGAGCCTGGCCGTGAGCGCAGCGCTCGACGCCTCGTGGCGCGCCGCGACGAGGTTCGCGATCTCCGCGGCGAGCGTCGGAGCGAGCGAATCATCCCCGCCCTTGTCCGCGGCCTCGGCAGCGGCGAGCACGCTCCGAACGAGGGCTTCGAGCCGCGCCGCGTCCTCGTCGGCGCGGCGGCGCAGCGCCGCACGGGTCGCCTCGGCGTTCACGATGGTCTGATCCGTCGCCGCGATCGACGCCGCGAAATCGATGATGTCGCGGAGCTCCTCGAGGAAGTTCGTCGTGAACGGCGCCGGCGTCAGGTCGCCGAAGAGAAATGCCATGCCGAGACGGTACGCCGCCCGGGTACCGTCGTGTCAACCTTCCCACCCAAGCCCGGCGCGCGTCGTGATCGCGATGGTCCTGCTCGTCATGTCCGTGGTTCCGATCGCCCTCGCGACGGCGCCGCAGAAGCAGCAGCAGGTCTTCCGCTGCCACCGGGTGCTCGTGCAGTACGAGAACGCCCCGCACATCCCCATCGAGGCGCGGGACGTGTGCGAGTGGCGCGAGCGCTGAGCCCTCCGCGCGGCCCTTACTGGATACTGCGCGAGGCCGATGCTGCCGTCGGCCACACCCCACGTCGCACTACGCATCCCTCCGTCGACTGTACCTGCTCCTCGACGCGAACGGCCTCACGGCGCGTGCGCCTCACGCTGACTCGAAAGGTCAGGTTGGTTTGCGCAGAGTCGGACGGGCGACCGCGCGAACGTAGGCTCGTCGGTTGTAGGCGAATCGTTCTTTTGAGCTGGACGATCGCGCTCCGCCGTGAAGATCGGGCGCACGCGTTCAGGCGAGGTTCGCGGCGATCACGCGGCCCGCTTGCAGGAGGAGGAGCTCCTCCTCGGCGGTCGTGAAGGTGCGCTCGGAGCGGACGGCGATGCCGAGCGTGCCGACCACCTCGTCGGTATCGCGCTTGAACATCGGGACGCAGATCGCGCCCATCACGTTCGCGTTCTTCGCGGCGACGGGGATGCGCGGGTCGCTGTCCTGCGTGAGGTTGCAGGAGTTGACCGCCTTCTTGTGCTGCGCGGCGAGCCCCGCGATGCCCTTGCCGACCGGGACGACCTGCGAGGCCTTCAGGACCGGCTCGGGGATCCCCGGCGCGTGCGCGCGCAGGTGCAGCATCCCATCGGTCAGTTCGCGCGCGGCAAGGAACGCTGCGGGCGGAGTGGCCGTAGCGCGCGCCATGCTAGAACCTGCCGCCCAGCTCGAGGTGGGTCTCGCTCCCCTGCGACGTTGGCACGACGGCCACGCTCGGAGCTAGCGCGTCGACGAACAGGCGGTGATAGTGCGTGGCGCGGCGCAGGCCGAGATAATCGATCCCCAGCAGAAAGAGAGCCTGTACCTCGATGGCTGCGCCGCTCGCGAGCCAGCGCTTCGGGTGGTCCACGCCGAGGCGGGACGCGAGGATCGCCGTCCCGCCCACCGCCAGGTATGCCGCCGCGAGCCCGAGGTTCACGGCGTGGCTGGTCGCCTCCCGCCGCTCGTCGCTCGCCGCATGGACGCGGGCGCGCGCGAGGCCGCCTGGCGCGCGCCGGTCCGCCGACGCAGCCGCCGACTCCCATTGCTCTTCTTCGTGCGCGATCCCGTGCAGCGCCAGGAGGGACACGATCGTGTTCACCACGCCGAAGACCGCGGTGTTCAGCCCTGCGAAGCGAAACGCGCTGTCCTCGTCGCCGGAGATCATGAGCAGACCGCCCGCCGTCGTGCTGCCGATGCCGCCGACCAGCACCGCGCGGGCGAGGGTCCTGCGCGTGGCGATGGACTCGCCATGCAGCGACTCCACATCGCGGACCTCGGCCTCGGGGGCGACCTGGAGCTGCGCGCGCGCCGGAATCGACCTCCCGAGCGTGAGGAGCGCGGCGAGACCCGCAAGCATGCGACGCATCGGGCGAACATAACAGGGAAGGCGACCCATGATCGACCGCCCTCAGGCAGCGTGCGCCGGGACGGGCGCGTGTGCTTGCACGGCAACGCGGAGCAGCGTCGATGCTCGGCGCGCCTGCTTTTCCGCGTACATCTTGTCGTCGGCTTCCTGGGGCAACGCTTCGATCTTCGACGAGGGCGACGAGACCGCCATGCCGATGCTCGCCGCGAGCTCGAAGGGGACGGTTGCGCCCGCGTTGAAGGCGGCGAGCGCCGCGCCGAGCCGGGCGCGGATGGCGCTCTCGTCCGAGCTCTCGATTGCGAGGACGACGAACTCGTCGCCGCCGAGACGTGCGAGCACGTCCGACTCGCGGAAGGTGCTGCGGAGCACGCGGGCGAACGCGGCGAGCGCACGGCTCGGCTTCATCGAGATCTCCGAGCCGCTCGACGCCGAGCGCAGGGCGGCGCGGACCATCGTCTCCGACACGCTGCTCACGACCCTGACCCTCATCGTCGTCTGTGGTGCGCTGTCCGGCGTGCTCGGCCTCTGGCTCGTGGGGCGCCCGGTCCGTCTGCTGTGCGAGAAGGCACGGCGGATCGGCGAGGGGGACTTCGGTGGTCCGCTGGTGCTGGGGGAGCGGGACGAGCTAGGGATGCTCGCCGCCGAGATGAACGCGACGTGCGATCGTCTGAACGCCGCGGCGGTGCGCGTCGATCGCGAGACGGCCGCGCGCATCGCGGCGCTGGAGCAGCTCCGGCACGTGGACCGGCTCACCACGGTGGGCCGGCTCGCTTCGGGCGTCGCGCACGAGCTGGGCACGCCGCTCAACGTCGTCGCGGCGCGCGCGAAGATGATCGCCTTCGTCACGGCCGAGCGGGGACGCAAGAGGTCCGCCTTCTCCTCCCGGACTCCGCGAAGGGCGTGCTCGAGGTCCCCGAAGACCACCACATGGGTCTTCGCGATCGACGAGGTGCTCTGGCTCTTCCTCCAGCGTGCGCGAGGCGCGCGTCCGCTCTTCGACGACGTCGTTCGTCTTCGTCCGTGGCGGGAGGAACAGATCATCGCGCTGCTCCGCGCGCGCACGGCCACCACCACCCTGCAGCCCTCCTTCGAGCGATTGCTGGACAAGCTCCCCGCGAACGCGGACGAGATCGACCGGCAGGAGGCGCTCGAGCGTCGTGCGGGAAGCTACTATCGTCTGCTCTGGGACTACGCGGCGGTGCTGCCCGATCCCGCGCTCTTTGCCCTGCGCGCGGTCCTGCAGCTCGCGCCGGCGACTGCGGACGAGATCCAGCGCGCCACGCGACTCAGCAGCGCCGACGTCACCGAGGCGCTCCGCTACGCGGTGGCTCGCGGCTACGTCGAGGAAGAAGAAGGCCGTTACACCATCACCTGGACGTGGCTGAGGGCGCTCGCGCTCTTCCTGCAACGTCGTCACCTCATGGTCGCCCAATGAAGAAGCTCAACGTCGTCCTCGGCTCCGGGGCATTCACGGCGACGGTCCTCGCGGCGGCGAGCGCGCACGCCGACGATGCGCCCGACCTCACGAAGCTCGCGGGCTTCATCCGCTGGGGCGGGGTCGCGTTCTCGCTCGTCGGCTTCGCAGGCGCGATGGTAGCGCTACGCGTCATCAGCAACGTCGCCGAGCGACTCAGCAAACGGTTCGCGAACCGCCGTCCCACGATCCAGAAGTACGAGTCGGCATCGCGATTCCTGATCTACATCGCGACGCGACTCGTCGCGGTCACGTTGAGCGTGCGCATCGATGCCACCACGCTCACCGTCCTCGGCGGCACGTTCGCATTCGCAGTGGGCTTTGCGATGCGCGATCTCGTCGCCGCCTTCATCGCCGGGATCACCATCATCTTCGATCGCCCGTTCCAGGTCGGCGACCGCGTCACGTTCGCCGGTGAATACGGCGACGTCATCAAGGTCGGGCTGCGCAGCACGCGCATCAACACCCTCGACCACAACATCATCACCATTCCGAACAACAAGGTCCTGACCGACGTGACGTCGAGCAGCAATTGGGGCGCGCTCGAGATGCAGGCGGCCATGGACTTCACCGGCGCTCCCGCGCCGAAGCCGGAGCGACTCCCCGATGCGGCGGGCGGCGTGGGGGACTGAGCAATGGCGACTCCAGAAGTAGCGTCTCGAGGAAGCCAGGGTCGAGCCGATGGTGACGATGGTCTGCAACGACAACTGGCTGGGGCCAAGCGGTACCTCGGCAAGCTGATCTTCCACGATCCCGGCCGGACCACGCGCGTCAACATCGCCTCTTCTTGCCGGACGGAGTGCCGAATCCCGGCCAGTCGATCTCGGTCGACGTGCTGAGGACCGGCGGGTCGAGCGCTTCCTACGCTCTAGAGGTGTTCTCCGGCCAGGGCAAGCCGTGAGGGCCGGCTCGTATCGTCGAGCCCGTCGAGCCGTCACGGAGCGTGCGCGAGATCGAACCGCATGCAGTCTGCAGCCATATCGACCTTCCCGCGGTAGCTCGCCTTCACCGATTGCACGACCGACTCCTTTTCCTTCTCCACGTTGGGCGGGATGTGGCTGAGCACGACCGCCTTCACGCGCGCCGCCGCGGCGACCTCTCCGATGCGATGCGGCGCGGTGTGCAGGTCGTAGAGCCCCGCCGGTGAGCCGGGCGGATCGAGGACCGTCGCGTCGTAGACGAGCAGATCGGCGCCGGCCGCCAGCGTGACGAGGTTGTCGTTCTTCGACGCGAGGTCACCCGACACCACGAGCGCGTGGCCCGCGTACTGGATCCGGTAGGCGACCGCCGGGACGTCGTCGTGGTCGACCGCGATCGAGGTCACGCGCAGCGGACCCTCCTCGAGCACGGTGTGGATCGGCGCGGTGGGCGCGGTCGGGAGATCGGTCGCCGCGAGCCGGAGCTCGTTCCGGAACCTGGGCAGGTAGGCGTAGGCGCCCTTCGCGCCGAACAGGCGATCGACGTAGGCCGTCGTGCTCGGATACGCGCCACCGCCCGCCGGACCGAAGAAGCGGAAGGTCAGCGGCATGTCGAACGTGAGATCGCGGGACTTCACGAAACCGGGGACGTCACCGGTGTGATCGATGTGCAGGTGCGTGAGCAGCACCGTGTCGAGCCGCTCGAAATCGACCTCGAGCTCGCCGAGGCGCAGGAACGCCCCCGGGCCGACGTCGACGAGGATTCGCGGCACCCCCTCCAGGACGACGAGATAGCTCGACGCCGCGCGACCGAAGCCCCGCGGACCGCCCGAGCCCAGGACCACCAGCGCGAAGGGCGTGGGGAGGGTCGCGGCGGGCACGCAGGAGTGGGTCGCGGGCGCGGGCGGCGGCGCGTGGGAGGCGGGCAGGCTCGCGCCGCCCTGACCACATGCCGTCAGAGCGAGGAGCAGACCGACGGCCAACGAGCGTTGCATGCTCGCGGGACTATCACGGTCCCCGGATATCGCGAGGAAACAGGCCTCCCGAAAGAAAAGACGACCCTCGCGAAACCCGGGACGGGGGCCCGGAGTAAGCCTCTCATCAGACGGTGCCGGTGAGCGGCGATGAGCGCCGCGGGCCTGACCCCGTCCCCACGATCCACAGCCCACGCCGACGCGCGGAAGGAACCCACGATGATTGCGATGAGCCTTGCCCATCGCGCGCAGCAGCGCGCGCTCTCCCTGACCCGCCGCCTCGACGGCGTCGCTCCCCTCCTCGCTCGCCTGACGGTGGGCGTGGTCTTCGCCGGGAGCGGCTGGGGCAAGCTCCACCACCTCGACAAGGTGACGGCGTTCTTCACCGACCTCGGACTGCCGCTGCCTCACTTCCAGGCCACGCTCGTCGGCACCACCGAGCTCGTGGGCGGCGCGCTCCTCGGCGTGGGTCTCGCCTCGCGCCTCGCCGCGCTCCCGCTGATGGTGACGATGGTGGTCGCGCTCCTCACCGCCAAGCGCGCCGACATCAGCGGCGCGAGCGACCTCTTCGGCGTCGTCGAGTGGACCTACCTCGTCCTCCTCGCCTGGATCGCGCTCAGCGGTCCCGGTCGCCTCTCGCTCGACGGCTTGCTCCACGGCCGCACGCCGCACCGCGCCCCGACGCTCGCTACCGCCTGATCCTCAATCCGCTCGTTCACGTCACGTTCTCATCCAAAGGAAATTCACGACCATGATCTCTCATCTCCTCGCGGCCGCCATCACCGGAATCGTTCTCGGCGCGAGCAACATGGCTCAGGCGCAGACCTCGCAGCTCGACACCGTCGACCACGACAACGTCCAGCAGCTCGACACCAGCGACGGCGCCAAGCACGGCTGCAAGGGCATGAATGCCTGCAAGGGTCAGGGCGGCTGCAAGACCGACAAGAACTCGTGCAAGGGCAAGAACGCCTGCAAGGGCCAGGGCGGTTGCAAGACCGACGCGGCGCCGAAGGACAAGAACTCGTGCTCCAGCCCCAGCGGCTGCGGCACCAAGTAGTCGAAACCTGGCGATCACGCGCCTGTGCTAGTCCAGGGCTCGGGCATGGATCTCGAGCAAGCGATGGCGCGCTACGCGCACGGCGACGACGGCGCCCTGGGCGTCATCTACGACCTCGCCGCGCCGCCGCTGTTCGCCTTCCTCGCGCGTCTCGCGCGTGATCGGTCGCTCGCCGAGGACCTCACGCACGAGACATTTCTGCGGATCCACGGCGCGCGAGGGAGCTACCGCGACGGCGCCCGGGTGCTGCCGTGGATGTACACCATCGGGCGGCGGCTCTTCCTCGACGCCGTCCGCTCGCGGAGGCGCGAAGGACCGAGCCTCGATGCACCCGGCACGGACGGCGAGCGCCGCAGCGATCCCGGCATCGCCGCGGAGGCCCCCGGCGCCGACGAGCTCCTCGTCGCGCAACGCCTGGGAGAGCGCATCGAGGAGCTCCTCTCGGAGCTGCCCGAGAACCAGGCAACGGCGTTCCGGCTCCTCAAGCAGGAGCACCTCAGCATCGCCGAGGCGGCAATGGTCCTGGGAACGACGGAGACGAGCGTGAAGCTGCGCGCGCACCGCGCCTACGAGACGCTGCGGCGACGCCTCGGCGAGAACTGGGAAGACGGCGCCGGCACCGCGCCGGCGAAAGGAGACCGACGATGAGCGAGCCACGAACATCCGAAGATCCGCGGTTCGCGCTCCCCGCTTCGCTGCGCGCGCGGGTGCTCGGCGGCGTCGCGGCGACTCCCGCGCCGCCAGCAGCAAGGAACCTCGTCCGCTACGCCCTGCTCGCGGCGGCGATCGCCTGGGTCGGTCTGCGCGCCTGGCTCGAGCAACCGCGTGCCGACTGGGACGCGCTCCCCGCCTCCGCGTCGTGGGCGGCGCTGGCCGACGCGGTCTTCGTCGCTGCCCTGGTGAGCGCGCTCGCGCTGTCACGCGGCAGGGCGATGGTCGGGCCGAGCGCACGAGCGCTGCTGCTGGCCGCGCTGGCCCCGGTCGTCATCACGGCGACGGTGCTCCTCCTTGCGGTTCCCACCGCGGCCACCGACGCCGCGAGCATCGCAGCTGGCGGCGCGAGCTTCTGGCCGGCGGCGCTGCGCTGCGGCGCCGGCGCGCTCGCCGTGGGGGTCCCGGTGACGCTGCTCCTCGTGGCGGCGCAGCGGAAGCTCGTGTTCGCGAGCCCGGCGCTGGTCGGTGCGGCGGCGGGCATCGCCGCCGCCTCGTGGGCGCACGCGATCTTGCACTGGGGCTGCCCCATCGCCGGGGCCGGCCACGTCGTGGTCGGACACGCCCTGCCCACCGTGCCGCTCGCCGTCCTCGGCGCGCTCGTGGGCTGGTGGGTCGACCGCCGCGCGCTCCGGGAGGCTCGACGCTGATCAAGCGGCGAGCTTCGCGGCTACCGCCGGTACGGGCACGAGTGGAACGACCCGCGCCGGCAGGGCCATCACGCTGGCGGTGCGATCCAGCTTTCGCCAGCCGTGGCGTCCGCCGCTGATGGCCGCGACGAGCGCGCGCAGGCAGACGAGGTAGAGCAGCTGCCGGTACGTGAAGCGCTGGATGAGGAGGAGGGCTAGCCAGCGGAGCGGCTTGCCGTCGAGCCGGAAGGCGATGGCCGAGGCCAGCACGTCCATCACCAGGAACCCAAGGTAGCCGCTCAGGACCGCACCGAGGTTGCCCGAGAGGAGGGCGAGGATCATCACCGCGTCGCCGATGGGGGAAAGGAGCGGGAACAGGACCTGGAAGAGGATCATGTTCGGCAGGGCGACAGCCCCCGCG
>JAYSXP010000639.1:0-8198 GCA_043717125.1 Polyangiaceae bacterium | reverse complement strand
TCGGATCGATAGGGTAGGGGGGTTGTTCTCGGCCTCGCTCCGGGCGATCGTCGACCAGTCATGACTGCCGCCACGGACATCCGAGCTTCGCTCGTCGCTGCGCTTCAGGCCGATCTCGTCGGCCCCTTCGATCCGGCGAACCCGTCCGAGGAGCTCACCCTCGCGCCGTCGCGCTGGTACCTCACGGGCTTTCTCGCGCCGAAGAACGATCGCGACCCGAAGAGCCCCGACGCCGACGACGGCTTCGGCACCGGCACGGGTGACGACGACGACGACGAGCCCGCGGTCGAGCAGGAGCCGAAGCAGAAGAACAACTTCCCTGCCTCGCTCGGAATGTCCGTCCTCCTCCCTGCAAAGAAGAAGGACGGCGAGAGCATCAAGGTCACCGTCTCCTTCGCCGAGTACACGAAGGAAGACGTTGAGGTCGCCGGCGGCGACCGCCGGAAGAAGCGCAACGTCTGGCGCCGGGCCGCGCAGCCCCTCCGCGCCGTCGAACTCGCGCTCGACAGCGCCACCATCGAGAAGGGCTGCTCGCTCCCCGACACGCCCGGCATTCGCGTCTGCGGCAAGCTCGAGACCGCCGACGCTCCCGGCCTCGCGGCCGGCACGCGCGCGCTGTCGCTCTTCGTCGTCAACGAGCGGACGCCCGGAGAGAAGGGGCGTCAGGACGAGCAGTTCGTCTTCCAGGTCTCGATGTCCCTCTCCTTCGAGCCCGGGTTCGTCCCGCGTCCCAACCGCCAGGGCGAAGGCGCCACCGAGCCCGACGACCAGACCGCCGATCTCCAGTTCCGAGACCACAACGAGTGGGCCGTCGGTCACGGGATCGCCGTCGAGATCCCCGACGGCGCCAGCGCCGTCACGCGCATCTGCACGACGTGGATCCCCGTGGCGGAGGTCCGCAAGGTCGACACCCACGAGGAGCCGAACGTCGTCACCGCGATGGAGGACCTCGCCGATCTCACGGGCGGCCCCGCGCTCGTGAACGCGCTCTCGCCCCTGGTCGACGCGTACGGGACGTGGATCGACGCGCAGCAGCAGATCCCCCTCGACAGCGCCGAACGCAACGACGCCCGCAAGCGCCTCCTCAAGAAGGCATCGCGCGCGAAGGAGCGAATCCGCGCCGGCATCCAGCTCCTCAGCATGGACGACCAGGCGCGCGAGGCGTTCCAGCTCATGAACCGCGCGATGGCCGCTTCCGCGCGCCAGCGAAGCCCGCAGCGCTACGCAGAGGGCAAGAAGCCCGCGTGGCGCCTCTTCCAGCTTGCCTTCGTGCTCTTGAACCTCGTCGGCATCTCGGACCCGATGAACGAGGTCGAGCGCAACGAGGTCGAGCTCATCTTCTTCCCTACCGGCGGCGGCAAGACCGAGGCGTATCTCGGCGTGATCGGCTTCACGCTGCTCCTCCGCAGGCTGCGCGGTCAGAAGCGCGCGGACGGCGGGCTCGGCGTCGCGGTACTCCTTCGCTACACGCTCCGCCTGCTCACGCTCGACCAGCTCGGTCGCGCCGCGACGCTCATCTGCGCCCTCGAGCTCCTTCGCAAGAAGGACACCGCCCGCCTCGGCGACGTCCGGTTCTCCGTCGGCCTCTGGGTCGGGCGGTCCGCGACGGCGAACACGCTCGAGCAGGTGAAGAAGCTCGTCATCGACTACAAGAACAGCGCCTCGAAGACGGCGCCGTCGCCGTTCCCGCTCGCCGCGTGCCCATGGTGCGGCCGCGAGCTGGGGCGCGACAGCCTCGTCCTCGCGCCGAGCAAGAGCGCGCCCGACGAGGTCGTCGTGAGCTGCGTCTCGGCCTCCGGCCAACCTCCGAGCGATTGCGAGTTCGCGCCGCGAAACAACAAGGAAGGCATCCCGGTCGTCTTCGTCGACGATCAGATCTACCGCGAACTGCCGTGCTTCATCGTCGCGACCGTCGACAAGTTCGCGATGCTCCCGTGGCGCGGCGAGACAGGCATGCTCTTCGGCCGTGCCTCCGCGCGCGACGGCAAGAAGTGCTTCGGTCCGCTCGACCGCGCACCCAAGGGCGCCACGCTCCTCCCCGACGGGCTCCAGCCCCCGGACCTCATCGTGCAGGACGAGCTCCACCTCATCTCCGGCCCGCTCGGCACCATGGTGGGCCTCTACGAGACGGCCATCGAGTGGCTCTCGACGAACGCGTCGAGCGGCAAACCTGTCCTCCCCAAGGTGATCGCCTCGACGGCCACGGTGCGGAGAGCCCGCTCGCAGATCCTGTCGCTCTTCGGCCGCTCCGGGATGTCGCTCTTCCCGCCGCCGAGCGTCGACGCTTCCGAGACGTTCTTCGCCAAGCTCGACACGGTGCAGCCCGGCCGTCTCTACCTCGGCGTCGCCGCGCCCGGCCGCCCGCTCAAGACCATCCTGCTCCGCACGTACGTCGCGCTCCAGGCCGCAGCGCAGAAGCAGTACGACCCCAACGAGAAGGACGACCAGCCGGCCGACGCGTACATGACGCTCGCCGGCTACTTCAATAGTCTGCGTGAGCTCGGCGGCATGCGGCGCCTCGTCGAGGACGACGTGCGAAGGTGGTGCGGGACGATCGAGGACCGCAAGCCGTACGGCTACCCTGCTCGACACCATCCGTGGGCGAGCAACCGCGTCATCCAGATGCCCGTCGAGCTCACCTCTCGCGAGAAGGCGGGCGCCATCAAGGAAGCAAAGGATCGCCTCAGCCGCCCGCATGCCGCGAAGGAGCACGTCGACGTGCTGCTCGCGAGCAACATGATCTCCGTCGGCGTCGACATCGACCGCCTCGGCCTCATGGTCGTCGCCGGTCAGCCGAAGTCGACGAGCGAGTACATCCAGGCGTCGAGCCGTGTCGGTCGGCAGTATCCCGGGCTCGTGGTCACGTGCTTTAACGTGCGTCGCCCGCGGGACCGCTCTCACTACGAGCGGTTCGTCGCCTACCACCAGAGCTTCTACCGCTACGTCGAGGCGACGAGCCTCACGCCGTTCTCGGGGCCCGCACTCGAGCGCGGGCTCGCCGGAACGCTGCTGGCGATGACGAGGCTCGGCCACCCCGTGATGACCGCGCCCACCGCGGCAATGGATATCGAGACGCATCGCTTGCTCGCCGAGGAGTGCGTCGAGGTGCTCGCCGCACGCGGGGCCGCGCAGACCAGCGGAGCGCAGGAGAGCGCGCGCCTGAAGAAGGCCCTCGAGGACCGCGCGCACAAGATCATCGAAGCCTGGCAGAAGCTCACCAAGGAGGCGCGCCACGAGGGCGGCACCAAGCGGAGCTACTCGCGCTTTGACAAGGACAAGACCGCCGGCAAGCCGCTCCTCTTCACCATCATCGACGACGACCCTCCGCCCGCGCACTCCGACGACGCGCGATTCGCAGCGCCGACCTCGATGCGCGACGTGGAGCCCTCCGTTCATCTTTGGCTGGAGCGCCGCTCGCTCGGTGGAAGGCGCTGATCATGAAGTTCGGAACCCACGGACCCAAGATCCAGCAGCAGCCCGACGGCACGGTCCGACAGAGCCAGGTCGTCACCACGTTCGGCCCCGGCTCGATGGTCGATCTCCTGACCGACGCGGTGCTCATCGGGGGCCTCGACTTCTGGAGCTATGACCGCACCTTCGCCCCTCCTCACATTCCGGAGAAGCGACTGCGGGACGCCATCGTCGAGCGCTTCCGAGAGCTCGGTCGCGAGCTGAGCCTAGAGACGCCGTTCCGCGCGCCGCCGATGGGCAACGATCGCGAGCCCTCGAAGTTCGCCGGCGTGAGCGTGCTCGAGTTCCCGCACTGGTTCGTTTGCCAGAACCCGCGCTGCCGCTCGCTTCAGCGGAAGGACGGCCTCGAGCTGAAGAGCCATCGCTACTGGCACCAGTGCGAGCGCGACAAGAAGACCGAGTGCGTCCCGGTTCGCTTCGTGTCGGCGTGCAAGCGCGGGCACATCGACGAGTTTCACTGGATCTCGTTCGTCCACGCGGCGCAGTCGAAGGACTCCGGTTGGGAGCGCTGCGCGGCGCCGTCGCTCACCTTCGAGGAGGGCGCGAGCGGAGACTTCAACGACATCCGGATCGTCTGCGCGTGCGGCGCTTCGCAGAAGCTCAACGCGACGTACGGCCTCGAGCTGCCCTGCTTCGGCTCGCGCCCGTGGCTCGGACCCGAGGGCAAGGAGGAGTGCAAGGAGCACATCCGGCTGCTCGTTCGCACCGCGAGCAACTCGTACTTCCCGCAGGTGGTGAGCGCGCTCTCGATCCCCGACCCCGCGGGCGACCTGCAGGAGAAGGTCTCGAGCGTGTGGGACGTGGTGAAGACCGCCACCAAGGAGGTCCTCCCGGTCTTTCGGACGATCGAGAAGGTGCGCGTCGCGCTGCAGGACTACAACGACGCGGAGGTGCTCCAGGCCGTGAAGGCCATCCAGGAGGACAAGCCGATCAGCCAGGGCCCGCTCCGCACCGCGGAGTGGAAGCAGCTCACGTCGGCGAAGGAGGAGGCCTCGGGCGATCTGCCGCCCGCGGGCATCCCGTTCTTCGCGCGCCGGGTGGTGCCGAAGGACGGGCTCCCGCAGGGCGTCGGGCGGCTCGTCGTCGCTCAGAAGCTGCGCGAGGTCATCGCGCAGATCGGCTTCACGAGGCTCGAGCCGGTGAGCCCTGACTTGCAGGGTGAATATGACCTCGGCGTGAAGACGGCGGCGCTCGGCCTGACGACGAACTGGCTCCCTGCTTCGGAGATCCGCGGCGAGGGCGTGTTCGTCGAGCTCGACGAGAAGGCTGTCCAGGAGTGGGAGGAGCGGGCCGCCGTGAAGGCGCGCGGCGAGCAGCTCCTCGCGGGCTATGAAGCGTGGTCGAAGACCGTCGACGCGCCGCCGCCGTTCCCGGGCGTGCGGTTCTACATGCTGCACTCGCTGGCGCATCTCCTCACCTCGGCGATCAGCCTGGAGTGCGGCTACGCGGCGAGCGCCATCCGCGAGCGCATCTATTGCGGCCCTTCGGCGAAGGATCCGACGCCGATGGCGGCGCTCTTGCTCTCGACGGGGACGACCGGGACCGAGGGAACGCTAGGCGGCCTCGTCGAACAGGGGAGAGAGCTTCGCGCGCACCTCCAGCGGGCGTTCGACATGGGGCGGCTCTGCTCGAACGATCCGGTGTGCGCGGGGCACTCGCCGGAGGACGACCACGCGGAGCGGTTCCTCGAGGGCGCGGCGTGCCACGGTTGCCTGTTCGTCGCTGAGTGCAGCTGCGAGCGGTTCAATCGCTACCTCGATCGCGCGCTCGTGGTTCCGGCGATCGGACATCCCCCGGACCTCGCGTTCTTCTCGAAGCGGCCATGACGACGGGGAGGGGGCTCAGCCGGATCGCGCTGCCGATGCTCCACCAGCTCCTCGCGGCGGTCGAGCAGGGCCGCCTCGAGTGTCCGTTCTCGGAGGTCGACATCGTCGACGCCGGATTCCATGGGCTCGCCGAGGACGTGATCGCCGCGCTGCGCGGCGCGGACGGTGCCGGCGTCGCGATCGCGCTGCGTGTGGCGATCGCGGAGCGCGTGCATCGGCCTCCGCCTCGGCTCGATCTCGTGTGGACGGGGCCGGAGACGAAGGCGAGCATCGCAAAGGACACCGGCGTGGTGGTCCAGCGCCTCTTCGAGTCGGCGGAGCGTAAGGTGATTGTCGGAGGCTATGCGTTCGACAAGCCGGAGATCCTGGCGCCTCTGCACGCGGTGATGGCGAGCCGGGGAGTGAGCGCGATGTTCTTCGTGGACATCGAGAGCGGCGCTCGCCCGGAGGACGCCGAGGAGTTCGCGACCGCCGCCATCGACAGGTTCTTCCGCGAGGTGTGGACGTTCGGCTCGCCGAAGCCGGACGTGTTCTACGACCCACGGACGGCGATCCGTGGCGACATCCCAGGCTACGAGTGGGCGACGCTCCACGCGAAGTGCATCGTGGTCGACGACGCGCGCGCGTTCATCACGTCCGCGAACTTCACGGACCGCGGGCAGACGCGAAACATCGAGGCCGGCGTGCTGATCGAGGACGTGGCGTTCTCGGAGGAGCTGGCCGGCCACTGGCGACAGCTCGTGAGCGAGGGACTCGTCTGCAGATACGCCGGCTGAGAGGCCGCGACTGCGAGCCGACGTGCGTGCCGCCTCCGGACGCCCGTACCCCGGCCTCCGGGCGCCCGGAGTCGAAACCTCGATTCGCTACCTCACGCCGCGACAGGGGAAAACGTCGAACGCGTAGTCGTAGTACCCGAGGTCGTCTTGGGTCTGGAGCTCGACGCGGATCCCGGTCGCGAATCGCGAAGGCTTCATCTTCTTGTGCCGCTGCACCCACGCTCCAACGACCGCCGGATCACGTCGAACACCTCTGACCAGCGCGCTTCGATCTGGGCGTCGTCGAAACGCGCGAGTGCACGCTCCAGCGCGTGCTACAGCCGGCCCAGGTCGACCGCAGAGGCGTGGAGGCCCCTGACGAGGTTCGGACCAGCAACCCCCATACTGGCCTGGGCAGCCCTTGCGAGAGCGCCGATGATGTGCGCCGTCTGCAGCTGCCGCGGACCCTCAGGGAGCAGCGGCGGCGGAGGGACGCGCGGAACTGGAGGGAAGCGCACGAGGTCGCCGTCCGTCGCGTCGCGTATCGCCTTCGTCGTTCTTCGCGCAGCCATCGGCCCTTCGAGCGTGGGGCGGCGCGGGCGGCACGGACCTCCCGCTCGGTGGCCGGCCTTTGTCCCCGGCTACGCGCCTGACCCAGCGGCGGCGAGCTCTTCCTCGAGGGATTCCCACTCCGCGAGGAGCGCGTCGATCTTCGGACCGAGCGACTTCTCCTCTTCCTCGAGCCTGGCGACCTCGTCCTTCGGGGTCTTCTCGTAAAAGCCCGCCTGGCACCATTTGGCCTGGATCGACGCCTTGCGCGCCTCCGCGCCTTCGATCGCGGCGAGCACCTCGTCGCGCTTCACCGGCAGCTGCTTGATGCGGTTCGCGCGCCTCTTCTGCTCTTCCCAGGAGAGCGCCGTCTCGGTCTTCGCGGGCGCGGGATCGGCCGACGCGACCTTCTCCTTCTTCGCCTTCAGCACCACGGTGTCGGCGTCGAGGTGGTCGTCGCCGCAGCGCTCGAGGTACTCCTCGTACGTTCCTGGGAAATCGCGGAATCCGCCGGGCGTCACCTCGAGGATGCGCGTCGCGAGCGCCGAGACGAACGCGCGATCGTGGGAGACGAAGAGGAGCGTGCCTTCCTCCTCGTACTTCTTCAGCGCCTCGATGAGCGCGTCGATCGACTCCATGTCGAGGTGGTTCGTCGGCTCGTCGAGCACGAGGACGTTCGGCTTCTCCACCATGATGCGGCAGAACACGAGCCGCGCCGCCTCACCGCCAGAGAGCGCGCCGACCTTCTTCATGACGTCGTCGCCGGAGAAGAGAACGCGCCCGAGCGCGCCGCGCACGAAGGCCGTCTCGGCGCGGGGTACCGCGTTCCAGATGACGTCGATCGGCGTGGCCTTCGGGTCGACGAGCGCCTCGTGGTGGTCCTGCGCGAAGTAACCGACGCGCGTCTCGTGGCCCCACTTCACACTGCCCGCGTCAGCCTCGAGGTTGCCGGTCGCGATCTTGAGGAGCGTCGACTTGCCGAGGCCGTTGGGGCCGAGGATCGCGACGCGCTCTCCGCGCCGTACCATCAGCGAGACGTCGACGAGCACCTTCTTTTCACCGTACGCCTTCGACACGTGCGCGATCTCGAGCACGTCACGGCCGCTCTTGCGCTCGGGCGTGAACAGGAACTGCGGCGCGCGCCGCGAGGTCGACTCGAGCTCCTCGACCTCGATCTTCTCGATCTGCTTGAGGCGGCTCTGCGCCTGCCGTGCCTTGGTCGCCGAGGCACCGAAGCGTGCCACCCACGCTTTTTTCTCGGCGATCGTCGCCTCGGCGCGCGCGACCTCCGCCTCCTTGCGCTCGCGGATCGCCGCCTTCTCGCGGTTGAACGTCGAGTAGTTGCCGGTGTAGAGCGTGATTCCGCCGTAGTCGACGTCGAGGATGTGCGTCGCGACGTTGTCGAGAAATCGCTGGTCGTGCGAGATGACGAGGGCAACGCCGCGGTAGCCGACGAGGAACTTTTCGAGCCAGCGGATGGAGAGGATGTCGAGGTGGTTGGTGGGCTCGTCGAGAGCAGCCGCGGCGCGCCGCTCTTCCAGTTCCCCATCGAGCGCCCGAGTGGCAAGGACGTCCTCGAGCTCACCCGGATCAGCAA
>JAYSXP010000638.1:0-8202 GCA_043717125.1 Polyangiaceae bacterium | reverse complement strand
CCGGACGCGGCATTCACCACGTCGGTCAGCGTGCGTGCGCCGGTGAGCGAGCCGTTGCCTCCGATGACGAGGAGACCGCGGAGGTTGTTCGTGGCGATCGTCTCTCTCGCGCGCTTCTGGCCTTCGGGGGTCGCGAAGGCCTTGCTGCGTGCCGTGCCGAGCGTGGTTCCGCCGCGCCGCGCGGCCTCATCCATCACGCGGATGTCGAGCGGGGCCACGCGGCCCTCGATGAGACCGGCGTAACCGTCCTCGACACCGACCATGTCGAGGCCGATCTCGGCGCCGACACGCGCCGCCGCACGCACGGCAGCGTTCATTCCCGGTGCGTCGCCGCCGGAGGTCAGGACAGCGACGCGGTCACCCTTGGTCAAACCCATCGGGGCCATGAGACCAGACGAGAGCGAAGCGCGAAAGCGCCAAGCTCCCTATTCCGGGCGCTGGGTCGTACGCCTCAGGGAACGGCCTTCGCGTCGCGACCGAGCGCGTGCTCGAGGCGGACCCGGGCGATCCGGGCGTCGGCCCGGGCGTTCAGGTGCTCGAAGCGGGTCTGCGCGAGGACGATCTCCGCGTCGATCAGCGTGGTGGCGGTGCCGCGGCCGTTGTTGAACAGCTCGCGTGCGACACGGTAGCCCTCGACGGCGCTCTCGAGCTGGCGCTGCGTCGATTCGATCGCGGCGTCCGCCTCGATGATGCCCTCGTAGGCCTGCGTGACCTCGAGGTCGACGCCGTCGCGGACGCCCTGCTTCTGCGCATCGAGCGCGGAGGCGCGTGCGTCGGCATCTGCGCCGCTGGCGCCCGCGGTGAGGACGTCGTTGGGGGACCAGGTGACCTGCGCGCCGAGCGACCAGGTGGCAAACCAGTCCTCGGTCGCGGGAACGCGTCGTTGATTCGGGTTCGAGTAGGTCAGGTCGCCGAAGCCGGAGAGCACGGGATACTTCCCGGCGCGCGACACATCGGCGAGCTTGCGGGCGGCTTCGGCGTTCTTGTCGATGCTCTTGATCTCGGGGCGCTGGGACTGAGCTTCGGCGACGAGTTGCTTGAGGCTCGAAGGCTGCGCGGGGAGGCTCGCCTCGAGCGACTCGCCCGGGGTGAGGACGTCGTCCTCCTTTCCGTGCATCGCGACGCGGATCTGGCGCTCGGTGAGGGCGACGCCGCTCTTGGCGCGGTCGATGGCGAGCTCCGCAGCCGCGACCTGCGTCTGCGCTCGCAGCACGTCGGCCTTCGAGGCGTTGCCGACGGCGAACTGGTTCTGGGCGTCCTTCTGGTGCGCGCGGGCCACCTCGAGCGATTGCTCGGCGATGCCCACCGCCCCTCGGGCTCGGAGCCACGTGTAGTATGCAACTTTTCCGTCGGCGTACGATTTCGCACGCGCGGCGACGACGTCGAAGCGCGCGGCGTCCGCGGAGTGAGTCGACGCGGAGTACGACTTGCCGATGCGCAGGAAGTAGTCGCTGATAGGAATCGCGATCGTTGCCTGCGTCAGGTAGTTGTCGAGCACGAGCGGGAACCTGAAGCCAGCGGCCGCGATGGTGGGCGTCGGGTTGAGCGTTCCAGCGGTCGCGGGCGTCGCGACGAGGCTCCCGCTTCCGCTGAGCGACGGAGGCGTGAAGTTGCTGAGCCTCGTGTACCGCGCGACGAGGCCGAGGCGCGGCAGGTAGTTCGACCACTGCGCTTCGGAGCGCGCGCCGGCGGCCGTCAGGTTCTGCTCCGCAGCCTTCGCCTGGTAGCTCGTCGCCATCGCGCGCTGCGCGACGTTCTCGGCCGTGACCGCACCCGCTGTTCCAGCGCTCGTGCCGTCCCCCTGTGCCGGAGCTCGCACGACGTCCGGCGTGCCGGTCGGCGCCACACCGGTCGTCGGCGTCGCTGCGTGAGGAGGTGGCGCGTTGGGAGCCATGCCGGGGCCGGTGCCGGGGGCGCCGGCGGGCACTTGCGCCGAGGCCGGCGCGCTCGCGAACATCGTCGCCGCGATGGCCGCGAAGGGGAGCACCGCAAAAAAATTGCGTGCAGTTCTCGCGCCCTTTGCAGGCCGATCCTGGTGGGGCGACGCGAAAAGCAACTCGAAGCTCCGCATTTTGGCAGGTCCTTCTTTCTCGCTCGTTCGATGCTGGTGGGGGCATCTCCATCCCGCGGATTCCGCCCGCTTCTACTTCGGCTGACGAAAAACCTGGACGAAAAAGGACGGCTTGCCCAAGGATCCGTGGCGATGACGTCCATTCCTCGACAAGCGCGCGCGCTCTGGCTCGCGCGCGCGGCCGCGTTTGCGCTCGCGGCGCACGCGATGGGATCGGCCGGCTGCGACCCGCAGCACCAGCGGCGGCCCGTCGAGATGGCGCCGATCGGAACGGTGCCCGTCCTCACGCGCACCGTCGAGGAGCCCGACGCGGGGACCACCACAGCGCCGAACAGTGCCGGCAGCCTCTCGGCGAAGGATGGGCCGTGCACGAGCGACACCTTCGAGTCTCTCGACGAGGTGCTCAAGCAGTGTGAGTCGAAGATGCCGAGCACCGGCGACGTGCCGAACGCAATGCGTGATCGGCTCGAGGTGCGCGTGACGAGCGGCACACCGACGATCACTCCCGGCGGTCGTGCGGATCTCTCGCTCATCCTGAAGAACAAGTCGAACGAGCCGCTGGCTCTCTACTTCACCGGCGATCCGACGCCTCGCTTCGACGTGGAGGCGCTCGACGCGAAGGGAAAGCGCGTCGACCTCCCGCCGGGCAAGGCGCCGAAGTCTCCGACGGTTCCCGCTCGTGACGTGAAGGCCGCGCGCATCACGCTTGCTCCCGGCGGAAGCGCGCGCGTGAGGATCGCCTGGGATGCGGTGAAGACACGCTGGGCGCCGGAAAAGGCAAAGACCTGGGAGGGCCGCGGCTACCCGCGCGCCTCCGCCGGCCCGCTCGGGGCAGGGAAGTACATCCTCCGCGTCGTCATCCCGCTCGTCGGCGTGTTCGAGAAGGGCGAAATCGAGGTCCCGAAGCTGCCCATCGAGGTCGCCCCCTAGCTCACCAAGAAGCGCAGCCTGCTGGATCCCAGGCGATCCGGAAATCTCTCCTGGGTTGAGGATCGAGGCGTTGCCCGTGGGTAGAAGTCTCTGAAATTACGCGAGTCCCCCAGTGGGTAAGACATTGCCGCACATCGGAACGATCGTTGCTTGGAGGGCGGCACCATGCGCCGCACCGCACTCTTCGCCCCCGTCGTCCTCACCGCCCTCGTGCTCGCCGGATGCGTCACCGAGGCGGCGCCCGACACGCAGACCGACGAAGGCGCGTTCAGCTCGAACCAGGCCACGCTCCTCGATTTCGACTTCGACGCCGAGCTCTCGACGGATCAGTCGTGGGACGACAAGTCGACGATCGAGGACCAGCTCCTCTACACAATCGGACACCTCAACGCGGACAAGGCCGTTGGCCGTCTCGACAACCTCGTGCTCTCCAACATCCAGCGCACCGAGGCCGCCGGAAAGATCACGCTCAAGTACCACGCGAAGCTCCCCGTCGCGTGGGGCAGCAAGACGAACCTGCCGTCGACGTACGCGCTCGCGCTGCCGCGGGACACGAGCTCCACGGGGCTCACCGCCTTCACCGATAAACACAAGCACTCGTGCGTCGACTGGGGCGCACACGAAGTCGATACCGGGAGCATGTGGTACTACTACCGGCCGCGCCAGAACGGCTGTGACATCAAGGACGAGGAGATCGTGAAGACCACCGCCACCGCGGTGAAGTCGACGCAGAACACGGCCAAGAAGTACCCCGAGTACCACAAGGTCTGGGAGGACAACCGCCTCGAGGTCGTCGCCATCTTCGGCAAGTACGAGGCGAACGCCACGACCCACGACGCCGGGATCGACGGCTTCAACTCCTTCGTGTCGATGATGAAGCGTGAGCTCCACGCGCTCACGCCGACGGTCGCGACGACGCCCTCGAACGTGGTCGACGCGCCTGGCCCGGCGACCGCCGACGTGTCCTTCGAAGCGACGCTTCCCGACGGCAAGGTGGTGAAGGTCACCGCGCTCCTCGTCGACGCGATCACGCAGGTGCCACCGGGCTTCGACGCTCGCTACGAGAGCCTCACGCCGACCGCCGACGTCATCGCGTACAACGGCCACGCCGGCCTCGGGCAGAACGTCCGCGCGCTCGCCCGCAAGGGCAAGTGGATCGCGAAGAAGTACCAGATGTTCTTCATGAACGGCTGCGACACGTTCGCGTACGTCGACGGCTCGCTCGCGCAGTCGCACGCCGCCCTGAACCCCGACGACCCGACGGGCACGAAGTACATGGAGTTCGTCACCAACGCGATGCCGTCGTTCTTCAGCTCGATGCCGTCGGCGTCGACCGCGCTGATGAAGGGCCTGCTCAACTACGCGCAGCCGCAGACGTACGATCAGATCTTCGAGAACATCGATCGCTCCGAGATCGTGCTCGTCACCGGTGAAGAGGACAACGTGTTCCAGCCGGGCATGGCCATCGGAACGCCTGGCGGTGGCGGTGGCGGTGGCGGTGGTGGCGCCGGTCCGGCCTTCGCGCCGTTCGCGGAGAGCGGCACCGTCGCGCGCGCCGCCGAGAAGGCCTACGCGTACGACGTCCCCGCGGGCACGTACACGATCACGCTCTCCGGCGACGGCGACGCCGACCTCTACGTGAAGAAGAACGCGGCCGCATCCGAACGCGTCTACGACTGCCGCCCCTACCAGAGCGGCTCTGCCGAAAAATGCACGATCACGCTCTCGGAGGCCGGAAAGCTCAACGTCATGGTGCGCGGCTACGCGGCGAGCTCGACGTACAAGGTCGCGGGCAAGAAGCAGTAGGTCGCCGACTTTGAAGACGACGAAGGCGCCCGTGCTCGTGCACG
This sequence comes from Polyangiaceae bacterium, assembly GCA_043717125.1. Taxonomy (GTDB): domain Bacteria; phylum Myxococcota_A; class Polyangia; order Polyangiales; family Polyangiaceae; genus Labilithrix. The sequence goes on along the minus strand of JAYSXP010000638.1, from coordinate 3,351 downwards.
GACGCCTTTCTTCCTTCGAGGAAGCAAGCGTCGCGAGAGAGTCCGATCACTTCTTCGCGCCGCCGCCCTTCTTGCCGTGGCGTGCGTGCTTGCCGTGATGGGGGCTCGCTGCGCGGACGGCATGCGCCTCTTCCTTCGTCACCGTGCCGTCGGCGACCGCCTTCGCGACCTCGACGTTGACCTTCTTGAGGGTCTCCTCGAACTTCGCGCGGAGCTCCTTCGCCTCGTTGGCCGGGAGCTTGGAGGCGCGCTCCTCCATGTGCTGGCGAGCCTTGGCCTGGCGCTTGTCGACCTTCGCCTTGAACTCGGCGGCCGGCATGGGGAAGTGCTTTGCGCCCTTCTCGCCCTTCTCGCCCTTCTCGCCCTCCGCGCGCTGCGTCTTTGCCGGCGCGTTTCCCTCGCCGGGCGCCGCGAACGCGGGGGCCGCGATGAGGGTGGCAAGAGCGAGGACAGTGGCGACGATCGCGTTACGCATGATGATCTTCTCTTTCTCCGTCGGGTGGGGGACCGCTCGCTGGTCTCGGGAAGATAGACGACGAACCCACGGGGGCGATGCCCCACTTTACGGTGCTTTACGATCGCCCCGCCGCCTTCACCATCCGCCTCACGTGGGCTAGCGTAAGCGCCCTTCCGAATGCTGGAAAACCACCTCCTCCACGTCCTCGCGCGCGTGGCTCTGCGCGCTGCGACCCCCTTGCGCGCCATGCGCATGGTGGAGCTTGCCGGGGCCTGGCTCCCACCTTTGTCGCCCGACGAAGCGCTCATCGTGGCGAAAGCACTCGAAGGCCGTGGAACCTGCCTGAGCCAGTCGCTGGCGATTGCGGCTCGCCTCCCTTCTGCCGAGGTGGTCATCGGTGGGAGCCGTGTAGCAGGGCACCCCTTCTCCGCTCACGCGTGGGTCGAGCGCGAGGGCGAGGCGATCAGCGCGACGCACGGTCGGTTCCACGAGATTACGCGTATCAAGCGAGAGCCCGAGGTTCACCTCGATGACGCGCGACTGCGAGCGTTGCTCGCAGCGATACCCGAGGATCGCCCGCGGCTCGCGCGCCTCTGCGAAGAAGTCGAGGACTGGGAGGCGCTCTTTCGGCTCGCACGTCTCCACGGCATGGCCGGCGTGCTGTACGGAGAGATTCTGGCGGCGGGGTACGCGCTGCCCGCCGAGATCGAGAGGCGTGAGGCGCGCTCGCGGGCCTACGAGGCCTTGCTGCACGACACGCTCGTTCGCGCGCTCGGCGACGCGCTTCGCACGCTCGCGGCCCACGGCGTCCAGGTGGCTGCGTTGAAGGGACCGATCCTCGGGGAGCGACTGTACGCCACGCCCGAACATCGCCACTCCAGCGATCTGGACTTGCTCGTTCGACCTGAAGATGTCGATCGCGCAGCGGCTGCGCTCGGCCAGGTCGGCTACGTCCTCCAAGGCGGCGCCGCGGGCCGCTATAAGCGAGCGCACCACCACCACGTGGACCTCACGCACCCGACGCTCGGAGTCGTGGAGCTCCACTTCGAGGCCTATCGCGGCTTCGGGGTCGCTCTCCTGGCGGCGCCGCTGCTCGACCGGGCGGTCCCGTACAGAACGGCACGATGGAGCGCCTCGATTCTGAGTTCGGAGGACGAGCTCGTGTATCTCGCGGTGCACGGCGCCGGCCATCGGTTCGAGCGCCTCGGCTGGCTCTACGACCTCAAGCTCTTCGTGCGCGCCCATCCCGATCTCGATTGGGCGCTGATCCGAGCGCGCGCCGATGCCCAAGGTGTCGGTTCGGTCGTGTCACTCACATGCGCGCTACTCTCCAGCGTACTCGGCGTGCCACGCGCGTGGGGCGACACCCTCGCGCCGCTCGGTCCCGTGCGCGCGCGCGCGGTGGACCGGCTCTTCTTTCGGCGGGAGAACGCCGTCGCCGACGCAGCCGCGCGCTTCGGGTTCCACACGATCCTCTGCCAGACGCCCGCACTCGCCGCGCGGAGCGCCGCAAGCTCCGTCGCGCACAAGGTCTTGCGGGCCGCGGTCGCAGCGTCGCCGGAGTGATGACGAAGTCCGCAATACTTGCGGCCGTCGTTCTCGTGCTCGGCTGGATCACGTTCATCTGGGCGTGGGACCCGAGCGTGCTCACGCTGACGGTCGACGATTCGTTCTACTACCTCAACACCGCAATCCACGCAGCGCGCGGGGAGGGTTTCACGTTCGACGGGATCCACTCGACCAACGGGTTCCACCCGCTGTGGATGTGGGTCCTCGTCCCGCTCGCGCGCGCGTTCGGGTCGAGCATCGACGCCTTCGTGCGGGTCGTCCTCACGCTACAGGTCCTGCTGGTCTCGGGCGGCACTCTGCTGCTCGTGCGCACGTTCGCTCCGGGGCCTCTCGGGAGAGCCGCGCTCTTCGTGATGGCGCTGTTTCTGAATTTCTACTTCACCAAGGTGTTCGTCAACGGGCTCGAGGCTGCGCTCCAATACGCGTGCATCTGCGGGACGATCGCGTGCTCGTCGGACCTCGACGACCCGGAGGTCTTCGCCCGCGCGAGCAAGGCCAGGCTCGTGGGCCTCGCGCTCTTGTGCGCTGCCACCACGCTGGCGCGCTTGAGTGCCGTCGTGTTCTCGCTGGCCACGCTTGGCCGGGTTGCGCTTGGCGCGCGTCGCAGCCGCTCGCGCTCGGGCGCTGCGATCGCGCTCATGGTCGGCGTCTATGCGCTTCCGGTCGCGGCCTACCTCATGACGAACTACCGCGACTTCGGCCACTGGCTCCCGGTGAGCGCCGCGATCAAGGGGTCGTACCACGGGGTTCAGGTGCTTCCGATGGTCGTGGCGATCGCGGCAGGCTTCGCTCTCGTCGGACTCGTCGCTCGCGTTGCGCCGCGCGCGTTGCCGCTCGCGGTCTACGCGTGTGTCCAGAGCTCGTTCGATGCGGGGGTTCGAGGCGTGCTCGTTCCCGAGATCTGGTACCTGGTCCCGCACGCGACACTCGTGCTGGTCGGCGTCCTGGTGGCACGACCCGCTGCTCCCGCCTGGTCCTGGACGGCGGTTGCCTTGTTCGCGACCGTGACGGCGTGGAGCTGGCGAGTGCGCGTGCGACCGGAGAGCTACTCCGCGTATGCGACGGCGCGCAGCATCGGGCGGTGGATCGAGCGCAACACCGAGCCACAGTCTATCGTGGCGGGCTGGGACTGCGGGATCGTCGGCGCGTACTCACGACGCCGCATGGTCAACCTCGATGGCCTCATCAACTCGTGGGAGTACAAGGAGCGCTACCTCGACACCGGCCGCGAGCAAGCCTTCATCGACGACGAAGGGGGAATCGACTTCGTGGCGCAGCCGGTGCCGGTCGCCGCGCTCGAGACGAGCTCGCCGCGCTTCGTCGTC
>JAYSXP010000637.1:0-8209 GCA_043717125.1 Polyangiaceae bacterium | reverse complement strand
TGGGGGATCGACCTCGAGGGCATCGAGGCCGCGCGCGGGCGCGTTGCGCGTTATGGGCTGCGGTACGGGGGCGCGATGATGCTGACGCTCTTCGTGGCGCTGCTGGTCGCGCTGCTCTTGATGGTGAAGGCGGGCTTCGCGGTGCTCGCGATCTGGAGCACGCGCGCGCCGCCGGTGACGCTCTGGACGCTCGACGGCGTCACGTCCGTCGCGCTCGCGTTCGTGCTGTTCTGCGCGCTCTTTCGCTTCTTGCCGGAAGCGGAGGTCTCATGGCGCGACGCGGGCACCAGCGCAGCGGTGAGCACCGCGCTCTTCGCGGTGGGCTCGGGCCTCGTGACGCTCTACGTGCGCCACAACGCACATGAGCGATCTCTACGAGGGTGCGAGCGCGGTCGTGCTCGCGGTCATGTGGGTCTACGACTCGACGCAGGTGTTCTTCCTCGCGCGAGCGTCGGCGCAGCGCTCCGGCAGCGCCGGCGCGACGCAAGGGCGGAGCGCTAGGGAATCGGTTCGCGGATCCACAGCGCGCCGAGCTCCAGCTCGATCGCGTCGAACGGCTCGGCACGAACGGCCGCAGCGTCTCGCCAGGTGCCGACGCGCAGCCACTCCGTCGCCTGCAAGCGATACACCTCGAGCGTGCGCGCGATCGGATCGACGAGCCATGCGTGACGAACGCCTTCCCGCGCGTAGATCGCCATCTTCTCAGTGCGGTCGAGCGCCTGCGTCGAGCGTGAGAGCACCTCGCAGATCCAGTCCGGCGCGAGCGTGATGTAAGCGGCGCTCGGGACGTCGGGCAGGCGCTCGCGCCGCCATCCGGCGAGATCCGGAACGACGATGTCGTCGCCGAGGTGGAGCTCCGGTTCGTCGACCACCACCCAGCCACCCGGTCCGCCGCGGCCGCGGTCGAAGGGACCGCCCAGATCCATACCGAGGATGGACGCGGCCTTGGCGTGTGGGGCGGCGGGACGAGGATGGGTGTAGAGTACACCGTAAAGAACCTCCGCCACGACGTGGGGCGGCGAGGCGAGGACATCCTCGTAGGTGGCTCGTTTGCGTGCAGGATCAGCGGCCATCGCGACCTCAGGAATCTAGCACGCGCGCCGCCGGGCGCCGCCTCCGGTCAGCGCTCCAGCCGGACCGCCGTTCCGTACGCGAGCACCTCGGTGGCACCGGCGACGAACTCGGTCGCGTCGTAGCGCATGCCGATCACCGCGTGCGCGCCGATCTTGTGCGCGTGCTGGAGCATCAGGAGATAGGCCTCTTGCCGCGCCGCCTCACAGACGTCGACGTACTCCTGGATGTTGCCGCCGCCGAGCTGCTTGAACGCGCCGACGATCCCCTGCCCGAGGCTGGTCGACCGCACGACGATGCCGCGAGTGATGCCGAGATACTCGACGATGCGATAGCCCGCGACGTCGTTGCCCGTGGTCACCACCATGGCCCCGCTCGAGCCAGCAATTGCGCCTCGATATCCGGTATTGCCAGGGCCTTCGGTCGCGCTCATGTGCGGAAGGCTCGCGCGAAACCGCGATCTGCGCAAGCGGCTACGCCCGACGTCGGCTCGACGAGAGGGGCGTCGAAGCGGCATTTTCCATGCGGCTTCCCCTCTTGCCAGCCGCGCCCATCGAAGCGATCCTCCAGCACGTGCTCGACGACTCTCGCTCGAGCCGAACCGTAGGAGACCGACCATGATCGCCGCGATCGACGTACACGTCACCCAGGGAGGGAGCATCGTCGGCGGCGAGGTGAGCATCGACGCGCGGCTCATTGCGCACTGCATGCTCTGCGGTCAGGACGTCGAGTCCTCGGCGTCGCTCACGCGCGGTCAGTATGCCTGCGCGCCGTGCTTGCGCGAGCGCCTCGATGCGCTCAGCGTCGCGCGCTTCCGTCTCAAGGAGTCGGGCTCCGGCACGCCGTGGGGTAAGATCACGGGCTGAGCGGACTAGCTAACGCGTCTCGGGCACGTGCTCGTCGAGGAAGGCGAACGTGTCGCGCCAGCACTTCTGCGCGGCCTGGCGCATGACCAGCGCATGGAAGGCGTGGAGCTCGCCCGGGTAATACGCATCCTTTGCGACGACGCCCAGGTTCCGCAGCGCGACCGCCATGCGTCGCGTGTCGGGGAGGAGCGGGTCACGCGTACCGACCGGCAAGAAGAACGGCGGCAAGGGACGCGAGGGCTTCTCGCCGCGCTCGAGCACGAGCAGCGGATTGGCGAGATCCAGCGAGGACGTCCCCGCGCCACCGAGGTACGCGGCCTCCACCTCGGCGAGCCGATCCGCGATGAAAGGCGACATCCCCGGCTTGCGCCGCCGGAGCCGCTCCATGTCGCTCACCTGGAAGACACCACATGCGGGGACCACGGCCCTGGGGACGACGCCCGTAGCGAACGCCTCGCGTGCGAAGGGCTCCTCGCGCTCGTACGCAAGCGTGAGGGCGAGGCTCGCGGCGAGGTTCGCCCCCGCCGACTCACCCGCGAGGACGACGCGCGAGGGATCTGCGCCGTAGCGCTCCGCGTTCCTCATCGCCCACGTGAAGGCATGGCACACGTCCTCGATCGCGCTCGGGAACGGATGCTTCGGCGCGAGCCGATAGCTCACGTTGAACACCACGAAGCCGCGCCGCGCGAACGCAAGCCCCATCACCCAGTGCGTGTCCTTGGAGAGGATGCGGAAGCCTCCGCCGTGCACGTAGAAGACCATCGGCCACGGCGGCCCCTGGTGGCGACGGGCCGCGGACGACGTCGCATGCACGGGCCGGTAGACGTCGAGCAGGTGCTCGCGCATCGTTCCGTCCCGGTAGCGGATGTCGCGCAGGTGCTCGACCGCGTGCCGATGCGGGCTCGATTGCGGATGCAGCCGCGCGACCTTCGAGAGGCCGTTGAAGAAGCCGTCGACGACGGCGGAGCCGATGAAGCGCCGCGCATCGGCCCCGAGGCGAGCGAACATGCTCTGGAGCGTATCCTCGTTCAGCGCGCGATCAGAACTCGAACGCGAGCCCGGCCGACCACGTGTTCGAGCCCACGTGGAGCGCGCGGCTCTGTCCAATTCCGTCGAGCGTGAGCCAGTAGGCTTCGAGGAAGATGTACGTGTTGTTGATCCCGGTCGCGTTGTCCATGTTGCGCGAGGCGCCGGGGTCGATCGCGTCGAGGGCGAAGCCCACGCCGAGCGCGAAGTTCGTGCCCCAGCTCTTGCCCTTGCCGGCGACGCCGGTGTCCGACGTCGCCGTGCCGGCCGAGTTCGATGCGCGCCAGACGCCGAGACCGACGCCGCCCTTGGCGTAGGGCACGAGCGGGAAGCCGAAGTCGCGCCAGAGCACGTCGGCGCGGACGACGGCGACGCCCCAGAACGGGTAGATGGCGAGGCTGGTCTCGTCACCGGAGGTGCGGCCGGTGGCGGTCTGCACGGTGCGGCTCATGCTGACGGAGCCGACCCCGACGCCCGGTCCGACCGTCCCGAAATGCGGGATGCGGAACGTCTGCCAGTCGAGCTCGAACGCGATGAGAACGCGCGCCTTGGTACCGAAGTTGTTCTCGAACGGCTTCGCGCCGTGAAGGTTCGGGTCGTCGTCGACCTGCGGGTAGTAGGGTGAAACGCGGATCTCGAGCGCGAAATTCTGCGCCGTGCGAAACGGATGCTCAGTCGCGGGCGTGCCGAGCTCGACCGCGCGCGCGTCGCTGGAGGCACTGAGGAGGAGGGCGGCGGCCCCGAGGGCGCTGCAGGTCTTCACGACGACACTTCGCTTCACCGATCGTTCCTCCGGGCGTCGCTTGACCGAGCACGACGCGCGCGACGCAATGTGGAGAGCACGACGACTCCCCCGACGAGCAAGAGACTCACGCTGCCGACCGGGACGGCTGGTCCTTCGACCGTGCAGCCGCCGCCCGACGTGCCGCCGGCGTTGCGGTAGTCGCGCCAGAAGTCGCTCGTCGTCTCCGGGAACTGGCAGATGGGCGACGACAGTTCGCCGACGTTGCCGAACGAGTCGGTCGCGGCGACGGCGATCGCGTAGACCTGGCCGTTGACCGGTGCGGCGCCTGCGATGGTTCCGATGCGGATCGAGCTGTGCATCGAGTCGCTGACGCCTCCGCAGCCGTACTTTGCGTAGAGCTTCGCGTCGGGAACGAGCGTCGTGCCGCTCGTGGGCGTGAACGAGGCCGTTTTGCATGCCGTGCCGTCCGAGGGGATGCCGCCCGCTGCGGGGATCGCCGCGCCCGAGGCGCCCGCCGGATTCACCGTCGTCGTGCACGTGGCTCCGGCTTCGGCGACGGCGGCGTCGTCCGATGCGTCGATCGCGATCGCAGCGCCGTCGGCGGTGCACGCGTTGGTCGAGCCGCCGTCGGTTGGACCGGAGGGCGTGGGAGCCGGATCGCAGAACGCCTGCGCGCCCGTGACGTCGTCGGCGCCGCCTTCACCGACGGCGTTCCACGAGATGGTCACCGCGCCGTCGCCGGGAAGGACGTGCACGTTGGAGAGCGCGACCGGTCCCTGCGTGTCGACGAGGAGGGCCTTCTTCGTGCTTCCAGCCACGTCCGTGCCGCGGAGTACGAGGAGAAAGACGGTGATCGTGTACGCGTTGACGCGACGGCAGCCGTCGGCGTCGAGCGTGGAGCCGGCGAGCCCCTTGATGATCTGCTTCACCGGAAGACTGATCGTCTGCGTCGTCGTGCGCGAGAATGTCGCGTCGAGCTTGTAGCAGGTCGTCGAACCGATACCGGTGCGCGCGGTCGCCACGGTGCAGTCCGCGCCGGACTGATCGGAGGCCCAGATCTCGAACGTGTCGGAGGTCGAGAAGCCCGTCACCGTGACAGGAAAGAGGACGTTCTGGCTGTCGCGGCAGTCCTGGAGGTTGATGCCCTCCGGCGTGAGCAGCTGGCGCTTCGTCACGCCACCGCCGTTCGCGTCGGTGCGCGCAAGCGAGTCAGGGCTCGCGATGACCACGGGGACGGCGGCCGCGGTCGTCTGCGCGTGAGCGACCGGCGCGGAAAACGCGGAAAACAGGAGCGGCAACCCGAACAGCACGGGGCGCGAGACAGAGAGAAGAGCGGCGCGGAGCGGACGAAGCAACATGGGGCGGACTCGAGGGCGGAGCATAGCGCGTGCCAGCGCGAGCGGGGGACCGACGAGGCGTGTTTAGGCGCGATCTGCCGACGGATCCAGCGGCCTCGCTCGCCAAGCTGGCAGCCGCGACGGGACGACGCCGCCGCGCTTGCCATTCTGACAACGCGATCCTATTCGCCCTCTCCCCTTGTCGATGCCCAAGAAATCCCGGTCGACGCGCCCGAATGCCGCCCGCTACGAGCTCGACGCGATCGAGGTGATCGGCGCGCGCGAGCACAACCTCGACGTCCCTCGCCTCTCGATCCCGAAGCGCGCGCTCGTCGTGTTCACCGGTCCGAGCGGCTCGGGCAAGTCCTCGCTCGCCTTCGACACGCTCTATGCCGAGGGCCAGCGCCGCTACCTCGAGACCCTAAGCTCCTACGCGCGCCAGTTCCTCGGGCAGCTCGAGCGACCGAAGGTCGACCGCATCCGCGGGCTCTCTCCCACCATCGCCATCGAACAGAAGAGCGCCGCCTCGAACCCGCGCTCCACCGTCGGCACCATCACCGAGGTGCACGACTACGTGCGCGTGCTCTACGCGCGCATCGGCGAGCAGCGCTGCATCGAGTGCGGCCGTGCCGTGAAGGCGCGCAGCGCGCAGGAGATCGGCAAGGAGCTCCTCGCGCTTCCGAAGGGCACGAAGCTTCGCGTGCTCGCCCGGCTCCTCACGCATCGCAAGGGCGAGCATCGCGAGCTCTTCGCCGATCTGAAGCAGCGCGGGTTCCTGCGCGTCGACATCGCGTCCGGCGCTGCGAAGGCCGTCGCGGTCGAGCACACCCTCGACGATCCGCCCGTTCTCGAGAAGCACGTGAAGCACACGATCGATCTCGTCGTCGACCGCGTCGTCGTGGGCTCCACCAGCACGACGCGCATAACCGAGGCGGTCGAGGTCGCGCTCGCCGAGGGCAAGGGCGAGCTCATCGCCGCGTTCGATCGCGAGCGCGTGGTGTTCAGCGCCAACCGCTCGTGTTGCGGCAGGAGCTACCCCGAGCTCGCGCCCGCGAGCTTCTCCTTCAACAGCCCGCTCGGCATGTGCCCGCAGTGCAACGGGCTCGGCACGCGCGCCGAGGTCGATCCTGCGCTCGTCGTGACGAACCCCGCGCTCTCGATCAAGAAGGGCGCCATCGCGCCGTGGGCGAGCGCGATGGTCCGGGGAGACGGCTGGGTGTTCCGCATCGCGCAGGCCGCCGCGCGCACGTGCAAGGTGAGCCTGGACACGCCCTGGAAGGATCTTCCGAAGGAGAAGCAGAAGCGCCTGCTCTACGGCCTCGCAGGAGAGAAGCTCAAGGTGAGCTGGGGCAAGGAGGGCTCCGACAGCCACGGCACCTTCGGCGTGAAGTTCGAGGGCGTCATCCCGAACCTCGAGCGGCTCTACCGCGAGACGACCAGCGAGTCGATGCGTGAACATTACACGAAATTTTTCCGCGACCGCCCCTGCCACGCATGCAGCGGGACGCGCCTCCGGCCCGAGAGCCGCGCGGTGTTCGTGGGCGGCAAGGCGATCCACGAGTTCTCCGCGATGACGGTGGAGCAGGCGGTCGTGCACATCCGTGGGCTGACGCTGCGCCCCGCGCAGAAGCACATCGCGGAGGGCGCGCTCGTCGAGATCGAGAGCCGCCTGCGGTTCCTCCTCGACGTCGGTCTCGAGTACCTCACTCTCGAGCGTCCCGGTCCGTCGCTGTCGGGCGGCGAAGCGCAGCGCATCCGGCTCGCCAGCCAGCTCGGAAGCGAGCTCTCCGGCGTGATGTACGTGCTCGACGAGCCGTCGATCGGCCTTCACCCGCGCGACAACGCCCGGCTCGTCGCCACGCTGCGCCACCTGCGCGACCTCGGCAACACGGTCCTCGTCGTCGAGCACGACGAGGAGACGATCCGCGCCGCCGACCACGTCGTCGACTTCGGACCCGGCGCGGGACACCTGGGTGGCAAGGTCATCGCCGAGGGAACGCCCGATGCGATCGAGAAGAACAAGAACAGCATCACAGGCGCGTACCTGTCCGGTCGCAGCCGCATCGAGGTACCGGCAGCGCGACGCCAGCCGAAGGGCTTCATCGAGGTGCTCGGCGCGCGAGAGCACAACCTGAAGAACGTCGACGTGAAGCTCCCGCTCGGGGTCTTCGCGTGTGTGACCGGCGTGAGCGGCGCGGGCAAGAGCTCGCTCGTGAACGGCATCTTGCTGCCCGCGCTCGCCGCGCACCTGCACGACAGCCAGGAGCCGGTCGGGCTCCATCGCGCGCTCAAGGGGATCGAGGCGCTCGACAAGGTGATCGCGATCGACCAGAAGCCCATCGGCCGCACGCCCCGCTCGAACCCCGGTACGTACACGAAGGCCTTCGATGCGATCCGCGAGGCGTTCTCGCAGGTCCCCGAGGCGCGCGCGCGCGGCTACGACGCGGGCCGCTTCAGCTTCAACGTGAAGGGCGGGCGCTGCGAGTCGTGCGGCGGCGACGGCGAGGTGACGGTGGAGATGCACTTCCTCGCGGACGTGCGCGTCCCGTGCGAGGTCTGCCTCGGGAAGCGCTACTCCGACGCGACGCTCGAGATCCGCTTCAAGGGAAAGAACATCGCCGACGTGCTCGATACGAGCGTCGACGAGTGTCTCGAGCTTTTTCGCGCGTTCCCGCAGCTGCGGCGCATCCTCGAAACACTCGTCTCGGTCGGCCTCGGCTACATGAAGATCGGCCAGAGCGCGCCGACCCTCTCCGGCGGCGAAGCCCAGCGCGTGAAGCTCTCACGCGAGCTCGGCAAGGTGCAGACAGGTCGCACGCTCTACGTTCTCGACGAGCCGACGACGGGCCTTCACTTCGAGGACATCCGCCGCCTCCTCGCGGTCCTTCAGCGACTCGTCGACGCAGGCAACAGCGTCGTGGTCATCGAGCACAACCTCGACGTCGTGAAGTGCAGCGACTGGGTGATCGATCTCGGCCCCGAAGGCGGCGACAAGGGCGGCGAGGTCGTGTGCGCAGGGACCCCCGAGGACGTGGCGAAGGTGGCGCGGAGCTACACGGGCAAATTCTTGAAGGAGCTCGTCATGGCGCGCAAGGTCCGCGCAGCAGGCTGACCTGGCGCGCTGCGGCGCGAAGCCGAGCGCATCCATGGACGCTTCGGTGCTC
>JAYSXP010000636.1:0-8235 GCA_043717125.1 Polyangiaceae bacterium | reverse complement strand
TGCAGGTTGCGCCGGTCGCGGGCGATGTCATCCTGGCGGCTGCGCACGTCGGCCAGGTTCTTCGCAGATTGGACCTCGAGCTCGGCGAGCGAGTCCTCCATGACCTTCGCGAGGGTGGGGTCGTCACTTTCCTTCTGCACGCCGCGCATGGCGAGGATCGAATTGGTGCGCGACTCCTCGAACGCCTTCTCGGCCTGCGATACGGCGAGGTGCGCCGTATCGGACGTGCGGCCGGCCACCCGCGCGATCACGACGCCGAGCCCCGTCATGACGAGGACCACGACGACGACCAGGTAGGCGGTCCACTTGAGCTGGAAGCGCGGGTCGAGGAGGTACGACTTCTTGCTGCGCGCATACGCCATGATCACGGAAGGTACACTGCCGGGCGCCTCGGGCCACAATCTGGGGGTTCTGGTGGGCTCTCCCCCTTGCTGGTTTCACGGAGAAGGAGGACGGGCACGGGCACTTTCCTCGAGACGAGAGCTTGACGCCTGCGTCACCCATGGACCAGGCAGCGGATCGCCTCCTTGAAACATCGCCTTTTCAAGGCCTATTCGAGCGCCTCCCGGACCGAGTGTGCAGCGGCTCGCACAGTCGAGCAGGGCGCTGCACGGCGACGGCTACCGTCGCGTGCCTCGCGTCGCGTGCCTCGCGTCGTCCGGACGTGCTCGAGAAACATCGCGGAACTCAGGCAGCGGCAAGGCGGCCGTGGAGCCCGAAGTCTGCGGCGATACCCCGGGCGATGCGGAGGGCCATCGCCATCACGGGGAGCTGTGAGTTCACGCCGATGCTCGTCGGCAGAACGCTGCCGTCTGCCACGAAGAGGTTCTTCGTCGACCAGGTCTCGCCGCTCGGCTTGACGACGCCGTGTGCGGGGTCCGCGCTCATCTTCGCGGAGCCGAGCGGGTGGAACGACATGCATTCGACCTTTCTCGTCGACGGCGGCGAGGCGACGAGCGCACGGAGCTGCTGGGGCGAAGTGATGGCGTCCGCCCCGAAGATGGGGAGCATCACCTCACGCGCACCCGCTGCGAACGCGAGCTCGCCGAGGATGCCGACACCCCTCCAGAGCCGATGACGATCACGAGCGCTCATGCGGTACGTGACGAGCGGTTCGCGTGAGAGCCATCGCATGACACGCCCACCGCCGTCGTCGTGGATCATGGCGCCGAAGAAGGCGAGATTCGGCATCGATTTGACGATGCGGCGGTGCTCGCGGCCCACGCCCGGGAACGCCGCGGCGAGCACGCTCGGCGCGGTGTACACGCCGACGAGCGTGAGGCCCTCGTCGGCAAAGTGGTCGGAGTAGACGCTCTGCATCGCGCCGTCCCACCCTTCGACGCGCTCGTCGAACAGCGCGCCGACGCGGAACGCCGGATGGAGCGTGAGGTGGCGACCGACGTGCGCCGTCGTGAGGCCGCTCTTCTTGAGGAGGATCGGCGTGTGGAGCGATCCGCAGGCGACCACGACCACGCGCGCCCGGATCTCGAACGCGATCCCGGGCTCGCCGGTGCGAGCGTCGAGAAAGCGCCCGCTCACGCCGCGTGCGACCCCGCGTTCGACATCGATCCTCTCGACGAGCGCGTCCGAGATGATGGTCGCACCCTGCTCGCGGGCCTCGGGCAACACCGAGACGTCGACGCTCATCTTGGCTCCGTTGGGGCAGCCGAAGTTGCAGCGCGAGGCACCCTTGCAGCCCGACGTGTTCCTTCGGAGGCTCTTCATTGGTACGCCGAGCTGAGCGGCGCCCTCGACGAACAGCTCCGTCGAGCGCGACCGCATCGACTCCGGTACGGTCTCGACCTTGATGTCCCGCTCGATCTCGGCGAAGAACGGGGCGAGAGCGTCGGGCGTCAGCGCATCGAGGCCGAGACGCGTCGACCAGTCGTGGAGGACGCCGTCCGGGATGCGGAAGCAGACGCCGCCCGTGAGCACGCTCGAGCCGCCGACGCATTTGCCCGCGAGCACGCTCATGACGGGCGTGTCTCCGAGCGGAACGGCGAGGCCGAGCCCCGCCTCGCGCGCGAGGGTGCTGAGCGCGCGCGAGGGAGAAAGGGCCGCGTACTCCTTCTGTGGGTGGTAGCCGCCCTCCTCGAGCACGATGACGCTCCGCCCCGCGCGCGCGAGCTCGCGAGCGACGATTGCACCGCCGGCGCCCGAGCCAATCACCACGACGTCTATGCTCGTCGTCATCGGGGAGGTGACCTCGCGGCCACGGAGAATCGTCATGCGACCTTGTCGTCGTTTGCGGCGACGGCCGGCGCGCGTCCGGAGTCGACGTCGTCGCGAAGGCGGACGCCGCTCTCTGCCGGTTCCGGAGCGACCGCGAAGATGCGCGCGGGTGCCGGCATGGGCACGAGCGCGAGGCGTCGTTTGTAGACCTTGCGCTCGTCGCTCGCGTAGCCGAGCGTCGCGAGCTCGACGGGGTGCTCGTAGAACACGAACGTCATGACGGTGCGCCATCCGATGAAGGCGAGCGAGAGATATGCGAACGGAGAGCGCTCGAGACGCGACAGCACGCGCACGCGCGCCTCGACGGGCAGCGCCTCGATCCGTCGCACGTGCATGAAGAAGAGCAGCGGCGCGATACGAACGACGAAGAGCGCGAAGCGGAGCCCCGCGCGAAGCGGCTTGCTCGCGCTGCTGATGAACGCGTCGACCTCGTCGAGGTGAGCGTCGAGTCGGCTCGCCTCCACCTCTCCGTCCTCCGAGAACATGGCCTCGGCGACCGCGCGGAGGACGACGCGATCCTGCTTCGAGAGCGTGGTGCGGAGGGGGAACGAGCGGACGATCACTTCACTAAGAAAGCTAGCCGCTCAGGTGCGAAGTGCACGCCGCAGTGCGAAAACAATTTCGCAACGCGTTGCGCCAAAAATCAGGGACTTAGCCCAGCTGGCCGCGCGTCAGCGGCTCTCCGAGGTTGCTTCGCGCGACCAGGTTCCAGCTACTTGGCGCTTTTCCCTGGCGCAGTGAGCATGCGCCGGACATCTGGGGCTAGAGTGGCGCCCGGATGAAGATCGGACGCAACGACCCGTGCCACTGCGGCTCTGGGCAGAAGTACAAGAAGTGCCACCTCCCGAAGGACGACGCGGCGAAGTCCGCTGAGCTCGCTGCGGCGGTCGCTGCCGCTGCGGCGAAGGCGAAGGCCGACGAGGAGGCCGAGGCTGCCGACAAGGAAGCCGAAGCCGGCGGTACGCCGGTCGCAGACCGCGCGGCCGCACGCACCAAGGACGCGGCCGGGGTGCGCCCTCGCACGCCCGCACCGACGCAAGCACCTGCGTTCCGTCGCAAGTCCGTCTGAGCCCAAGGCTTGCGTGAAGTGACGAGCTCAGCCTCCGGCGAGCGCGGGCCATTCGGCTCGCTCGGCCTCTCCGAGCCGCTCGCTCGTGCCGTCACCGATCTCGGCTACGACGCGCCGACCCCCATCCAGGTCGAGGCGATCCCGGCGGTCCTCGAAGGCCGCGACCTCTGGGCGTCCGCGCCGACGGGCTCCGGCAAGACGGCCGCGTTCGTCTTGCCGATCCTCGAGCTGCTCGGTCGCACCACGGACGCGCGTCGTGCACTCGGCCGACGGCCCGTGCGCGCGCTCGTCCTCGTTCCCACGCGCGAGCTCGCCACGCAGATCGGCGAAGCGATCAGGAGCTACGGTCGTCATCTGCGCGATCGTCCGAAGACCATCGTCGCGATCGGCGGCGTCTCTATCAACCCGCAGATGATGGCGCTCCGCGGCGGCGCGGACATCCTCGTCGCGACGCCGGGGCGCCTGCTGGACCTCATCGATCACAACGCGCTCCGCATCGAGCCCGTCGAAATCCTCGTGCTCGACGAGGCCGATCGCATGCTCTCGCTCGGCTTCGCCGAAGAGCTCGCGCGGCTGCTCGCCTTGCTCGAGCGGCCTCAGAATCTCCTCTTCTCGGCGACGTTTCCGCCGGCCGTCCGCACGCTCGCGGAGAGCCTCCTCCACGAACCGCTTCATATCGAGGTACGGAGCGAGCTTCGGGAGCTCGTGTCGTGTGAGTCACACGACGATGCCGGCGCACCGCTCGCGAGCAAGCAGTCCTTCATCGTTCAGCGCGCCATCGAGGTGGATGCGCCGAAGCGAACGATGCTGCTGCGTCGCCTCATCGAGACTCACGCGTGGTCCTCCGTGCTGGTCTTCGTCGCGAGCCGGTATGCCGCCGAGCACGTCGCGACGAAGTTGCAGCGCGCCAAGGTCGCCGCCGCGCCACTGCACGGCGAGCTCTCCCAGGGTGCGCGCACACAGGCGCTCGCGGACTTCAAGGCGAAGCGCATCCAGGTGCTCGTCGCGACCGACATAGCGGCGCGCGGCATCGACGTCGTGCGGTTACCCGCGGTCGTGAACTACGATCTGCCTCGTTCGCCCGTCGACTACCTCCATCGCATTGGGCGGACCGGGCGCGCAGGGGAGAGCGGCGTCGCGATCAGCTTCGTCAGCGTCGAGACGGATGCGCACTTCCGCCTGATCGAAAAGCGTCACAAGCTGCGCCTCGAGCGCGAACGTGTCGCCGGATTCGAGCCCACCGCGCTCGTGCCGACGGTCACTGCGACCGACCCGCACGGGGGCATCAAGGGCAAGCGCAAGAGCAAGAAGGACAAGCTCCGCGAGGCCGCGGCCCGCGCGAGGTCGTAGCTACTGCGCGTACATCTGGATGTCGGTCGCCGCCGACACGCACATCCGCATGACCTCGTCCCAGTCGGGATGACGAACGATGAGGCGCCCGTCGGCGACCTGCGTCTGCTTCCAGTCGCGACGCGGCGTGCCCGGGCGCGAGAGGCCGTCCTGGACGACCCAACCGCCGCACGCGTGGAGCCAGCGCCCGAGGCCCTCGATGCGCGTGATGTTTCCCCAGCCGAGCGCGCGCTTGAAGATCATCCCGACGTTGTACTTGCGCGTGGTGCTCGCCTCGAAGTGGCCCCACACCGCGGCACGAGCCCACTCGCGATAGAGATCGATGTCGCACGTGAAGTTGAACTGATCGACGAGGCCCGCGCCGCCGGCTCGACACGCGATCTCCCCGAAGACGGCCTCGCCCTTCGGGGTGAGGAACCACTCCATGTGCGTGAAGCCGTCGCCCATACCGAGGACCTCGAGCGCTGCGCGACCGAGCGCGAGACCACCTGCGAGCTTCGGCTGCTCGAGATCGCGGATGCTGATGGCCATCGGGCTGATCCACTCCTGCTGCGACGCCTCGAGCGGCTTCGGCAGGTAGAGCGTGACGTTCTCGATGCAGGGCTTACCGCCCACACAGACCGTGTCGTACGTGTGCTCTTCGCCCTCGATGTACTCCTCGCAGCTCGCCTCGGTGAGCCGGCCGATCGCGGGCAGCGTGCGCTCGAGATCGGTCCAGCTGTCGACCTTGAACGTGTCCGAGCAGCCGGCACCACCGATAGGCTTCAAGATGAGCGGAAAGCCGATCTCCTCGGCGGCCTCGCGGACCTCGGCAGCCGTGTGGACGCGCTTCGACTTCGGCACACGAAGGCCGGCCGCTCGGAGGCGCTGCTTCATGACCTCCTTGTCGCGAAAGCCGATGACCGCATCGACAAACATTCCGGGCAGACCCCAGCGCTCGCGCAGCCGCGCGGCGAGGAGCATCACCGGCTCCCAGTTCGCGAGGACCCGGTCGACGGAGCGTCCCCGCATCCAGTCGGAGACGCGGTTCATCACGTCGTGCTCGTCGAGCATGCGCGGCACTGTGAGGTAGTCGGTGAGGAACGGCTTCACGCTGTCGGCAAGCGAGTCGCGCGGGGTGTCACCGACGCCGTAGACGCTCGCTCCCACCTCGGCGAGGCCGCGCGCGAACTTGGCCATGTCCGCGGGGTAGCCGGGCGAAAGGAAGACGACCCTCATCAAGGGCTACTTGCTACGGCTCGCGCCAGTCGTCCAGCGGAACGGGCGGCGAGGGGCTGAAATGGCGCCGTATCGAGGGTCTTCTTGCCGACGCAACGGACGGCAGACGCCTCGACGATGGCCGCGCCCCGAGCCGCGCTCAATGCATGCCGGGGACGGGGCTGCCCTTGTCGGCGTCGTAGTAGAGCGTGCCCGCGCGCTTGTAGCGCTTGTCGTTGCCGCAGACCTTGAGGAGGTAGTTGCCGGTGCCGTCCATGCCGTGGTCGTCCTCGGTCACGAGGTCGATCTTCTCCTTGGGGCAGCCGTGGTCGAACGACGCGGTCGACACGAGCTTGCTCTTGTCGAGGCTCGCGCCGGGCAGACAGGCCTGCGAGGTCAGGGCGACGAAGAGGGCGGGAAGGGCGAAAAGAGTGGAACGAATCGTCTTCATGCCTCGTTGAGCCGTCCGCCGCGCGGTTGTCGCAAAGTATTCGCTCGATGCGATACGAACGCCGGATGTCCTCGCGGGAGTGCGGCGTCGTAGCGAGCGCCGGTGCGTGCGCTAGGTGCTGCTGCTCGTCGCCGCGTGCGGCAGCTTCGGCGCGCAGGAGCCCACGCAAGGCGACTCCAGCGCTTCGGACGGCGTGGCGGTCGCGTCTGCAACAAAGCTCCTGCGCACGGTGAGGTCAGCGAGAAGCGCCCCGGGGGGGTGGCGTGGAAGCGCCGCGTCGCTAGGATGGGCCCGTGGACAACGTCGCCGTCGCACGCGCCCTCGAGGATCTCGCCGACCTGCAAGAGCTGTCGGGGATCGCCGTCTTCAAGGTGCGCGCGTTCCGCGGTGCCGCTCGCGCCATCGAGGGGCTCTCCGAGAACATCGCGGACCTCACCCGTGACGGAAAGCTGAAGGACGTCCGCGGCGTCGGCGAGGGCGTCGCGCGTCGCATCAAGGAGCTCCTCGAGTTCGGCAAGATCGCCGAGGCCGAAGAGCTCCGCGAGAAGCTCCCGCCCGGCCTGGTCGACCTGATGAACGTCCCGGGCATCGGCCTCAAGACCGCGCAGCAGGTCTGGAAGGAGCTCTCGATCACGAGCGTCGACGAGCTCGAGGCCGCCGCGAAGGCCGGCAAGCTCCGCGACCTCCCTCGCTTCGGGCAGAAGCGCGAGGAGAAGCTTATCCTCGCCATCGAGGCCTGGCGCAAGCGCGCCAAAGCGCCGAAGCGTCGGCCGCTCGCCGAAGCGATGCTCGCTGCCGAGGCGCTCGTCGAGCGCGTACGCGTCATCCCGGGCGTCATCGCCTGCGAGTTCGCCGGCAGCCTTCGCCGTCGCGCGGAGACCATCGGCGATCTCGACATCCTCGTCGCTGCCAAGCTCGAGGACACCGCCGCGATCATGGATGCGTTCGTCCACGCGCCCGAGGTCGTCGAGGTGCTGGGCAAGGGCGACACGAAGACGAGCGTCGTTCTCGAGGGCGGCATGCAGGCCGACCTCCGCGTCATCGAGCAGGATGCGTGGGGCGCCGCGATCCAGTACTTCACCGGCTCGAAGGACCACAACGTCGCGATGCGTACCATCGCGGTGAAGAAGAAGCTCAAGGTCAGCGAGTACGGCGTCTTCGACGCGACCGGAAAGAAGATCGCCGGCGAGACCGAAGCCTCCGTGTACGAGGCGATCGGCCTCCGCTGGATCCCGCCCGAGCTCCGGGAGAACCGCGGCGAGATCGAGGCGGCGCTCGCGAACACGCTGCCGAAGCTCGTCGAGCTCACCGACCTCCGCGGCGACCTCCACATGCACACGACGGAGACGGACGGCAAGAGCAGCCTGGAGCAGATGGCCGAGGCCGCGCGCGCCGCGGGCCGTGCGTACGTGGCCATCACCGATCACTCGGAGACGCTCACGTTCGTCCGCGGCATGGGCAAGGATCGCCTGCGCGCGCAGCGGAAGAAGATCCGCCAGGTCGAGGAGAGCCTCCACGGCGCGATCCGCCTCTTTGCCGGCCTCGAAGCCGACATTCTGATCGACGGCACACTCGACGTCTAGGACGAGCTTCTCGAGCTCGAGTGGGTCGTCGGCAGCGTGCACACGCATTTCCAGATCACGCGCGAGGCGATGACGAAGCGCGTGATCAAGGCGATCGAGTCCGGGAAGATGGACTGCCTCGGCCACCCGACGGGCCGCCAGCTCGGCTGGCGCGAGCCGTATGCGATCGACATGGAAGCCGTCCTCCAGGCCATGAAGCGGACCGGCGTGGCCATCGAGATGAACTGCTCGCCGAGCCGCCTCGACATCGACGAGCACACGGCGCGCATGGCGCGCGATCTCGGCGTGCCGATCGTCCTCAACAGCGACGCCCACGGCGTCCGCGAGCTCGTTCATCTCCGCTACGGCATCGG
>JAYSXP010000635.1:0-23027 GCA_043717125.1 Polyangiaceae bacterium | reverse complement strand
TCCGACGAGAGCGCCGCCGGTTCGGCCTCGGCCGAATCTCCGGAGTCGCCGTCCGACGCGGGGGTCGCGCAGCCGAACGCTGCGAGGAGGAGCGGCAGGAGGAGGCGGCGGGCAGACGAGGCCATCGAGCCCCCTTACGCACGACGCGAGCCGCCGTAGGTATTGGTTATAAGTAATTGATATTACTTGATATCGTGGCTTCGCATCGAGCCGGATCGGGTCTAGGTGGGGAAATGTAGTCCCACCGTTGGGATCCAGCAGGGCCGAGCGGTCGCGGGCTGGCGTCGAGCGGTCGAATGACAGAGGCCTGTCGGACGTCTTTGCGAGCGAATGCCCATTATGGTACCCAACGCCACCTCCGTGAACACGCTCGTCGAAGCGCGCAATCTTCCTTCCCACGTCGGCATCATCATGGACGGCAACGGACGCTGGGCTCAGCTCCGAGGCAGTCCGCGAGCCGAAGGACACCGAGAGGGCTCGCGTGCCGTCAGGCGAATCGTCCGTGCCGCCCGTCGTCTCGGCCTGAAGGCGCTGACGCTCTATGCGTTCAGCGAGCAGAACTGGGAACGCCCCGACGAGGAGGTAGACACGCTCATGCTCCTCCTCCGCGACTTCCTCCTCACCGAGCGCGACGAGCTTCTGCACAACGGCATCCGCCTCAACGCCGTCGGCAACCTCGGTCGCCTGCCCGGAATCGTACGCGCGGTCCTCGACCCGCTCCGCAAGGAGAGCGAGACGCATGGGCAGATGACGCTCACGCTCGCTCTCAGCTACGGCGGTCGCGAGGAGATCGCCGCGGCCGCACGTGAGCTCGCGACGGACGTAGCGAACGGCAAGCTCCGGCCCGAGGACGTGACGGCCGAGGCGCTCCACGGTCGCATGCCGAGCCTTCGTGTCGGCGATCCTGATCTCGTCATCCGCACCGGTGGCGAGCGTCGTATCTCGAATTTTCTGCTTTATGGGCTCGCGTACGCGGAGCTGCACTTCGCCGACGTCCTCTGGCCGGACTTCTCCGAGGCGGATCTCTACGAGGCGGTCGCCAGCTACCAGCGTCGCGAGCGGCGCTTCGGGCTCGTGGGCAAACCCGCCGTCCCCGGGTCGGACGGCAAGGCGCCGCCCGCACTCCGTCTCGTCGGTTAGTCAGGTGGGGCTCCGCCCCTCGCTTCGCGAGCCTCCCCGTGATGCGTTCTGCCCGGCATGATTCGCCTTCGGCGAGCGGCACCGCAGCGGCGCCGATTTTCACGCCTGGATTCGTGGGCTGTGAGCTTCCGCGTGAGGCTTCCAGACCGCTCGCTCGCAGCTCATCAGGAAACGGCGTGCGTTGCGCACGCCGATCGGCGCGCAGCGCCGAATCTCCCTGGGGGAGGCTCGCCGCGCAGCGGCGAGGGGGACCGGAGGTCCCCAACATGAAGGGACCGTGCTAGCTCTCCGATGGTGACGCCGTCCGATGCCAACGTTCCGGTCGCCGATCCTCACGCTGGCAAGGGCAAGGACGACACGAAGGCGAACTCGAACCTCGCGGTGCGCATCGCCACCGCGGCGGTCGGCGCGCCGCTGATCATCTGGCTGCTCTACAAGGGCGCGCCGTGGGGCTTTTACTTGCTCGTTCTTCCCGCGACGCTGATCGGCGCCTGGGAGCTCTTCAACATGACGCATCCGGGCGACCGGAAGGCTCAGGCGATGGGCGTGGGCATGTCGGCGGTGGCGTCGCTCGCCACGTATGTCTCGGATGGTGACACGCGTGTGCTCCTGACGATGATCGTCGCGGTGCCACTCGCAGGACCGCTCCTCACGCTCGTGCGCCTCGGTGACATGAAGACGGCGGCGCTGCGCGCGAGCGCGATGGGTTTCGGGCCGCTGTACATCGGGATACCGCTCACACTCCTCGCCGTCCTTCGCCGGGACCTCGGCGCGGACGGACCTGGATACGTCGTCCTCACGATCATGTTCGCCTGGTTCGGCGACACCGGCGGGTACTTCGCGGGCCGGTTCCTCGGTAAGCACAAGCTCTACGAGGCGGTCTCGCCGAAGAAGACCGTCGAAGGGGCGATCGGCGGTCTCGGAGGGAGCGTGCTCGGCGCGATGCTCGCGCACTTCTGGTTCTTGCCGTCGCTGCCGCTGGTGCACGGCGTCGTGCTCGCGCTCGTCGCCGGCGCGCTCGGCCAGGCGGGCGACCTCGGCGAGTCCGTGCTCAAACGGTCGACCGGCGTGAAGGACTCCGGCGCGATCGTGCCGGGCCACGGCGGGATCCTCGATCGCGTCGACGCGCTGCTCGTCACGAGCGCCGTCACCTTCCTCTATTCGATCTGGTTCTTGCCGCGCCTGCGCTGAGCCACCTTCGGGCGCTCGCGTCGCGTGAGTCACGCGACTTCAAACGCGTAACTCACAAATGAGTGACGAACACCTTACGTCTATAAATAGGACGTAACGACGCGCTGCGGCGAAAGGTTTTCGCGGGGTGCTCGCGTCCAAATGGGCTAAGTAAGGCGGCGATGACACCCGCCGACCCCCCGTCTGAAACGCTCCGCACGTCGCCAGCTCAGACCAGCACGATCCCGCTCGCGCCTGGTTCGTCGCGCACCATCATCAAGGAGTACGACTTCTTCAAGGTGGTCCAGGACTACCTCGATCGTGCGGCCAAGACGATCAACCTCCAGGAGTTCGTCCGCACGATCCTGAGCCAGCCGAAGAACGAGCTCATCATCAACTTCCCCGTGAAGATGGACAACGGTGAGGTCCGTCTCTTCAAGGGCTACCGCGTCCAGCACAACAACCTGCTCGGACCGTTCAAGGGCGGAATGCGCTTTCACCCGTCGGTCACCCTCGACGACGTGAAGGCGCTCGCCGCGATGATGACGTGGAAGTGCGCGCTCATGCGCATCCCGTACGGCGGCGGCAAGGGCGGCATCAAGTTCGATCCGCACTCGGTCTCGAAGGGCGAGCTGCAGCGCATCACGCGCCGCTTCACGCACGCGCTCGGCGAGAACATCGGCCCCGAGTACGACATCCCCGCGCCGGACGTCGGCACGAACAGCCAGACGATGGCGTGGATGATGGACACGTATTCGAACATGGTCGGGGCTGCGAACAAGCAGACCGTCAAGGGCGTCGTCACCGGCAAGCCCGTCGCGAGCGGCGGCACGCTGGGTCGCGCGAAGGCCACTGGCCAGGGCGCCGTCTTCTGCATCGTCGAGTGGGCGAAGGAGAAGGCGTTCGACCTCGAAGGCTCCACGATGTCCGTGCAGGGCTTTGGAAATGTCGGCTCTCACCTCGCCGTCATCCTGTCGCGGCTCGGCGTGTCGACGGTCGCCGTCGGCGATCACTCGGGCTACCTCCTGAACCCGGAGGGCTTCAACGCCCACAAGCTCCAGGACTGGGTCGAGGAGCACGGCTCCATCGCCGGGTACCCCGGAGGCAAGCCGATCACGCGCGAGGAGTTCTTCAAGCAGAAGGTCGACATCTTCGCCCCGTGCGCGCTCGAGAATCAGATCGGCGAGAGCGAAGCGAAGTGGATCGACTGCAAGATGATCGCCGAGGGCGCGAACGGCCCCTGTAACCCGGCGGGCGAGAAGGTCCTCCTCGATCGTGGGATCGACATCATCCCCGACGTCCTCGCCAACTCCGGCGGCGTCACGGTCAGCTACTACGAGTGGGTGCAGAACAAGCGCTCCGAGAGCTGGACGGAAGAAGAGGTCGACGCGAAGCTCGAGAAGGCGATGACCCGCGCCTACCGCGAGGTTGCCGACTTCGCGCGCCAGAACAAGGTCGACCGCCGCATCGCGGCGTATGCGATCGCGCTGGCGCGGATCGAGGCGGTGTACAAGGAGCGCGAGATCTTCCCGTGATCGGGTAGCGCGCTTCGGTGCGTGATGAGGCCCTCGCCGCGGAGACGCTGCGGGGGCTTCGCGCTTTGCACCGTGCGCACCCCCAACACGCCCTCGGCGTGGCACAATCGCGCTTTGCCCATGCCCTACGTGCGCACGCGGCTCGGCCGCTTCTTCTACGACGAACACGGTAAGACGCAGCATGCCGGGGACGCGGCGATGGTGCTGCTCCACGGGCTGCTCTTCGACGGCGGGAGCTGGCGCGGTCAGGTCAAGGCGCTCTCGGCGCTCGGTCGCGTCATCGTGATCGACGGCCCTGGGCATGGCAAGAGCGAGCCCCCGCCCAAGTTCACCCTCGAGGAGCACACCGACGCGCTCCTCGATGCCTTCGGCGATCTCGACATCCCACGCGCGCTCGTCATCGGCCTCTCGTGGGGCGGCATGGTCGGCATGCGCCTCGCGCTCCAGCACCCCGCGAAGGTCGCAGGCCTCGCCCTCCTCGACACCAGCGCCGAGAGGCAGACCGTCGCCGAGCGAATCCGCTACCGCGCCTTCGTCGCGCTCCACCGCCGCGTCGGAATGCCCTACCGCCTCTATCTGAACAAGGTGGCGCCCGAGCTCTTCGGGCCGCGCACGCTCTCGGAGCGCATGGACCTCGTCGACGCCGCCTACCGCCGGACGATGGGCTTCGCTCGCGAGGGAGTCGCCCGCGCTGCGCTCGCCGTCGTCGTGCACCGCACCGACATCCTCACGAAGATCGAACGCATCCGCGCCCCCACGCTCGTCCTCTGCGGCCGCGAAGATCGTGCGACCACGCCCGACAAGGCCGAGAACATCGCGCGCGCCATCCCGAGCGCCCGGCTCGTCATGATCGAGGGCGCCGGTCACATGTCCGCCCTCGAGGAGCCGGTCGCCGTGAACGAGCACCTCGTTCCGTTCGCGCGCAGCGTCGTCTCCTCGTAGCGAGCTGGTGTCTCGTTCGGGACACTGGAGCGTCGCTGCAAGCGCCGTGGCCGGCAAGGAACGACGCTTAGGCCGTGCGACGGCGGCGGCGAGACGTGACGATCGCGAGGGCAGCGGCGCCGGCGATGAGCAGACCGTCGGGCGCCCGCCCCTCGTGGCCGGTCGTCGAGCAGCCGCCCGATGCAGACTTGCTCTTGCTGGCGAGATCGCCGTCGCTCGCCGAGGGGAGCTCCTCCGGCCTCGAAGGCGTCGTCCTGCGCGCAGGCGGGGCGTTCGACGACGGGGGAGTGCTTCCCTCGCCGATGATGGCGCCGTCGTCGGAGCCGTCCTCGGCAGGGCCCTTGGTGTTCGTAGTGGGGCTGTCGCCCGTCGGGCCGGCATCGGCGTTGTCGGTCCCCGCATCGGCCTCGGGCGCCGGATCCGGATCGACCGGCGCCGGATCCTCCACCGGATCAGCAGTCGCGGAGTCCGCGGTGCCCGCATCAGCGCCGTTGCTGGCGCTCTCGGCACTGCTCGCGCTCGAGAACGCCCACGCGCCGTAGCTCACAGACTCGGCGAACCGATCCCACACCTGCGCGTGAAGGCTCACGCCGCCGACACCCTTCTTGCCGCCGCCGGCCTCCCCGACCCACGGCGTATACGTGTAGAGTGCAGCGGTCACGGCGTTCTTCGGAACGATGGTGAGGCCGTCCTCGGTGTCCTTCGACTTGCCACGGCTCCAGCCGCTGACGGTGCCCGGGGCGGTGAGCGCCCTGTCCATCGTGCGCCGCATCGTGCCCGCGGCGCACTCCGCCTGATTGGCGAAGCCGCGATAGCTGTCGTTGCAGACCGAGCTGTGCGGACAGCCGCAGCCGAACGCCAGCGAGATGGAGGTCGCGGGCGCGGTCGTCTTGTAGACGAGTCCCTGCTCCATCTGCACGCGGACGAGCATCTCGAGCGGGTTGATGCCGTGCGCCTTCGCCGCGTCGACCATGATCGCGGCGGCGGACCTTCCGCCCTCGGTGTACTTCGCGAGCGCGGAGCGCGTGCCCCACGGCGTCTTGTCGAGGAACTTCTGGACGTCGGCGACGGTGAGCGTCTCGCCATCACGCATCGACTTGTCGTCGAGGACGGCGTTGCGATCGAAGGGCCGCTCGGTGACGCTCGAGGCGGTTCCCCTCGAGGGCTCGTCGACGACGGGCGCCGCGCAGGCCACCGTGGAGAGGAGGCCGAAGAGGAGGGCGCCGCTCGTGATCCCGAGCAGCCCGAGCGAGTCACGACGGTCCATGGCCGCGTTTATGCTACATGTGTGCCAATTTTAGTTGTGTAAAAATAGATAGTTAACGCAACTCAGGACGTTCAGGGACCGAAAACGGGTGAACCGCCGATCCACGGCTCGCGTGTCGCTGCCGCTCGGCCTCGAACCGATCCACAGGCTGGCGCGCTTGCGCTCCGGCAAGCGCAAGCGCCACCGTGCTCCGCTTCCCGGCTCGCGCGGTCCGTTGCCCGGATTGCGCAAGCCTCGGCGCAACTCCGCCTTCGTTGCGCAATCCGGCGGCCCTACCGCGTCTGGCAGGGCAAGTGCACATCTCTCCCCCCGAACGGAGAGTCGACCATGGCGTATGCTCACCACGAGGCAAAGATGGCGTCCGGTGATCACGAAGGAACCGATCCGAGTGCATTGACGGACCTCACGGCCGACATCCGCGAAGGCGCGGAGCGCGAGAACCAGCCGCGCATCCAGGCCTTCTGGGACGGTGGCTCGCTCACGCGCCCGCTCCCGCCGACCGGCACGTTGACGATCGGTCGCTCGACGTCGTGCGACATCCGCATCGACCACTCCTCGGTCTCCCGCAAGCACGCGATCCTGCATCTCGGCGCCGTTCCCAAGGTGGAGGACGCGGGCAGCCAGAACGGCACGCGCATCGCGGGTCGAATGGCGGCCTCGGGCGCGCAGGTCCCCGTCGCGCCCGGCGAGATCATCGAGATCGGGCAGGTCGTTCTCGTCATTCAAGGTGGAGACGCGGCCGCCGCACGCACCTCCGGCGTTCGCGGCGCGGCCGCTCCCGCGACGCGCATGCCGCTCGTTCCGCCGTCGTCGCCCACGTTCTCGCAGAAGCCCGCGTCCATCGATGGTCGCGCTCCCTCGCAGACGATCGCACCGCCGGGCGCTCGCGCGAACGAGTCGCCCATGCAGCGTGTCGAGCGGCTCGTCCGCCTCGTCGCGGCCGGCAACATCCATGTCCTCGTGCTCGGCGAGACGGGCACCGGCAAGGAGGTGATCGCTGAGCGAATCCACCGCTCGTCACGTCGTGCGGCCGGTCCTTTCGTCCGCGTCGACGGCGCTTCGCTCACCGAGGCGCTGCTCGAGCGTGAGCTCTTCGGTGAGGGCGGCGCGGGCCAGCCCGACAAGCCGGGTCTCTTCGAGACCGCCGACGGCGGCACGTTCTTCCTCGACGAGGTCGCGGAGCTCCCGCTCGGAATCCAGGCGAAGCTCGTTCGCGTCCTCGAGCGGCGCGAGGTGCAGCGCATCGGAACGACGATCGCGCGCGAGGTCGACGTTCGCTTCATCGCCTCGACGAACCGCGATCTCCGCGCGCTCGTCGCCGAAGGAGCTTTCCGCGAGGACCTCTACTTTCGCCTGAACGGCATCACCATCGAGATCCCTCCGCTCCGCGAGCGTCAGTCCGAGATCGAAGGTATAGCGGGTGTCCTCCTCACGAAGGCATGCGCCGACGCCGGACGCCCGCTGCTCGACCTCGGTCGCGAAGCCGTCGCGCGTCTCGAGAGCTACGAGTGGCCGGGCAACGTGCGCGAGCTCAAGAACGCGATCGAGCGTGCCGTGCTGCTCTCCGCCGGCGACACGATCGACCCGAACGCCGTGCCCGCGGGCGAGCACGTCGGAGACGCCGCCGCGGGCGCGCGCCTCCGCCAGGATCTCGCGACCTTCGAGCGTCAGCGCATCGCAGAGGCCCTCGAGCGGTGCGCCGGCAACCAGACGAAGGCCGCCCAGCTCCTCGGCATCTCGCGACGCACACTCGTCTCGCGCCTCGGCGAGTACAACCTGCCGCGCCCGCGCGGCGGCGGTAACAAATAGCGAAAACCTCGATTTTTCGGCCGTGTCGGCTGTCGGCACGCGCGCGTGTGGTACCTTTTCAATAGTCCGCATGGGCGATCAACCAGCCTCGAGAGGCCGTCTCGTCGGCCGCTACGTAGTGCACGACCGCATCGCTGCGGGGGGCATGGCCACCGTGCATGTCGGTCGGCTGCTCGGCGCCGCGGGCTTTTCACGAACCGTGGCGATCAAGCGCCTGCATGATGCCTACGCGAAGGATCCCGAGTTCGTCGCGATGCTGCTCGACGAGGCGCGGCTCGCGGCGCTGATCCGTCACCCCAATGTCGTTCCCACGCTCGACGTCGTTGCCGAAGACGACGAGCTCCTCGTCATCATGGAGTACGTCGAGGGCGACTCCGTCGCGCACCTCACCAAGGTCGCGCAGAATGCCGGGCAGCGCGTGCCGGTCCCGTTCGCGGCCGCCATCGTCGCGCAGGCGCTCCACGGGTTGCACGCCGCGCACGAGGCGCGCGACAAGAACGGGGAGGCGCTCGGCATCGTTCATCGCGACGTGTCCCCGCAGAACATCCTCGTCGGCGTCGACGGCGTCGCACGCGTGCTCGACTTCGGGATCGCGAAGGCGGCCTCACGCGCGACATCGACCGAGGAAGGTCAGGTCAAGGGCAAGACGGCGTACATGGCGCCGGAGCAGCTGCAGCACGGAGCGGTCGACCGGCGGACGGACATCTTCGCCGCTGCCGTCGTGCTCTGGGAGCTCCTGTGCGGCCGGCGTCTCTTCCTCGCCGACTCGCCGGCCGAGACGATGTCGCGTGTCCTCACGCTGCCGATCGACTCCCCGCAGAAGTACGCTCCCGATCTGCCCAAAGGGCTCGTGACCATCACGCTGCGAGGTCTGGACCGAGATCCGGCGTGCCGATTCGCTACCGCCGAGGAGATGGCGCTTGCGATCGAGGAGTCGATCCCGATGCCTCGCTCGAAGGAGATCGGCGCATGGGTCGCCGCGACCGCGAAGGTAAACCTCGAAGGCCGCGCGCAGCTCGTGCAGTCCCTCGAGCTGGCCTCGCACAAGATGCCGAACGCGCTGCCGTCGTCGGGGCCGGGGCTCGCGCGAGCGATCGAGGAGGCGGAGCGGCGCCGCGAGAACGCGGAGCTGCCTACGGACGTCGGGGCTGTCGGAGCGGTCTTATCGAGGGCGCCCGTCTTGCCCGCTGTGGAGGAGGGGACCGCGCTCTCGACGGTGCAGAGCACGTCCACCGAGGTGGTGCCGCCACCTCGGCGTTCGCGCGGCGCGCTCGCGATCGGCGGCGGGGTGTCGCTCGCGCTCGCGCTCGGCGTCGCGGTCGCTCTCTCGCGCGGCGCGCTCACGCCCACGCGTGGCGACGCTCCTCCCGCGGCCGTTACGCCCACGGAGCCTGCGCAGAGCTTGAACGTGGTCACGCCCTCGACCGCCGCGTCCGCGGTCCCCGCACCTTCGACGACGGCCCCGACGAAGCCGGTCGTCAAGCCTCCGGTCGTGCAGAAGCCTCCGCCGCCGAAGAAGGCCTGCGAGATCCCCTACATCATCGATGCGAAAGGGCAGAAGCACTTCAAGCCGGAGTGCGTCGACAATTGAAGCGGCGCGTTCGCGGCATCGTCTCGCTCGGTGCTCTCCTCGCGCTCGTCCCGCAGACGGCCGCGGCCGCGCCTCCTGCGAAGCCCGGCGGCGGCGCGAAGACCGCCTGCCTCGCCGCGCATGAAGAGGCGCTCGCGCTCCGCGACCAGAAGAAGCCGCATGCGGCGCGCGAGAAGTTCGTGGCTTGCGCCCGGGTCGAGTGTCCGACGGTCGTCCGCAAGGAGTGCGGTGAGCAGGTCGCGCTCGTCGAGAAGGACGCGCCCACCGTCGTCCTCGAGGCGCGCGACGAATCCGGCGCCGATACGACGTCTGTGAGGGTCTCGATGGATGGGAGCCCCATCGCGTCTCGCCTCACGGGCGCTGCGGTCGACGTCGAGCCCGGCGAGCACCTGTTCCGCTTCGAGCGCGACTCCGGCACGGCGGTCGAACAGCGCGTCCTCGTCGTCGAGGGGGAGAAGAATCGCAAGGTGGTGGCGGAGTTCGCTTCACTCGTCGCAAAGCCTCCGCAGGGCGAGAGCGGGCCTCCGCCGCCGCACGAGTCGACGCACGTGCCTGTCGTTGCGTATGTCGTCGGAGGCGTTGCCATTGCTGCGCTTGGTTCGTTCGCGTTCTTTGCGGTCTCGGGGAAAGACGCCGAGAAGGACCTCGCCCACTCGTGCAGCCCGAGCTGCAGCGACGACCAGCTCGCTCCCGTGAAACGCGACTACCTCATCGCCGACGTGTCCCTCGGGATCGGCGTCGTGGCGGCCGTCGTCACGGCCGTCCTCGTGTTTCCCGCGCTGACGAATTCGCGTGCAGCGTCCGCTCGGCTGACGTCGCCGCCGCCTTGGATTCCGCGTCTCACCGCGCGAGCGAGCCGATGAGCCGCCGGCTGCTCGCCACGTCGATCGGGTTCGTCAGCGCGGTCGGCATGCTCTTCGCGTGCACGCTCACGCAGTCGCTCGACTACCTCCAGAAGGGCAGAGGCCCCGGTGACGGCGCGACCGAGGTCTCATCCGGTGAGGCAGGCACGCGCGTGCCGACCGTTCTGGTGCCCAATCAAACGAAGCCTGGCTTCCTCGCGCAAGACGGCGCGGCGCTGTACTGGATCGCAGGCGGCATGGTGTGGTCCGTGCCGAAGTCGGGGGGCGCTCCGAAGGCGCTCGGCGCGGTGCCGCCGAGCGCGAGCTTGCTCGTCACGGAGCCCGACCCGGCAGGCGCGGTCTTCGTGGTGAACGGAGGCGCGGTACTCCGTCTCCCGAAGGACGGGAGCGGCGGCGGCATCGTCTTCACCGGGAACGCCGGCGAGCCACAGGCGGACACGATCGCGGCGAGCGCGTCCTCCTTGTACGTCCTGCAGTACGATCCAACGCTCGCCATCGAGGGCTCGCGCATCCTGCGGATGGCCAAGGACGGCGGTGGCGCCACCGACATCGCACCCGACAGCGGGCCTGTCACGCTCAATCTCGATCCGAGGAGCGTGTTCTGGCTGGTCTCCGCTACGGACAAGCCCGTGATCGTCGAGCACCTCGAGACTGCTGCTCCCGGAACGACGACCGCGGTCTACGCGCTCTCCGCCAACGACGACCTTCCGACGGTCTCCGCGGACATCGCGGTCGACGACGGGTTTGTCTACTGGATCACGAGCGCCGCGACCTCGGCTGCCGCGGAGATCGTGGCGCGAAAGCGCGAGGCCTCGGCCTCGGCCGTCGCCATCTATCGTGGCGCGCCCGAGGACACGTTGGCGAACGTGACTCTAGATGCCACGCACGTCTACTTCATCGAGACCAGGGACTCGTCGCTCCTGCGTGTGCCCAAGAGCGGTGGCGAGGTCGAGAAGCTCCTCGTCGGGCTGAAGGCGCCGAGCGGGCTCGTCGTCGATGCGACCTCGATCTACCTGACCGTCGAGGCCACCGGGAGCACGGGACAGGTCCTCGTCCTCAGGAAGTAGCTACCAGGTGCCGCGGAGCCCGAGCCCGTAAGCGGGCACGTTTCCTTCGCGCGATGCCGAGCTGCCCACCGTCCCGCCGAACGGTGTCACGTGGAAGTCCTGCCGCGCCGCCGCCGGCTTTTCAGGATGCTCACGCGTGAAAAACCAGGCGATGGAGCCGCCGAGCAAGAGTCCGCCTGCCGTCGCGCCGATGAAGCCACGCGTCTTCTCGCGCGTGATGTCCTCGAAGACGAGCGGGCTCGCGACGGCCGCGCCCGCCGCAGCGCCGAGCCCGGCGCCGAGATCGACGAGCATCACGCGAGACGCCGACACCTGTACGAACGTGGCGAGCGTACCGCCCGCGGCGAGGCCGATCGCCGTGCCGTATCCTGCGCCCGTGTACGGCGTGCGGCTCTCGATGTCGCCGACGTAGAAGAACTCCGCGAGCGCTCCGAAGCCGAGGCCGAGCGTCGCGCCCGACGTGACGAGGACGGCGTCGCCCTCGTCCACTTTTCCTCGCGTGAGCGCGAGTGTCCCGAGCGATAGGCCGATGAGGCCGCCTCCGACACCCCACGCGTAGCGATCGGTGAGCGGTTGCACGTGACGTCCGTTGGCGATGAGGACGCCCGCGGCGGCGCCCCACCAGCCTGCGCCTGCGAGCGTCCATGCGTCGCCAGTGCCGACGTCCCACTCCTCGGCGACGAGCAGCGCGCCGCCGAGACCGATGCCCGTGCCGAGCGTGAGCAGTGGGTAGAGGAGGCGAGGATCCTCCGAGCCGCTCGCGCGTTGCACGCTGTACGCGGTGAACGCCCCGAAGAGTGCTGCATTTGCGGCAAGTACCGCGCGGCCCGGCGAGCGAAGCGGCGGCATCAGCCCCGAGGCGTTCGAGTCCTGGGGCTTCGGGCCTGTGTCGGGCGCGAGGCCCGTTGGCGTGGAGAGCAGCGAGCGGAGCAGCACGAGCCCGCGCACCGAGACATCGGCGGAGGACACCTTCTCGACGCGCACGCGGAGCTGCTTGCCTTTCGGTGGAACCGCGACGATGCGGAGCAGGAAGGTGTCGCCACCCGCGGGCTCGAGCCGCGCGCTCACGATCCACGTTCCGGGATCCTGCGGCCCGCCGCGCGAGCTCGATTTGCCGGCGCGCTCGATGAGGTCGAGGTCGCGGGTGCGCGCGAGTATCGGGCCCTGATCCGCGACGTCGAGCGTGAAGCCGAGATCCTGGACGGCGTCGCGCAGGGTGACGTCGAGCTCCTGCGAGCGTGCGGCGAGAGGGCCCTCGGACGGAGAAGGCTTGTGCAGCGCGGCCTGTCCGGCGTCGTCGCCCGCGGGGGTGAGCGTCGGCCACACGACGATCGATTTCTCGGCGGCGCGCGGCTCGGGCGTCGGTAGCACCTCCGATTCGGCCGGCGCGACCGGGTCGGCGGCAGCGGCGTTGCGAGCGTTTGCGACGACGAGCGCTGCCGCGCCCAACGCAAGCGCAATACCGACGCGAGCGGGCCGAGCGCGGCGAGACGAGCGCACGGTCAGAACATCACGACGCCGCTGACCCACAGGTCCACGATCGTCGTGTCGTCGACCGAGAAGCGGCGTCCGGGCAGGTCGATGACCTGACGATGGTTCGGGTTGGGGATCCCCGTCGCGTTGCCGCCGCCGGCGCTCGCAGCGCCGGAGCGACACGGACCCGCGGCACCGGCGTCACCCTTGCCGAGGTCGGGG
Organism: Polyangiaceae bacterium; assembly: GCA_043717125.1. GTDB lineage: Bacteria > Myxococcota_A > Polyangia > Polyangiales > Polyangiaceae > Labilithrix. The sequence goes on along the minus strand of JAYSXP010000635.1, from coordinate 9,948 downwards.
TTACACGCGTCTGCGGCGGTGACGAGGTGGCTCTGCGCGTACGTGAGCCCGAGACCGCCCGTGAACTTCACGTACTCGCCGGCCTGCCAGGTGACGGCCATCGCGCCGCCAAATGACCCATAGGCCTGCTGGTCGGTGATGCCGGTGAAGAACACCTTCGCGGCGTTCGGATCGACGACGCTGCCAAAATTCTGGTCGCTCGCCCGATACGCTCCGGGGTTCGGGCTGCGGAGAGAGCGCGCCTGCGACGAGCCGAGGGCGTCGAAGAGCTCGGAGTACTCGCGACCCGGCGAGTGATAGCTGCCACGCAGCTTGAAGTCGAAGCCGAGACGCTGGAAGGCCTCGCGGTTCTCGAACGGAAAGACCTCGGTGCCGACGGTGAACGTGCCAACGAGGGGCGGGCGGCTGAGGAGCGTGCCGCGAACGTCGCTCGTCGCGCCGAAGTCACTGTTCGACTGGGGCAGCTCGACCTGGCCGCGGAAGCCGAGATAGGGTTCGAGGTATCCGAAGCGGCGCGAGAAGATCGTGTGGAGCGCGAGGGTCGTCATGCCGCGCGAGATGCCGGGGTCGCGGCTCGGAGCGCCCGGGTTCGCCGGATCCGGACACTTGATCGGAGCGTTGTCGTTGCACGCGTGCATGCGCGGGCCGATGGCGAACCGCGACTCGGCCCCGACGACCCACGTGGGGTACGACGGGTCGCGCACCTGGTTCAAGATGGCGTAGTTCAGCGCGACGCCGAACCAGTCGACGCCGCTGCGCGTCGGGCTCTTGAACGGAACGTTGAAGAGCTGATCGCCGGTCGTGTCCTGGAGGCGCTGCGGGTTTGCGGCCGAGCCGTTGAGGTCGCCGAGCTCGCGCGAGTCGGCGAGGACGAGCGGCAGCCGGAACGAGAGCGCGAGGTCGCGGAAGATGCCGACGTCCGCGCCGATCTCGAGGGTCGTGGTGCTCTGGCTGTACGTCGCGACGTTCTCGTTGCGCGAGACGAAGCCGCCGCTCGACAGCGCGCCCTGCGAGAGCGACGTCTCGCGGCGGATGTTCGCGGCCTTCCACTGCTGGCGCAAGGTGAGGAGGAGGTTTGCGTCGAACGGATCGTCCTTGTCGAAGGCGTCGATGACCGTCGTGTTCTCGCCGGTCTCGTTGAGGAGGCGCGGCTCGAGGGCGGACACCGGCTCCTCGGCGTGCGCCGTCCCCTCGAGCCCGGAAAGGCCGGTCAGAAGCGTCGTCGCGAACGCGCCGAACGCTGCGAGGATCCTGAGCCGAAACACGCGCATCCCTGCGCAAGGTAACACCCTTCTTCGCGGGCCGTCACCTTCGATGAACGAGGAGAGACGCGCGAAAACGCGGCTCAGCGCGGGCTACGCCAGCTCGCATTGGCCGCGTCGAGGCGCGTCTGATCGGGCGCCCTGGAACCCGAGAGCGCGACCCGGACCGCCGCGACCGAGCAGGCGGCCCGCGCGATTCCCCGGGCGACGACCGACTCCATGGCAAGCTCGCCGGTCGTTCCCGAGCCCGCGTCGCCGCTCGTCAGGCTCGTGGCCAGGCGCTGGACGGTCTGCGCGGCGCGCTCGCACGAGGCGAGAGAGAACTTCACGGCCGCCGGCGTGTCGAGCGGGCCGCGGCCACGGAGGCGGAGGGCGCGGCGGGCGTCGACACGCCGCCAGCCGGCCTTGTCCGCGGCCGAGCCGGCATCCGCGAGGGGGGCGCCGCCGTCGACGGCGACGTCCTCGGCCGTCACGTCCTCGGCCAGATAGAAGTGCGCCGAGCCCTGAGATGATTGCAGTTTGCACACATCGCGAGCGCCCGTGAAGCGATGGACCCCGGAGGCCCACCGCACGGCTCCGCACGCGGTCGCGGCCCACTGCTCGGCCCCGGGTGCCTCGCCGCTCCCGGGAAGGCCGACCGCCGACCCCTCGGCGACGAGCGCCACGTCATCGGCGCACGCGCGAATCCTGCCGGGCCCCTCGAACCGCAGCTCCCGCCCGGTCTCGAGCGTCCGCACGGTGAAATTCGCGCCTGCTGCCACGTCGAGCCACCCGGTCGCGTCCGCACTGGCCGCCGGCCCCCCTTCGCTGGCCATCACCTTACAGATCGCCATACCCCCGTCTCTCGCCGTGCCCGCGCCCGTGCCCGAAACCGTATGCGAGGGAGCGCTGGTCGTCGCACTCGCACTCGCACTCGGGCTCGCAGCAGGCGCCCCCGCGTCCGCGCCTCCCTCCCGCTTTCCGTCGCACCCGCCGCCCAACCCCACGATCCCCACGAGGATCACGATCCCCCCGCGCCTCACCCTACCGCCGTCCGAAGGGCGCCGCGTGCTCGCTCCCCTCGATCCCGGGGAAGATCTCGACGGTCGCGTCGTCCGTGATGTCGGACGCGTTGAGCTCCTGCTTTGCGTGACGCAGCTCGCTCGATGTCTGATCGAGCCGATCCGCAAGGACGCCGAGGAACTGCCAGAGCATCTTCACGGCGATCTCGTGCTCGCTGCGCAAGAGCTCGAAAAAATCGGTACGGCGAATGATGATCAGCTCGGCGCCTCCGTCCGAGGTGACCGTCGCCGAGCGCGGGACGGCGCGGATCAAAGCCATCTCCCCGAAGTGCTCACCTGCGCCGAGCCGCGTGAGCGTCTCGCCGCCGCGCGAGACGTTGACCTTTCCGCTGAGCACGATGAAGAGCTCGTCGCCCTTGTCGCCCTCGCGGATGACCACGGCGTGGTCGTCGTAGCCACGAACCTCGACCGCCTGCATGACGCGGAGGAGCTCGCGATCGCCGAGCCGCGCGAAGAGCGGCATCCGGCCCAGGACCTCGCGTTTGAGGGCGAGGCGCTTGGCGCGCTCGTCGTCCTTCGCCTCTCCGCCGAGACGAACGAGGACCACCGTGATGTTGTCCTTGCCACCTCGCCCCTTTGCGAGGTCGACCAGCGCCTTCGTCGCGCTGTCGCCGTCCTGCGCGACGTAGGAGGTGAGCTCCTCGGTCGTCTCCAGGTAGCCGGTGAGCCCGTCGCTCGCGAGGAGGAACTGGTCGCCGGGGAGGACCTCGATCATCAGCGTGTCGACGTCGACGCGCTCGTAGACGCCGACCGCGCGCGTGATCGCGTTCTTGTGACCGACCTTCTCGATCTGCTCGCGCGAGAGCTTGCCGCGCTTCACGAGCTCGTTGAAGACCGTGTGGTCCTCCGTCACCTGCTGCACGCCGCCGCCACGAGCGAGGTAGATGCGGCTGTCACCGACGTGCGCGATGAAGCCGCGCGTCCCGAGGATGATGAGCGCGCTCAGCGTCGTGCCCATGCCGCGCTTGGCGGGATCGGCCTGAGCCTCTTCGTGGATCCGGAGGCAGGCGCGGTGAACCGCGTGCTCCATCAGCGAGAGGATGTCCTTGTTGGTGACCCGCGATCCGCCGCGCGCGCCGGCCACGAAGTCGGTGAGGAGGTCCTTCTCTCGCTTGATTTCCTCGTGAATCGTGCGGACGCAGATGGCGCTCGCGACCTCGCCGGCGGCATGGCCGCCCATGCCGTCCGCGACCATGAAGAGAGAGAGCTTCTTGTCGACGAGAAAATTGTCCTCGTTGTGCTCGCGGACGTTGCCTACGTCGGTCGCGGCGAAGAAGCGAATTGCGTCAATCGACATCTAATCGGCCACGATCATAGAGGGACCAGAGCGTCCAGTCGACAGCGTACGAACACAGCGGCTCAGCTCTGGGGTCCAGGCGAGGCCCGCCACGTACCTAGTATAGTCTAGGGGGCGATGTCCGACCCAACCGAACCGCGCCCTGGGACTGGCCCGCGCGTGACACCGGAGGAGCCGAGCCTCTTCGACCGAGCGCGTTCGGCGCCCGTGACATTCGCGATCGTCGCGATCAACTTCGCCGTCTTCGGGTGGGCCGAGCACGAGGGCAGCACGACCGACGAGGGAACGCTGCTGCGCTTCGGCGCGGCCGAGCCTCTCCACGTGTGGGCCGGCGAGTACTGGCGCGTCGCGACGTGCATGTTCCTCCACATCGGGCTCGTTCACATCCTGATGAACAGCTACATGGCGATCGGCTGGGCCACCTCGCTCGAGCGCACGATAGGGAAGTGGCGCTTCCTCCTCATCTATCTCCTGAGCGGCGTGGCCGGCGGATGCGCCAGCGTCGTGAGCGGAATTCTGTTCGGCGCCCACATCTCGGCCGGCGCGTCCGGGGCCCTCTTCGGCGTGCTCGGCGCGACGTTCGCGATCCGCCGTCGCCGCTTCCCGACCTGGGCGGCCTTCTGGGCCGATCGCGGCGTGCGCTCGGTCGCGATCCAGGTCGGCATCTGGACGGCGATCGGGTTCCAGATCCATCTCGACAACGCGGCGCACTTTGGCGGCCTCGTGGTTGGCTCCCTCGGCGCGTGGCTCTTCACGTCGAGCTCTCCCGCGAGGTCGAAGGGCTGGCTCGCGCTTGCGGCCGGCGTGGCCGCGCTCTTCGTCATCGCGGCGCGTCCGTGGTGGACCCCCACGGGCGAGTACGGGAGGGACATCGCCCTCTACGCGGACAGCTATCTCACGGGGAGAAGCCATCGCCGGGGCGACCCCGCGCCGTTCCACATCGACGTCGCGCGCGGCACGCGCTTCGCGACGAAGGGCTGCGCGCACGGCGTCACGATGGCGTGCGAGGTCCTCGAAGACTACAAGAAGGGCCGCGGCACGCCGATGCCGGAGCCCGCAAACGGCGACTGATAGAGCGCGGCGATGACCGCGCTCGGCCCGGTCGCGCGCGAGCGAATCAGCCGCCCGCGGGATCCTCCGGCGGCGCCGCGCTGCGCTCGCCGGACTCCACCTTCCTGCGCAGCAGCAGGTACGTCTGCATGTCTCCCTTGCCCCTCACGTGGATGGTCCCGCGGCTCTCGAAGTCGAAGAGCCCCCTGGTCGCCTCGAACGTGGCGTCGGAGACGTGGATCGCGCGTGGCACGCCGTGGGACTCCATGCGGCTCGCCGTGTTCACGGTGTCACCCCAGACGTCGTAGATGAACTTGTTCTTCCCGATGACCCCGGCGATGACCGGGCCGGTGTGCACGCCGATCCGCACGCGCAGATCGCTCCCGAGCTCCGCCGCGATCTCGTCGACGCAGTCGCGCATGCGGATCGCCATCTCGCACACCGCCTCCGCGTGGTCGGAGCGCGCGAGCGGAACGCCGCCGCAGACCATGTACGCGTCGCCGATGGTCTTGATCTTCTCGAGGCCGAGCTGATCGGCGAGCCCGTCGAAGCGGGTGAAGATGTCGTCCAGGCGCCTCACGAGCTCGTCGGCGGGTAGCTGCGTCGACATCTGCGTGAACCCGACGATGTCGCTGAAGAGCACCGTCGTGCTGGCGAATCGGTCCGCGATGATGACGCCGGGGTCCTTCTTGAGGCGATCGGCGATGCGGCGCGGGAGCACGTTCAGGAGGAGCGTCTCGCTGCGGCGCCGCTCGGCGTCGAGCGCGGCCATCTGCTCGCGGATGATGCGGCGCTGGACGAACGCGAGGCGGTTCTGGCGATCGAGCTCGCGCGCGGCGAGCGCACCGACGGCTCCGAGCGTGAACGTCGACAGGTTGACCGAGAAGACGACGGTCCCCGCAGCGTGCGCGAGCGCGAGATCGAAGGCGTTGAAGAGCACCAGCGTGAGCAGCGTGTAGCCGAGCTGCGTCTTCATGTTCATGCGCGCGAGGAATGGCCCCACGGTGACGAACACCATCGCGTACGCCGTGTAGAGAAAGTACCCCGCGGGCGGGGCGATGGCGCCGATCCAGAGGACGACGGTGTTCACCGTGAGGCCGAACACGAGCATCGCGGGCTGGTGCCGCTCGTGCTTCTGGTTCTTGAAGACGAACGCGATGAGGAGCGCGGCGATCGGCCCGCAGAAGAGAAAGCGGATGGCCCACGCCTTCGCGCGGACCTCCGGAATGACGAGCGCGTCGTGGATCCCGAAGGCGAGAAAGGAGAGCAAGCTCACGGTGACGCTGAAGCGCACGTACTTCTGCACCGCGACCGCGAAGTTCTCCTTCACGAAGTCGCGCTCGACTTTCGGGTCGACGAACGTGCCCCAGATCGTGTCCATCTCCGGCACGTCACCGACGCCCGGCGGCATCGAGTCCCTCAGCGACGTCGACATCGAACGCGAGGATAGACGATCCGGAGCCAACGTATCGTTTGCGAGCGCTTGCCCTGCCCGTTCTTTCCCATCTTCGCGGGCTCGATCACCGCGGCCGACAGGTTTCGCGCGTCGAAGGGCTACTCGTCCTCTTCGCCCTTCTCCGCGCCGCGCAGGCCGAGCGCCCGCGCCTTCTTGTAGAGATGGCTGCGCTCCAGATCGAGCGCGCGTGCCGTCGCGGCCATCTGGCCGCCGTGGTGCGTGAGCGCGTCCTGGATGATCTGCCGCTCGGCCTCCTCGACGAGCACGCGGAACGGAACGCCCACACGGTAAAGCCCCTGCGCCTTCGGTGCCGTGCCGCCCGGGAGCACCGCGCGCACGTCGGCCGCGCGGATCAAGTCGTCGGGCGTCAGGATGACGAGCCGCTCGGTGAGATTGCGCAGCTCACGGACGTTCCCGGGAAAGCTGTAGGATGCAAGTACCTGGATCGCGTCGTCCTCCATGCGGATTCCCGGGCGGTCGTTGGCCTTTGCCGCGAGCGCGAGGAAGTGGCGCGAGAGGAGCGGGATGTCGTCGCGCCGCGCGCGGAGCGGCGGAATGTGGAGCGGGACGACGTTCAGTCGATCGTAGAGGTCGGGGCGGAACGCCTCGGACTCCGACGCCTTCACGAGGTCGCGGTTCGTCGCGGCGACGACGCGTGTGTCGACCTTGATGGTCTCGCTTCCGCCGACACGCTCGATCTCGCGCTCCTGCAGGACACGGAGAAGCTTCGCCTGCATCGGAAGCGGCATGTCGCCGACCTCGTCGAGGAAGAGCGTGCCCCCGCTCGCGCGCTCGAACTTCCCGCGTCGCTGCTTCGTGGCGCCCGTGAAGGCGCCGACCTCGTGGCCGAACAGCTCACTCTCGATGAGCTCGCTCGGCAGAGCCGCGCAATTCAGCTTCTCGAGCGGCCCCTTCGCGCGCGGCGAGAGGATGTGGATGGCGCGGGCGACCAGCTCCTTGCCGGTGCCGCGTTCGCCGGTCACGAGCACGCTCGCGGAGCTCTTCGCCGCCCGGGAAATCTGCTCGACGAGCTTCTTGATCGCCGCGCTCTCGCCGACGAGCTCGCCGGTCGTGCCGCTCGCGGCACGCAGCTCACGCGCCTCGCTCTCGGCACGCTGCAGGCGCAACGCCGTCTCGACGGCGATGAGCAGCGCGTCGGTGTTGATCGGCTTCTCAAGGAAGCTCATCGCGCCGAGGCGTGTCGCCTTCACCGCCGTATCGATCGTCGCGTGCCCGCTCATCATGATGACGGGCACCTCGTTCTTTGCGGCGCGGATCTGGGCGAGCAGGTTGATGCCGTCTCCGTCCGGCAGCTGCACGTCGAAGAGGCAGAGGTCGTAGGTCCGCTTTTTCAGCTTTTCGTCCGCAACCTTCACGCCGCCAGCGACATCGACGGCGTACCCCTCGAGCGTCAGTGCCTTCTGGAGGGTGGTGAGGATCGAGGGCTCGTCGTCGACGACGAGGAGATGCGCGTGGGGCATGGCAAGAAAGAGGCTACCGAGAACCGGGATGCGGCGGACGAGGAACCGTTCAGCGAAGGGACTCCGCCGGTTCTGGTCGTTCCGGACGAGATAAGAGCGCCCCGGCCCTCCGGAGCGAGATAGACTGGTAACCTCCATGCGTCGGGCCGCGTGTCTCTTTCTCCTCGTGCTTGCGCCGCTCTCCGTCTCGGCCTGCGGGCCCGGCCGCGGTCGGTACGGCAAGCCTGCGTACAACGCGGAGCGCGCGACGGTCGCGGGCACCGAGGTGGGGGAAGAGGCGTTCGCCGGCGCAGTCCGCGATCTCCTCGCGAGCGAGCCGAACAGCCGCGAGCGGCAGCTGCGGCTCCAGGGCGTCGTTGGTCGGCAGATGGTCCGCGTTGCTGCGCGCTTCAAGTCGAAGGACCGCGACCGCGCCGTCTCGTCTCTCCAGGGCGCGATGTACCTCGTACACTCCGGTGAGCTGAAGACCGAGATGCTCGGGTCGTCCGGGCTCGAGGCCCTCCAGTCCGCGTCCGACGAGTTCGCGAAGCGTGGTGACGAGGGCCGCGCACGCGCCACGTACGAGATGCTCATGCGCATCTCTCCGCCCAGGGAGAAGGCCGAGATCAAGGCTCACCTCGAGGCCATCTCCGCGTGGACGCGCGACACCGCCGGCGGCGGCGTCATGCAGACCGCTGGCGCGCTCGAGGCCGCCGCCGTCACGCGCCACCTGCTCGAGCCGAGCCAGGAGGCGCGCGACGAGGCTGTCGCGCGCACGATGGAGTTCATCGAGAAGGCTGCGGCCGTCCGCACGGCGCGCCGCGCTCGTGGCACGCAAGTCACCCGCGAGGAAGGGCTGGAGGCCGTCCGCGCGCTGGAGACAGGCGCGACGGTGCTCGCGGCGATCCACCTTCGCAACGCCGACCCGCAGGGCGCGCTCGGCGCGATCGACAAGGTGAAAGACGTCGCGCGGCCCGAGCTCGTCCATGCGCTCGAGGCCGTCATCGAGAAGCCCGAGTCCGACCGTTGGCTCGAGCTCGCCCGGATGCTCCGTCCACCGCCGCGTCAGGCGCACAACGAGGACGAAGACTTCGGTCGTGACTCGGAGCTCCTGCGCGTCGCCTCGTTCGCCGCCGCGGCCGAGGCCTACCGGCTCGACTCGACGTCGCCCGAGCCCGCAGCGTTCGTCGCAGCGATGCTCGTCGACCTCGGGATGTGCGAGGCTGCCCCCGCGATCCTCGTCGATGCCGTGAAGGCCCAGAAGGACCCGCGCATCCTCGGTCTCTCCCTCGCGATCACGATGCAGGCGATGGGCCGCGGCCTCGAGGCCGAGGAGCCCGACACCGTCCGCCGCACGTTCCGCGCGGCCGCTCCGATCCTCGCCGCCGCCGACGCCCAGAAGAAGACGCAGCCAAGCCCCGCGCGCGTCTACGGCATGATGGGCGAGATCGAGATCCGCGAAGGTCGGCTCGACGAGGCCCGCAAGCTCCTCACCGCGTCGATCGATCGCGAGAAGGCGGGCAGCGTTCTCCTCTCGCTCGCGCGCCTCGACTGGCACGACGGTCAGGTGAAGGTCGCCGAGACGCGAATCAAGGAGGCGCTCGCCGCCGACGACGTCGTGAAGGATCCCGCGCTGCGTGGCGAGGTGCTCCTCCTCCAGAGCGACCTCACGCGCGAGCAGGGTGACGCGAACGGCGCGCGAAAGCCGCTGGCCGACGCGCTCCGTGATCTGGCGACGGCCCGCGGCGCTGCCGAGGGCGACGACCGCGCGCGCATCGAGCGACTGATCGCTCGCGCGCTCGATCGCTTCGGGGATAAGGGCGCGCGCTCCAGCGCGATGAAGGCCCTCGAACGCGCGCTCGAAGCGGCGCCTCGCGACAAGCATCAGGCGGCCGCGACCATCGGTCAGATCGTCGGCCGCGCGTTCGTGAAGGGCGATCTCGCGGGCGCTCGCGACGGTCTCGCTCGCGGTCTCGGCGCCGAGCTCCCGCGCGAGGACCTCGTCTACTATGCGATGTGGGTTCGCGTCCTCGAACGGCAGCAGAAGGCCTTCCCAGCGAGCGCCGAGAGCATCGCCGAAAGGGTGCTCGGCGATGCCGCCGGCGATCCGCGCTGGATCGGCCGCGTCGCGGCGTTCGGCGCCGGCAAGCTGAAGGCGGCGGATCTCGTCGCCGCCGCGCAGAGCCCGACGCAGAAGACCGAGGCCCTCTTCTACACGGCGATGGATCGACGCATCGGCGGCGATGCGAAGGGCGCCGACGATGCGCTGAAGCAGGTCATCATGTCATCGGGCCTCGATCTCATGGAGGTCGCGCTCGCGCGTGAGCTTCTCAGCGGCCCGCGCGCCCAGATCGGCGGCCCC
>JAYSXP010000634.1:0-8245 GCA_043717125.1 Polyangiaceae bacterium | reverse complement strand
CTTCATCGTCGCTCTTCCGTGAGCGGCCCGGCCGACTTGACGGAGCCGGGAGGGTGCGCAAGGGTTGCGCCGCCATGTTCGACCGCGTCCGTACCTCGCTCCACCGCGTGATCACCACCCCCGTCGGCGACGGTTTTTTGCCCGTCCGTCTGCCCAAGGATCTCGCGCGCCGCGTGAACCTGGTCTTCGGCCAGCCGATCTGCTCGGCGGACGAGCTCGAGCGCCGTCGCAACGGTGGAAAGCGGCTCGCGAAGCTGCGCGCGGATGCGCTACGTGGTGTCAAGGCCGAGCCGGGCGCGCGCGAGCCGGCGCCGGTCATCATCTACTTCGAGAAGGACCGCAACGCGCGGCTCTTCGGGCGCATGAAGGACGCGCTCGAGGCGAAATCGATCGCGTTCACGGCGCTCGAGGTCGACGTAGCGACGAAGGCGTTCGTCCTGCGCGAGGCGAAGTGCAAGGAGGACGAGCTCCCGATCGTCTTCGTCGCGGCGACGCCCATCGGTGGGTACAACGAGCTCATCGAGTGGGACGTCTCGGGCAAGCTCGCCGAGGCTGTCTTTGGAGCGAAGGCCCTCGCTTCGCGAGCCTCCTCGTGAGGCGACCTGCCCGGTGCGCCTCTCCGTGATTGCGTGATCTTGCTCCCGCTCGCCTCGTACAAGCTTCGCTTCCATGAGGACCACGTGCGGGCGCTGCCCGCGCGCGACGAGGCGGGCTGTCCTTTCGCGGGCCCGGGCGTGGATCTGCGTGGCGCGGAGGCGCTCTCGATCCTCGCGCTGGCCGCGCCGTTCCGCCTGTGGCTCGAGGCGCGCGAGCCCGGCGTCACGCTCCGGTCACTCTCCGTCGACCTCGCGTCGCATCGCGTGCTGATCACGCTGGAGCCCATGACGCCGGAGCAACGCCCGCGCGTGGTGCGAGTCGACCCGCCGCACTCCCAGGAGCTCCTCTCGAGCACGAAGGCGCTCGAGGCCGCCCTCGGGAATGCGTGCGTCGAGAAGCTGCGCCGGCGTTAGGAACCGAACGCGTCAGCGCGTGTAGTTGAAGTGGACCGTGCTTTGCGTTGCGCAGGCCGTCGCAACCGACGGCGAGAGCGTGCCGCTCAGCGTCGCCCGCGCGGACTTCGTGTTGATGCGGATCCGCCCCGCGCCACCACCACCGCCGCCGGCGGCATTGCCCGCAGTGAACGCGCCTGCGGTTCCGTCCACCGACGCGGCCGCGCTCCCGTTGCCGCCCGAGGACGGGCCGACGCCCGCCTTGCCGCCTGCCGCCGGTGTCGCGTTCGGCGTCGCGTTGGCACCGCCCGGAGAGAGCGGCGGCGCCGCCCCGACGTCCGCGGACGTCCCCGCCCCGCCACCGCCTCCGTTGGCGGCGAGCGTTCCGGCCACGGTCACGGCGAGCGACTCGATCAAGATCGCTCCGCCGCTCCCGCCTCCATTGGCTTCCTGTCCGCTGATGCCGCCGAATCCACCACCGCCTGCGCCGACGGCCACGGCCCCCGTGGCTTCGATCGTGATCGACGTTCCCGCGACGAGCTGGATCGCACCGCCGCCGCTGCCCCCCGAGTCGTCCGCAGCGCCTCCCGAGGAGCCCGGCGCAAGCGGCGAGATCTCCGGCGTGCCGTAGGCCGCACCGCCGGGAGTCACCGCTCCAATCTCCGCGCCGCCCGCGCCACCGATCCCGCAGTACGACCCACCGCCGCTCGCAGCGATTGCCGTCCCCGCACCGCCGCCGCCGAGGCCAGCCCCCTTGGTGCGCTTCGTCTTCTGGGTCCGGCCGCCGGCGATACCGACGTCCTCTCGCGAGCTACCGTCGAGCGAGCCGCCGATGCTGATCGTCTCGAGCGCGATGAAGACGAGCGGCAACGATCCTTCCACCGTCAAGCTCTTGCCTGCGGGGATGGTCATCGAGCGCGCGACATAGACGCCCACCTTGGTCCCGTCGTTCTGCGTCGCGACCTTGAACCCGAGGACGCTCGCTCCGTCACCGCACGACGCGAGGTTGATGTCCGTGTTGATGGTGCAGGCGGCGTCGACGACGAAGGCACCGACCTTCGAGAGATCGATCCCGCTGAGGTCGACGTTCGACGGCGCGAAGCCGAGCGGGCCGTTACCTCCTTCGACGGTCGATACGCTGCCGTCCAAGGCGTCGGGCCCCGTCACGACAGGGCCGCCATCGGCGCCTGCGTTCGTCGAGGTCGAGCTACACGCTCCTCCGAACACTCCGGCACCGCACACGCCCGCGACGAGCGCGACGAGCCCCGTCACGCGAGGGAGACCAACGAGGAAGGATGTTCGGGACATGGAGGCCTCTCTCAAAGTGGGCGGGTGGAGCGCATGGAGTTTACCCCGCGCAGCAAGTTGGAGCGGATAAGAAGCGCGAATGCGAGCACGGTCGCGGCCGTGCGGCGCCGGCCGACCGAGCTCGGCGTCCGCCGACGCGGCCGACTGCAAGACCTCGAACAAAGGCGCGAGTCGCAGGTGAATGGCGCAGACGGCGCGCCGCGCGGAGGGCGAGCTTTCTCCTTGCCTCGTTTCGCAGCTGAGTATTGCAGCGACGTTTCTTCGGGACGACGGCCATACCTCTCCGAGATGTCGTGTCGAGCTACGGGCTCGAGGCCTCGACGACCGCGAACGCGAACGCGACGCAGACGAGCACAAGAGTGCGTCTCTGCCTCATCCTCGCAGTCCACGTGGACCTCGGTAAAATCCAATCGCGATCGGCGCCCAGCTCAACGCGGGCACGAGAAGTCGAGGCTGATCCCGAGGTGTCCGAGCGCGCGCGCCTCGAGGCATGCCGGTGACGCCGGCTCCACGATGCGGCAGTCCTCCGGACGCGACGCGTAGATCGCGCACGGGTACTGCCCCGGGACCGAGACGTCGAGACCACCGCAGCGATCACCCGCGTTCTTGACGAAGCGCATGAACGGCGGCCTGGTCTCGAGGTCGGTGTAGAGCTCCAGGAGGCGTTTGCCCATGCGCGCCTCGTCGGCCTCGAGCAGATGCACCGTGCGCGGCTCGTGATGACAGCACCGGCCGCAGGCCACGCAGTCCTTGCCGTCCGGGTCCGGGGGACCGCCGACAGGAGCGAGAGGCATCGAGATCTCTTAGCCCGCGGCGCGGTCGCTGCCGAGCGCCACCGGCCATTTCGCGTCCTCGACCATCGACGCGACCGCGCGGATGTCGCTCCGGAGCTCTTCCGCAGTCGGACGACGACGGGGATCGCGCCGCAGCGTCGCGACGAGCACCTCCGCGAGCGGTCCGACCTCCGGGTTCGCGATCAGTGTGCGCATCGGAGCCGGCGAGCCGTCGTGCGCGACGTGCATCGTGATCTGCGTGACCTCGTTGGGTGCGTCGAAGAGCACCTTGCCGGTGAGCATCTCGAACGCGAGGCACCCGAAGGCGTAGATGTCTGCGGCCATGGGCGTCGGATACTGAAAATCGTCGGGGACGACGCCCCAGACCTCGGGCGCGCCGTATGGCCCGGTACCGCAGCCCGTGCGGATCTTTCGGCCGGAGAGGCCGAAGTCCACCAGCACGCCCTGCTCTCCCTTCCGCAGAAGGACGTTGGACGGCTTGATGTCGAGATGCCCGAGCCCCGCGAAGTGCATCGCCTCGAGTCCCGCGAGAACGTCGTCGAGCGCCTTCAGGCACCGGCGCATGTCGAAGGTCTTCTGCGCGATGACACGCTCGACCGTCACGCCTTCGACGAGCTCCATGACGAGGATCGGCAACGGCCGCGCCGCAAGGTCGAACGTCACGAAGCGCGCGAGATTTGCGTGATTCGGAAGCATGATGAGCGCCGACGCCTCCTCGCGGAACAGCTTGAAGAAGGCCTCCTCCGACACCGACCGCGCGGCGGTCGCGTTGTAATCGGGGACCTTGAGCGCGAAGCGCTCCGCATTCTGCTCGTGACGATCCTCGACGCGGTTCACGACGAACACCGAGGCGGTACCGCCGACGCCGAGCGAGCGCACGACATAGAACCCGCCGATCGTCCGGCGCGCGGGTAACCAGGCGGGCAGCTGCTCGGCGACGCTCATTGGAATCGCCTCATGCGAGGGAAGCTCGGCGGGCAGCGCGGCGAGCGTCCAGAGGATGCCCGCGGCAAGGCGCGCGATGCCCGGCGGCAAGCCTCCGAGGAGCTCGTCGATCGCGGGGGCGAGCACGTCGTCCGTGAGCTTCGCCGTCGTGCCCGCGAGCACGTTCGCCACAGCGTCGCGGAGGAGCTTCGGCTGAGGTGGCGCCGTCGAGACCGCGGGCAGCGCGGGGTCGAGTCGACCGCGGGCGCCGACGCACATCTGCGCGAGCGCACCGACCCACATGTCGACGGCCTCGATGACGTCCGCGTCCTTCCCGTCCGAGCTGGAGAGCGCCCGCAGCGAACGGACCTGCGCGATCGCGGTCAGCGCCGCGTGCAGTCGCCTCAGCACGGTACGCAGCGCCTCGCTCCGCGCCGAGGCCTCCGGCGCGAGCTCGTTCGCGAGATCGTCGAGCGTCTTCAGCCGCTCCTGCGCGAGCGTCGCGCCTTCGGGAGCGATCGACGGCGGGAAGAGCGAGTCCTTCGGGTCGGACGGCTTCTTCTTGATCGGCTTGGTCGCGTCGGAGTCGCGCAAGAAGCGCGCATACCGGGAGAGGACGTGCCGCAGGTCCGGGTCCATGGATGCTTCGGCGAGCGTCTCGAACTCATTCGTCGAACGGATCCGCTGCGAGAGCGCGAGCAGCGCGTCGACGACGTCGCAGACACCGAGTCGCACGAGCGCGTCGAGCGCGCGAGAGAGGCACGCGAGCAGTGTCCGCTTGAGCGCCGGGGCCGGCTCCTGCTCGAAGTGCTCGAGGAGCGCCTTGACGGTGCGGAGCCAGAGCCCACGCAGCCGCTTCGCGCGCTGCACGTCCGCGCCTTCGTGATCGTTGGGGCGCGCTCCTCTCCCCAGCGCCTCCGTCGCTTCGCCGAGATCACCGTCGACGAGGTGCAAGAGGGCACGAAGCCGCCGCAACCGGAGCGTGGTGTGCGTCGGCTGCGCGCCTCCGGCGCCGACCACGGTCGGCCCCTCGCACGTCACGATCCACTCACCGAGACGCTCGCGGATCGCGTCGAATCCGTCCTCGACGGCGCGCACCTGCTCACCGGCACCGCCGAGCTTCACCATGTCTGCAATGACGTGACGCTCGAGCAGGCCTCCCGCGAGATCGCGCAGTCCCACCATGGCCGTGCGGCGCGCGGCAGTGCCGGAGATCCCCTCCTCGTCGCCGTCCTTCGCCGCGAGCTCGAGCGCATCCATACTCGACTTGGCCGAGGTGAGCGTGCCGCGCGCTTGCGTGTAGGCGGCGAGCGCGCCACCGGCGACGAACGCATCGAGCGCGGAAGCGACCTGTGCGCGGATGCTCGGCCGCACTCTCGCGGTGGGGTCGAGATCGAGCGCGATGTCCTCGAAGAGGGCGTCGGCGCCGTCATCCTCGCCCCGCGGTCTCGCCTTGTCCCCGGTGAGCAGCGCGAGCGCCTTCTTCATCGCGCGGTCGACGACCTTCGAAGTGCCGCATTCGAAGCGAAGCTCGGCGATCGCCTCGGCGACCTCGGGGGCGGCT
The DNA here is from genome assembly GCA_043717125.1 of Polyangiaceae bacterium. Lineage (GTDB taxonomy): Bacteria > Myxococcota_A > Polyangia > Polyangiales > Polyangiaceae > Labilithrix. The sequence continues at coordinate 2,666 of JAYSXP010000634.1, read as the reverse complement.
ACGGAGAGGAGCGCGTCGAGCATTTTCGTCGCGGCTTCGGGCTCCGATTCGATCGTCCGCGAGATGCCCCAGACGAACGACGCTGCGCTCGCGGGATCCTCCCACGTGAAGAACCCCCGCTTCACGAGCGCGAGCGTCGTCTTGACGGCTTCGTCGGGCCGCACGGCGCCGTAGGCGGCAAGCGACGCCGCCGCGCGACGCCACTCCGTCGGGCTGAGGCCTTCCTTCAGGCTGTCCAGGATCTGCGTCTTGAGCTCGGGCACCCAGCCGGCGCACAGCCCACGCGCAACGGCGACGTACCGCCAGACGAGCGGCTCGCGGTCGGCGAGGAGCCGGTTGTACGGGATGCGAACCGTATCGCCGACGAAGACGCGAAGCGCATGTGGATCGCCCATCTGCGCGCGGCGGGCGGCCTCGCGGGCGGCGCGCTCGAGGATCTTCGCGGCGAGCCGCCGTGCAGGCAGCGAGCGTGTAGAGGGCGCGCCGACCCACTCGCGCGCGTATTCGCGGCGGCTGACCAGCGCCAGCGCGAGCGGGCCGTCGGCGATCTCGTGGGAGATGGGCAGCTCGGCGACGAGGCCGACGCGCGCGCGAATCGCCGCCGACGACAGGCCCTTGCCGCCCGTCTGAGCCATGATCGTGACCATCGCCGTGAAGGTCTCGGCGTTGCCGGCAAGCATCCGCGCCAGAACGCGACGACCGAGCTCGCGCTGCTCGAAACCGACGGGCAGCGCCGCCGCTAGCGCGTAGAGCGCGATGCCGGCAGCGTGCGGCGAGAGCCAGTCGAGATCGTCGACGAGCCCGTTGGCGAGCGCCACCTGAACGCCCTTGAGGAGGACGTCTGGATGGAGGCCTTCGAGCGGCCCCGGGCCGCCCTCCGTCGGTGCGCGAGAAAGCGCCGCCATCGCCTGGCGCCACAGGCCACGGCGATCATTCGGGCTCGCAGACGCGAGCTCGAGGAGGCTTGACACGTAGAACGACGGATCTCGCAAGAGACCTCAGCGTACCTGTCCACCCCCAGCCCGAGCAAAGCTTCGGCCTGTGGTCTCCCCGGTGCCCCTGCCCGTGCCCGAACCGGTCAGACCCCCGTGGCTGCTACGGACTCCCCAAACGAGATCCCGCCGAGGTTGGCCACCATCGACACCAGCCGATCCACGTCGACGGGTTTCGGCGCGTGCCGCTGGAATCCCGCCGCGAACGCCCGCTCTCCGTCCAGCTCTCGGCCATCCACGGTCAGCGCAATCGCAGGCGTTCTGCCGCCGCGATCGGCCGCGAGCTTGCGAACGGCACGAATGAGGCCGAATCCGTCCCGTCCCGGCATCGCGACGTCGCTCACCAGGACATCCGGGCGGAAGCGCTCGATCTCGACGAGCCCCGCGTCGGCGGACGACGCTTCGACGACAGATGCGCCGCGCGCCGTGAGAGCCCCCCGCAGGAAGACCCGCGCGTCGGCCTCGTCCCCCACGACGAGGATTTTGAGCCCGTCGAGCCGGATTTCCGCCGCCTCGGCGCTCGGAGGCCCGCTCGGTGGCTCGGTGGAGAGCTGCAACCTCGACGGCGGTGGCGTGAGCGGGATCGACACCACGAACCTCGCCCCCTTGCCGATCCCGTCGCTCGTCGCTCGGAGCGTCCCGCCGTGAGCGTGAACGAGCTGCTTCACGATCGCGAGCCCGAGGCCGAGGCCGGAGTGGCGACGCGTGGTCGACGGGTCAGCCTGGCGGAATGGCTCGAACACGTGGGGAAGGAACTCGGGCGCAATCCCCTCTCCGCTGTCCACCACCGAGACGATCGCCTCGTCCTCGGAAGACTCCATCCGGATGTCGACGCGGCCGCCGTTCGGCGTGAACTTGATCGCGTTCGAGACGAGGTTCCACAGCACCTGCTGCAGGCGATCGGCATCGGCGGGCACGCGCGGGAGCGGCACGGTCGTGACCTCGAGGGTGATCGCCTTGGCGTCGGCTGCGGGCCGCACGGCCTCGACCGCGGCGGCGACGATCGCCGTGATGTCGACGAGCTGCACCTCGAGACGGAGCTTGCCGCTCACGATCCGCGAGATGTCGAGCACGTCCTCGATGATGCGCGCCTGCGCGCGCGCGTTGCGCTCGACGATCCCGAGCGCGCGATCGAGCTCCGGAGGCGCCTTTGCCCGAGCCGTGACCGTCCAGCCGAGAATCGCGTTGAGCGGCGTGCGGAGCTCGTGCGAGACCGTCGCGAGAAAAGCATCCTTCGCGTGACTGGCTACTTCCGCGGCAGCACGAGCCTCGGTCTCTCGCGCGAGCAGCTCCGTCCGCTCCGCAGCGTGGGCTTCGATCGTCCGCCTGGCTTCGACGTGCGTGCTCACGTCGAAGGCGAACGTCAGTACGCCGTCCACTGCACCGACGACATTTCGGAGGGGCTGAGCCGTGAAGCAGAACACGCGCTCCTCGCGTCCGCCGTCGCCCGCGAAGTCGCCGTGGACGACGAGCTCGTCGTACGAGATCGTCTGGCCGGTGCTGAATGCGCGCTCGAGGATGGCGATCGCTTCACCCTCGAGCCCCGTCTGCGAGACATGTTTACCGACGAGGTCTCGGCCGTTGAAGAGCCGGCGAAATGCGGGGTTCGCGAGCTCGATCGTCATCGAAGGAAAGCGGACGATGCTTATCATCGCCGGAGCGGCCATCAGCACG
>JAYSXP010000633.1:0-8257 GCA_043717125.1 Polyangiaceae bacterium | reverse complement strand
ATCGAACCATGACACGAAAGGCCCTTGTCGCGTCCTGGACGCGGTCGACGTCCAGGAACATGAACGCAGCCGCGTAGAGTGCCTCGAGCGCTTGCGGCGACGGGGCGATGAATCCGACCTCGAGAGTGTGTTGATGAGCTTCCATGTCAGCGCATGTTGTTGATGGGTGACATGGCCGCGTCGCTCATCTTCTTCATGATGTTCGAGCAGAGATTCATGACCTGACTCGAAGACTCGACGAGCTGCTGGACGCGAATCATGTTCATCGCGTTGTCGTTCTGCAGGCTGTCGCGGTAGCCCTTCACTTGCTGGATGAGACTGTCTACCTCGTTAGGATCGAGCTTCTGGCCGTGTCCGGTCGTGACGGTCATCTTGTCGTCGTCTTGCGTGAACTCCGCACCGGGATGAGCGTTCACGTAAGCGATCATTTCCTTCGCGTGCATCGCATCGAATGTCTTGACCTCGACGACCCCTTCCTTGGTCTTGTTCATCAGAGATTCCAACTTGGTGCCCTCGAGGGAGTCGCCCATCAGCGCCCGTGCCTGGTCCACGTCTGCCTTGAATGTTTCCCAGCCTGGCTCGCCGGGCTTGATGCCCTTCTCCTTGAACCGAATGAGATCGCTTTCTACGGAAGCCAGACTCTTGATGTGATCGTTGCGCGTCTGCTGGTCGGCCATGGCGGCCCCCAGCTTCTGCCGGACGTCCGACATCTGTGCGCTGAAGAACGCGATCATCGAGTCCGGGTCGAGCAGATCGACCGGCGGAGCCAGCATCGCGGAGGCGATAGCGAGCGCCCCCTTTCCGCGGACATGGACGTCGTTGAAGGAGCCAATCGGGCCACCTGAGATTGTCGTCATGGAAGGTCCTTTCAGGCGCGCAACGCGCCGGTGGGTAGAGCAATGGAGACCGAGTGAGTGAAGTCGAAGCCGAGCTCCTCGACGAGCGCGTCGCGCGAGAACGCGATCGGCAACTCACCGAGGTCGCGAATCTTGGCGAACGTGCGCTCGAGCTCATCAGCGTTCCGCTCGGCCAGCTGCGTGAGCGCCGCGAGCTGTGTGTCCTGATCCATGTGCGTGGGCGTCCTTGTCCGTGCGCGGGGGACATCCCCGGCACGAACGGCCCATCGGCGGCCCGCGTAGGCGGTTGCGCGCCAATTCACATTTTTCGCGCAGAAGGCCGCTAGACTGCTCCGCTCGGGGACTGGCAAGGAGCCAAACGCGTGAAGATCTACACAAAGACCGGCGATGATGGGACCACGGGGCTGTTCGGGGGCGGGCGCGTCAAGAAGGCGTCCACCCGCGTCGAGGCGTACGGCACCGTCGACGAGCTCAACGCGACCCTCGGCCTCGCTCGCGCGACCAGGCTCGATCCCTTCGCCGACGGCGTGCTCGCGCAGGCGCAGGTCGACCTCTTCACGCTCGGCGCCGAGCTCGCGTGCGTGCCCGGCAAGGAGGAGAAGCTGTCCATGTCCCTCGTCGACGCGGACGACGCTGGGCGCCTCGAGCGCGCCATCGACGACGCCGAGAAAGAGCTCCCTCCCCTCCGGACATTCGTGCTCCCCGGCGGTAGCCCGCAGGCCTCGGCGCTGCACCTCGCGCGCACCGTCTGCCGCCGCGCAGAGCGGGCCGTGTTGTCGATCGACGACACACCCGCGCGTAACGACATCGTGATTTATCTCAACCGGCTGAGCGACCTGCTCTTCACGCTCGCACGTCACGCCAACCTGAAGGCCGGCATCGAGGACGTGCCCTGGGCGCCACGCGCCGCAAAGCCCACGACCACCTGATCACGCCGCGAGAAGCGGCTCCACCATCTGCGACGCGAGCAGCTTGCGCCCGCGATGGAGGCGGCTCATCACCGTGCCGACCGGGACGCCAAGCTCCGAGGCCGCCTCGCGATAGGTGAGCTCGTCGAGATCGACGAGCTTCAGCACCTGACGAAACGTTTCGGGAAGAGCCGCAAGCTTGCCCTTCGTCGTCGGCGAGAGCGACGCGCCCGCCTCCGGCGGCGCAAAATGCGAAGGCATCGTCCACGCGCACGGGTCCGAGGCGAGCGAGCGAAGCGCGTTCTTCTCGCGACGCGTGCGCCGGTACCTCGTGATGAAGACGCTGAAGAGGATCTGATAGACCCACGCGCGAAGGTTCGTGCCGCGCTCGTACTGCGCCGCGAACTTGAGCGCCCGCTCGATCGTGTCCTGGACGACGTCCTCCGCCGTCGTGGGATCACCGGCGAGACGGCACGCACGCCCACGAAGCTCCGGAACGAGCTCGACCAGGCCGAGCTTCAAGCTCGCCAGATCTTTCGCGACGAGAGGGCTACGGGTGGTGCGTTCGGTGCGGGTCTCGGTGGCCGGGTGATTCATCGACATCCTCCGAGACACTGCCTGAGCAACCGTGGTGCCAGAAAACATGGGTACGGAATCATTGACTTTATTCCGTGGGGACACACCGCCGTGTGTCCGCCCAGCCAATGCCGCGTGGCCGCGGCCACGCAACTTTCGACGCAACCACACCGCCCGACGGCCGACCGGAAAGCACACCCAGGAGGAATGACATGAGCGAAGTGGGCGGAGTTTCGGGGAGCAGGCAGCGGTCCTTCAGCGACGAGGAGGTCGACGCGATGCGGAAGGACGAGTCGACCTCCGCGGTCGTCAACAAGGCGCGACGCGATGCGGGCTTCAAGGAGAGCGACGTCACCGTGCGCGGCGACGACAAGACGCTGAACGAGGTGCTCCACCACCGGCCGAGCCACTTCGCCATCGGCGAGACCGTTGGCGCCGCAGTCCACGGGTACGAGGTCGTCGAGGCGCTCGGCGTCGGCGAGAAGCTCGCTCATGCGGCCGGTCGACTCGGGATCATCGGCGTCGGGGCCGCCACATTCCTGGCCGTCCAGGGGAGCATGGTCGAAATGGAGATGTCGAAGGCCGAGATGAAGGACGGCTCTACGCGCGACCAGCTCCACGCAGCGATCCTCTACAGCCTCGAGGTACCGACGGGATTCAAGGACGCCGAGATGAGGAAGCTCGACGTCACGATGACGCGTCAAAGCCAAGCAGGGAAGGTGAGCGACCAGTTTGAGCTCGGCGACAAGGCACTCGTCGTCACTTTGCAGCTTCATTGCGACAAAGGCATGCACGCCGCACGCACGATGCTGGAAGGGAGCAAGGGAAAGGACGCATTCTTGGAGGCGAACCCCGCGATCGCCAAGCGCTACGCCGAGGACGTCGCCTTTCACAACGGGTTCGACGCGCTGTGCTGGTCGAAGAACGACAAGGCCGCTCCCGCCGACGCCTACGGCGCGCAGATCCACAACCTCGAGTCGCGTGACGCCCGTTACGCGGCGGCGAGCGTCACGCTGCGGATGTGATCATGAGCACCCCCTATCGGACTGCGCCGCCTGTCATCGACGATGAGGACATCCCCGACTTCGGAAACACTCCGCGGCCCGGACGCGAGCTGCTCTGGGTCGCGACGCGCGCTCTCTTGTTCGTCGTGGTCTGGGCGGTCGATCGCAACGAGCACACCACCTTCACCTGCGAGATGTATCTGTTTGGTCTCGCGGTGGTCGCGTTGATCTTCGTCCTCGAACGCCCCGTCCGCGCCTGGTTCGAGGCGCGCCGCCTCCGCGCCGTGGTGGCCGGCGTCGCCGCGCTCGAGGCGAAGGTCTCAGCCAGCGAGTAGATCGCGAAGAACGCCGGGCACTTCATCGGCGATCGCGCTGGCAAGGAGCCCGCGGTCGCCGTTCTTCGCCTTCCATGCGTCGCCCGCCGCCCCGTGGAGATACGCCGCGCACCACGCCGCCTCGAACGGCGGCAGCGAGCACGCGAGCGCGCCGAGCAGCCCTGCGAGCACGTCGCCCGAGCCCGCCGTCGCGAGCGCAGGGTTGCCGGTCGGATTCACGACCAGGCGCCCATCGGGCGAAGCGATCACCGTGAACGGCCCCTTCAGCATCACCACCGACGCCGAACGCGCCGCGGCAGTCCGCGCTGCACCGAAGCGATCGGTCTCCACTTCCTCGCTCGTGATCCCCAGCAACCGTCCGAGCTCGCCCGCGTGCGGCGTGAGGATGGTCCGACCCGACGCGATCGCAAACTCCTCGAGCACCTTCGCATGCATCGTCAGCGCATCGGCATCGACGACGATCGGGCCCTTGTACGTACCGAGCACATGACGAACCGCCTCGCGCGCGCGCACCCCCGTGCCGAAGCCCGGCCCGACCACCACCGCGCGCTTGTTCGCGAGCGCCGCGTCGAGCTCCTCGGTGAGCACGCCACCGTCACCGATGCGCGCCGTCATCACCTCGACCACGCGTGACTCGAGCGCCGTCGCGGTGTCGGGCCACGTGACGATCGTCGCGGCCCCTGCTCCACCGCGCAGCGCGCCATGCGCAGACATCAACGCAGCACCTATTTTTCCAGGCGATCCTGCGATGACGGCGACATGCCCCGCGCGATATTTGTGCGAGTCGACCGGGCGCGGGCTCACGAGCGCGCGCACGTCGCGCGCCTCGGTCAACGCTGCCGCTTGCTCGGCGCGGATCGACCCCGGAACGCCGATGTCGACCACCTTCACCACGCCGGAGAGATGCGCGCCTTGCCCCGTCACGTGTCCAAGCTTCAGGTGCGCGAACGTCACCGTGAAGTCTGCGCGTACCGATGCGCCCATCGCCACCCCGGTATCGGCGTTCATACCCGACGGAACGTCGAGCGCCACCTTGCGCACGCGCGCGTCGTTCACGAAGCCGACGACTCCGGCGAACAGATCGCCAAGCGGACGATCGAGACCCGTACCGAAGAGCGCGTCGACCACGACGTCCGAGGCAGCCAGCGCCACGCGGAGCGCATCGAGCGCAGCTGGCGACACCGCTTCGACACGGCCGCCGAGCCCGACGAACGCGTCGTAGTTCGCGCGACAGTCCGCCGTCATCTTCGTCGGCTCACCCGCGAGCCAAGCGTCGACCCGCGCGCCGCGAGCGAGGAGATGCCGCCCGACGACGAAGCCGTCGCCGCCGTTGTTGCCGACTCCGCACACGACGACGACGCGCTTGCCGTCGACTCGACCGCCGAGCGCGTCGCGCTCGACGACGTCCGCGGCGCCGCGTCCGGCGTTCTCCATGAGGACGATGCTCGGGACCTTGCAGGCGGCGATCGCATGCTTGTCGAACGCGCGCATCTGCGCGCGGGAGAGCACGGGGATCAAGGCTCGTCCGCCTGCACGCGCGAACCGCCCGAGCCTTCGAGGATCACGACGGCAACGGCGACGCCCGCGTCGTGCGTGATGCTCACGTGCCACGCGTCCGCCCCGAAGCTCTGGGCCATCGCGACGGCGTTGCCCTTCAGCTCGAGCGTCGGTCGACCGCTCGCCCCGCGGCGCACCTCGACCTCGTGCCAGCCGACGCCCCGCGCTCCGTCGAGAGCCTTGGCGAAAGCCTCTTTCACCGCAAATCGTCCGGCAAGCGAGGTCGCGACGTCGCGCCCCGTCAGGTCGGCGCGCTCCGCCTCGGTGCAGATGCGCGAGAAGAAGCGGTCGCCATGTCGCTCGAGCGCCCGACGCATCCTCTCGATCGAGCAGACGTCGATGCCGAGGCCGACGATCATGGCTGTGCGCGCCCCTTGCCGATCGCCGCAAACATCGCGCGCACGGCCCCGGGGAGCCCGGCAAACACGGCATCCGCGATGACGGCATGGCCGATGTTGAGCTCGACGATCTCGGGAATCGCCACGAGCGCCGCCACGTTGCTCGTGGTCAGGCCGTGCCCCGCGGCGATCTCGAGACCGAGCTCGCGACCGCGCACCGCAGCAGCTTGGAGGCGCGCGAGCTCTCGCTCCTCGAGCGCCTTGTCGCCGGCGGCGTGAGCGTACTCTCCGGTGTGGAGCTCGATCTGCGCGGCGCCGATCGCATGCGACGCCTCCACCTGCGCGAGGTCCGGTGCGATGAAGAGGCTCACCTTGATCTTGGCGGCGCGGAGCGCCTCGACGTGAGCACGCAGCGAAGGTGAGGCCTTCGCGACCGCGAGCCCTCCCTCGGTCGTGCGCTCCTCGCGGCGTTCGGGGACGAGCGTGACGACATCCGGGAGCACTCGGCACGCGATGGCGATCATCTCGTCGGTCGAAGCCATCTCGAGGTTGAAGAGCGACTTCAGCGTTGCTCGCAGCCGCTCGACGTCGTCGTCCCGGATGTGGCGGCGATCCTCGCGGAGATGAGCCGTGATCCCGTGCGCGCCTGCCTCGAGACACACGCGTGCTGCCTCGACGGGGTCGGGGTACGTGGTGCCTCGCACGTTACGGAGCGTCGCGACGTGATCAACGTTGATGTGCAGCCGCATCACCGCCGGACGGTAGCACAGATGCCCGTCCGGTGATTCGGCCCGAAAGGCCTGGAAATGCGGCCTCGTTCAGTCGTCGCCGCCGCCCGCTTCGCCGTCTTCTTCCGTCTTCGGTGTCTGGAGGATCTCGCCGTTCGGGCCGTCCTTCCGGATGATGATGGTCCTGCGACCGACGGTGTCGGGGTTCTCGCGTGCGACGACGGTGATCACGTTCACGCCGGGGCGGAGCGGGATCGTTGCCTCGAACGGCATCCGCTTCGGATCCTGGCCGTTGCGGTTCGAGCGGTAGAACACCTTCTTGCTGCCGACGAAGATGTACGAGTCGAGGAGGCGGTCGGAGTCGCTGGTGACGCCCTTGATGGTGGTCGTTGGCTCCTTCGTCGAGAGAACGATGGGCTGGACCTCGATCGACGGAGGGTAGCGGCGCATGACTTCCTCGAAGGGCACCTGCGCGGAGGGCGTACCGCCCGACTCGAGCTCGTTCGTCTTCACGAAGCCGAAGCGGCCTTCTCCGAGGGAGACCTTCGTCATGTCGCCGGCGCTCGCCTGGACCGTCACGGCCGTGGCCGCACCGAGACGACCGAAGCTGCGCGAGGTCGCGTCGGCGGCCTCGAAGAGCGTGGCGCCGCCGGTCTTCGCCTTCACCGTTCCGCTCGCGTTCGTGAGCGAGGTCGGTACGGCGATGGGCATGCGGACCTTCTCTACGACCGTCTCCCGGAGATCGCGGTCGGCGATCGACAGCTCGACCTTCGCCTCGGGATCGACGAGCGGCGACTCGACGTCGAACGTGAACGCGACCTTCTTCACCTCACCGGGCTGCATGTTCGAGATGTCGAACCGCCCCTCGTGGAGGAGGAGGCCGTCACCGGAGAGGTTGCGCAGGTTCACCTGCGTCTCGAAGCTCTTGCCCTTGCCGACGTTCTTCACCGACAGGTAAAGCGTCAGGTGCTCGCCCTTCTGCACCTTGCCGTCGCCGTTGCCCTTGCGGGAGTCGGCGATCTGGTAGCTGTAGGCGAAGAGCGGACGCTCGAGCGCCTTCACGGCGACCCGCAAATTTTGGGGCACTGGCGCACGACCGCGCGCCTCGTCGAAGCGGACGCTGATGCCGTCCTGGCGTGAGAGCGTGTCGCGCGGGACCTTGCACGTGCGCGGCGCGTTCGTCGGCAGGACGGCCGTGGAGCCCGCCTTGCGGCCCTCGACGTCACACCAACCGAGCGGAATCATCGCCGTCTTGGTCTTGCCCGCGTCGAGCTTGCCGATGACGAGCTCCTTGTTGTCGTAGAGACCGTTGTCGCTCTTCGTGACGGCGGCGAGGCGGTGGAGAGCAACCGTGCCCTTGTTGGTGACCGTCACCTTGAGCTGCATCGGGTCGCCGGCGTTCACCTCGTTGCCGGGGCGATCCGTCTCGAGCTTCACCTCGACGTTCGGCGGGGCAGCGCCCTGGGCCGCCTGAGGCATGTCCGCCGGAGCGTCGCTCCAGTCGATGCCGAGGCCCTGCAGATCGCTACCGACCTTGGCGAGCTCGCTCGTGCGCGCGTCGTTGATGACCTGCTTGGCGGCCTTGAGCTGCTCGAGGCGCTTGCCGTGAGGGACCTTCGCAACGATGTCGCGAGCGAACTTCACGGGGAAGTCCTTGCTCGGGAAATCGTTGCCCATGACCTCGTCAGGATCACCGCCGCGCTCCCGGAGCTCGCGACGGAGGGACTCGGGGAGGTTGTAGCGAACGACCTCCTGCGGCTTCTGGCCTTCGCGGATCTTGGCGTTCTGGAGGGTACGCGCGAGGTCGCGCTCCTTCAACATCGTGCCGGTGTCGACCGTGAGGTCCATCTCCTGGGTGTCGGCGGTCATCGGGTCGAGCTCGATGTCCGGCGTGACGCCCGTGCCCTGGATGGAGATGTCGCCGGGCTCGGTGAGGTACTGCGCGATGGTGAGC
>JAYSXP010000632.1:0-8266 GCA_043717125.1 Polyangiaceae bacterium | reverse complement strand
CCGGACCCACCGTCGACACCATCGGGCTGAGCGTCTCGAACGAGATCGCCAAGGCCTGCGGCATCGCGGTCAAGGCGGACGGCCAGCCCGTCGCGCCGAGCTTCGAGTACGACTCGGCCGCGCTCGCCGAGGAGGACCGCGTGCTCCTCGCGCAGGTCGCCAGGTGCCTCACCGAAGGCGCGCTCAAGGGCCGCCACGTGACGCTCATCGGCCGCGCCGACCAGCGAGGCGAGCCCGAGTACAACATGACCCTCGGCGGCAGCCGCGCCGACACCGTCAAGCGCTACATGGTCGACCTCGGCGTCGGCCGCGACGCGATGCTCGGTACCTCGCGCGGCGAGATGGACGCGACGGGCAAGACCGAGGCCGAGATGGCCCACGACCGCCGCGTCGACGTCGAGCTCGTCAAGTAGCGCCTCGGCCACCCGCCTGCCGGAGGTCGGCTAACCTCTGCGAGGTGACCGCCGCGCTCCAGAGATACGACGGGTGCCTCCCGCGCGAGTTCTACGCGCGCGACGCGCTCGTGGTGGCCCGTGCGCTGGTCGGCACGCATCTCGTCCACCGGCATCGCGTCGCGCGCATCGTCGAGACCGAGGCCTATCGCGGGCCGAAGGATCTCGCGTGCCACGCGCGCGTCGGCATGACGAAGCGCACGCGCACGCTCTACGGTCCACCGGGGCACGCGTACGTGTTCCTCATCTACGGCATGTACGACTGCTTCAACGTCGTGTGCTTCGGGCAGGGGAAGGGGCACGCGGTGCTGATTCGCGGCGTCGAGCCGGTGCTCGGCGTGCCGGACGACATTCGCAGCGACGGCCCGGGCCGGCTTGCGCGTGCGCTCGACATCACGAGGGCCGACAACGACGCGGACCTCGTCGCGTCGACCCATCTCTACCTCACGCCGCGCACCAAGCGCCCGCGCATCGCCGTCAGCGCGCGCATCGGGGTGGCCTACGCCGGAGAAATCGCGGAAGCGCCGTGGCGCTTCTTCGACCCGACGAGCAAGCACGTCTCGAGGCCGTCCGCGCGGAGCATCGGGCTCGGCGCGGTCACTTCCCGCCGATGAGCTTTCTCACGTCCGCGAAGCGCTCGCTCGGAATAGGGACGGAAAGGTTGTATTGTACAATCTTCCAATCGTTCGTCGCGTCGCGTCGCGTCGCGTCGCGTCGCGTACGAGGACGCCGGAGCCGCGCGAGGGCCCGAGGTTCGGCGTGTCGGCGCACGAGAGCGAGGCATCCCGCCGTCGTACCAGACGGGCTCACGGCGCCGCAAAGATGACGGCACGCGCCGCGGTGGAAGGGCTCGCGCCGGTGGCCTCGACCACGAGATGGACCGCCTCGCCCTTCTTCACGCAGACCGGACCGCGCGGCGGCACCGTGCCCGAGGCCCCCGTTGCGGCCTCGCCTCGCACCGCACCGCTCTCGTCGGCGAACGACGCGCGCACGGCAACGGACGATGCGAAGACGGCGCGGAGGCAGAGGTCCTTCTCCGCGCGGACGTCAGGCGAGCGTGGCGAGGCCGCACCCGTGCGGAGTGCTTCGCGCATCAGTGGCGCCTCCGTGGGCCCTCGCTCCGCGAGCGCATCGAGCGACGGCAAGCCGTCCGTCGTCGCGCCCCGCCCGGTGGTGCCGGCGTCCGCGATGGGCGTGCGAGCGGGGGCCGCCGCGAGCAGCCGCGCGGGAGGTACGCCGCCGCAGGCGCTCGGTCCGGCGGCGAGAAGTGCGGCGAGAACGAGGGCGCGCGAGGCTGCCCGCGCCGCGCTCATGCGATCACGCGCGCGCCACACCAGCGGGCTTCGTCATGTCGCGCGAGCTGCGCGTCTCGGTAGACTCGCGGCTCACCTCGGTCGACGTGCCGTCGCCGGCATCCATGCGGCAGGAGCCCTGAAACTCGACGCCGCGCTCGATGAAGAGCGAAGGCGAGCTGATGTTGCCGACGAGCTTGCCCGGCGCGTGGATCTCGATCGACGTGCTCGCGCGCACGTTGCCGTGAACGATGCCGCCGCGGATGATCACCGTGGCGACGTCGATCTCCGCATGCACCTCGGCACCGTCGCCGATGATGAGCGTGTCGTCGCTCTTGATCTCGCCTTTGAAGACGCCGTCGACGCGGACGCGACCTTCGAAGAAGAGCTTCCCTTCGAAGCGGGTGCCGCGACCGAGCAGTGCCGTGATTTCCGTGGCGGGGAGGGCATCCATGGGCCTGGTGGGGTAGCAGCGCCAGGGTGCCGCGGCAACCGGGCCGTCTTGGCAAAGGCGAGGAACGGCATACTTCGGAAACCATGATTTCCGTCGGCGCAGTGGCTCCTGATTTCGAGCTCCCGCGCCCGCGCCTGAGCGATTTCCGCGAAAAAGAGCACGTCGTCCTCGCGTTCTACCCGCTCGATTTCAGCCCGACGTGCTCGACCGAGCACGGCTGCTTCAAGGACGCTTCGCTGAAGCTGGGGGCGGCGAGCGCCCAGGTCCTCGGCATCAGCGTGGACAGCGCGTGGGCGCACCAGGCCTTCGCCGAGCAGATGGGCATCGGCGACCCGCTCCTCGCGGATTTTCACTTCAAAGGCGCGGTCGCCGAAAAATTCTGGCTCTACGACGGCAGCGCGACGCCAGGGTCATCCTCGCGGAGCTCGCCAGCTCGGCTGAGGGTCACGCGGGGCATTTGCGTCTTCGATAAGTGAATTCCCGCGTGTTTGTCGGGATTCGGAGCGGCGTGCTCTACTACGTCAATGGGCTCTCCCTCTCGTAGCGTCGCTCTCGCCGCGCTCTTTGCGCTCCTCGCTCCGTCCGCCGCTTCGGCGCAGGGAGCTGCTCCCGGAGGCACGGCGTCGCCGCCGCCTCCCGGTGGAGGACGCGCCGCAGCGCCCGCGAGCGGTGACGCGCCCGCGACTGCGGCGGCTGACGACAAGAAGCCACCTGCGGGCACCGGCAACCTCGGCGGCGTGTCGTTCAACGACAAACCCTCACGCCGTGCGCCCCAAGCGCGCGCCGCGATACGGCGCAGCGGTCCGCTCGCGACGTTCCCTGGGTTCGAAGCGCTGCCCGACGGCGGCTCGCGCCTCTTCGTGCAATTGAATCAGAACGTCCCGGTCGAGGAGCGTCGCGCCGCGGGCTCGGTCACGTACGTGCTGAAGGGCGCGCATCTCCGCGTCCACAACGACTCGAACGCGCTCGTCACGGTCCACTTCAACACGCCGGTCTTCCGCGCCCGGCTCGTGCCGCAGGGCAACGACCTGCTGTTCGTCCTCGAGCTCCGCGGCGCGGCGACCCCGACGTTCAAGATGAATGCGAACCAGGACAAGACGTCGACGCTGCAGATCGAATTTGCGAAGGGCGACTTCCTCAGCGGCGACGGCAGCGAGGGCCTGCCTGCCGAGTCGAAGCCGCGCGCGCTCGGCAGGGGCTCGAAGGCGCCGAAGGGCACGCCCAGTACGCCGAGCGCGCCGCCCGACGACCAAACGAATCCCTGAGCGACGACCGCTCGTGACCCCGGAGCGCGATGCGACCTAGCTACCGCCGCAGCGCCGCGTCCCTCGTCAACCTCGCACTCTCCGCTGCCGTCGTCCTCGCGTCACGGACGGCGTCGGCGCGTGAGACGTCCGCCGTCGATGACGAGCGCGGCGGCGTCGGCGAGGGCGCGAATGCCGCCGCGGGCGAGCAGGACAACGACGCGATCGAGGAGGAGGCGCTCGGCCCGCGATCGAACCTCCGCACGCGCGCGCAGGAGGTCAGCTTCGATGCCAGCGCGCGCTCGCTCGAGCTCGCCGGTAACGTGCGCGTCGACTCGCCGCCATTCCATCTCACGAGCCAGCGCATCAAGCTGACGCGCACGCGCTACGGCATCGAGATCGTGGGCAAGGGCTCGCTCGCCTTCTGCCCGTGTCTCGGGACGCCACTGGAGGTCGACTTCGACGAGGCGATCGTCGCGCCGCCAGGCGACTTGATCCTCAAGAACCCGACGCTGCGCCTCTACAGCGTGCCGATCCTCCCGCTGCCGTATTTCTGGCTGCGTTCGGACGAGAAGCTCGGCGTGCTGCCGCCCGAGATCGCCTACCGCGGACAGGACGGGCTCTATGCAGGCGGTGGCGTCCACGTGCCGTGGAAGAGCCACGGGCAGAAGAATACGCTCGATCTGCGAGGCGGCGCGTACGTGCTGCGCGGCTTGGTCGCCGATGCGCGCCTGCGGACGCCTTCGAGCACGACGAAGATCCGCTACGACCGGTTGCCTGGCGGGGGCGGTCGTGTCGGCGGGCCCAACGACGACGACGGGCTGCTCGTCGATGCGCGTGGCGCGACGTCGCGCGGCGAGCTCGGCATGTCGTGGGACGCCGATCTCTTGCGTGGCTCGCGCGGCGTCGCGTCGACGACCGAGCTCGACGCAGCGTCACGCCGGTGGGATCGCGCGACCGCCGAGGGCGTCCTGCGCGGGGGGCCGCTCGTCGTCTCGACCGCGATGCGCACGGTCACGCGTCGAGGCGGTGAGCTCACGGACGTCGGTGCTGCGGGGCCGATCACGTCGATCCGTACGTCGGGCGCGGCGGGGACAGCGGTGACGTACGACGTCACCGTCGAGGGGGGCGCGCTGCGCACCTCCGACGGGACGCTCTCGCGTGACACGTTGAGCTTCGCGCGCGCCGAGGGCGGTGCGCGCGCGGTGGGAACGCTCGGCGCGCTCGAGGTCTCCGTTTCGGTCCGCGGGGCCGGCGACGTCGCGAAGGACGCGACGCGCGACGGTACCGATCGCGCGGGCTCGGCGCGCGCGCACGTCGGCGTGCCGCTGGTGCGGCGCTTCGGGGCAGAGGCGAACGACCCATGGGTTCACGTGATCGAGCCCTACGTCGAATCGGCGATCCTTCACGCCCACGGCGACAACCTGCTCGGGATGTCGGCGGCTCGCGGCGCATCGGGGATCGACGGCACCGCGCCGGTCGCGACCACCGGCTTCACGACGACGCTGGGCCGATGGAGCTCGCACGAGGCTGTCGAGCTCGGCGGCGCCGGCGGGCTCGCGCTCGCGTCGCGCCTCACGCGCTCGGGCGTCCGGCCGCTCGCGCGCGGTCGAGCCGCAGCGACGCTCGCGTGGCTAGGCTTCTCGGGTGACGTGGCGACCGTTCGAGGGGGCGACGACGATCGTGAGAACGGGGTCGCGGCCGTCGGTCGCGTGCGGCTCGGGCGAAGCGACGGTCTGCGCGTCCTCACGAACGTGGCGACCCGCGACGGGCTCGATCCGGTGCTCGCGCGGGCGCTTGTCGACGCGCCGCTCGAGCCTGCCAGCGGTTTCCTCGTGACCGAGGGAACGACGAGCGGGGCAGGGCTCGTCGTGCCCTGGGCGCACGCTGTGACGACGTCGATCGGTGCCGACGGTGATCTTACCCATCGCGAGCTCGTCGCGGCGCGCGCCGGCGTCGAGCTCCGGGACCGGTGCGGATGCGTGACGCTGCGGGTGATGGGCGCGCATCGCCTCGGGCGTGAGGGCGTCGACGTGTGGCTCGCGCTCGACTTCGCCGCGGATCGCTGAGGTGAACGACGCGACTGCGCTGTCGAAAGCGATTCTCAACATCACGTCTTCTGCTTGCGTGGAGCGCGCGACGGTGGCTCTATGAGGCCAATGAAGGGCGACGCCAAGATCATCGACGCGCTGAACGAGGTCCTTACCGGCGAGCTGACCGCCATCAACCAGTACTTCTTGCACGCGAAGATGTGCCAGAACTGGGGCTACAAGAGGCTCTACGAGCACATTCGCAAGGAGTCGATCGACGAGATGAAGCACGCCGATCAGCTGATCGAGCGCGTGCTCTTCCTCGAGGGGTTGCCCAATGTGCAGCGGCTCGGCAAGATCAACATCGGCCAGACTGTGGTGGAGCAGCTGAAGAACGACCTCGCGGTCGAGATGGAGGCGGTCCCGCGCCTCAACAAGTCGATCGAGCTATGCCGTCAGACGGGCGACAACGGCACCGCTGAGCTGTTCGAGGGCATCCTCGTCTCGGAGGAGGAGCACGTCGACTGGCTCGAGGCCCAGCTGGAGCTCGTGAAGCAGGTCGGCGAGGCCCACTACCTGGCGCAGCAGATCCGCGAGTAGCGCGGGGAGCCGAGCAGGCGCGGATCGGGGAGTTCGACGCCGATCGAGGGGTACGGCTGGGTAAAGTGATGCGTTTGAGGCTGTGGCCTAAAGGCACGTAGCCGCTTTGCATTCTTGAAGAATGGTGGGATCTTTCGCCACGGCCGACCTTGATAATGAAAACGGGTTTCATTATCTTTAGGACTGCATGTACGTGTGCGTTTGCATGGCCGTCACGGAAGCCGAGGTCGAAGCCGCCATCGCGGACGGCGCCACGACTCGCCAGGCTGTCACCCTCGTCTGCCGCGCCGGCGGTGACTGTGGGGCCTGCCACGGGATGATCGACGCGAAGATCGAGGATCACCTCGAAGACTGCGCGATCGCCGCTGCGAAGGGTTGCCCGGGCCACACGCATGCGCCCGCGAGCCCCCCGCTGGTGGCCGCCGAGGCGCTCGTCCGCGGCCGCGCGGCCTGAGCGGCCTGAGTCGCTCCATGGGTGAGTCATCGGTCGTTTCATCCGGCCGGGATGCGAGGTCGAGCCAGGCGGTACCAGGCCTCCTTTGCATGTAGTTTGTGCGAATGCGCTTTTGGTGTCTCCTTCTGGGTGTTGGGTTGGCCGCGTCCGGCTGCGCGGTCCCGCCTGCGAAGGTCAGCGGGCGCGTCCCGATCGCGCCCGCGGCAGCGACGCCGCCGTCGAGCGTGACCTTGCTCGGGCGTCCTCCGGCGGGGCGGAGCGTGAAGAACGTCGGGCTCGTCTACGCCGGCGACTACGACCTGACGTCGGTGATGTCGGAGCTCCGTACCCAGGCGGCTGCACTCGGCGCCGATGCCGTCACCGACGTCTCCGTCGAGGTGTCCAACGGCGGCGCGATCCACGCATCGGGAACGGCCGTTCGATGGCAATGACGCGCGTTTTCCACCTCGCATTCGCGTGCGGGTTCGCGGCGACGGCCGGCTGCATGGCCAGAAGCCCCGATCCTTTCCTCGACCTCGCCGTCGGGCTGGCGCAAGGAAGCGAGGTTCGCGTCTACGTGCTGCCCGTGGACGATTCGTCGCTCGCCCCATCGGGCCCGCCGACCGCACGTCGCAAAGCGGCCGAGATGCGCGTTCTCGGCGACGAGGACGCCCGCACGGCGGTTCCCCTCGCACTCGTGACGCTCACCGGCCCGACCACGAAGCTCCGCGAACAAGGGCTCGAGCGACTTCGCCTCGTCGCGGCCTCGGTGGGCGCCGACGCATTGATGAACGTCCGGCTCGGACCTGTTTCGATGAGCGCGACGGCCGCCCGCCTCCCCGCAACGGGCGCGAAGGGGGGCTCACGATGATCCGCTCGGTATGTATGTATAGTGCATTCATTTTTGCGCTGACCGCGTGCGGGGGCGAGTATCACGGTCGGCCGGTCGAAGGTGCGCCGCGCCTCCCTCCGACGCGCGCGGCGGGGGTGAAGCTCCTCGCCTCGGTGCCTCCAGGCCGAACGTTCCGCCCGCTCGCGTGGGTCGGCGTATGCATCGCGGGAACTCCCGACGACGCCGCACGGGCGCTCCGCGCAGAGGCGGCTGCTTACGGCGCGACCGCTGTAGCCGACGTGCGTCTGGCGGTCGGGCTTCCCCACGGTGCCTGCCAGCCTGCGATCGTGCAGAACGATGAGCCGGACGTCGCGCTCGAAGGTGTGGCAGGGACGCTCGAATGAGGTGCGCCCTGCTCCTCGTCGCATCGAGCCTCGTCGTCGCGGGCTGCTCGCCGAGGCACGGTCTCGTGGCATTCCCTTCGGATGACGGACCAAGACTCCCCGCGACGGCGCCCGCGAGTGTGCGTGTCGTCGCCTCTGGTGTCGCGCCACGAGCAGGGTGCCGGCCCGTCGGATGGGTCGCGGCCAATGTGACCGTGCCGACGGCGTTCGGGAGCGACGATCCTATCGTGCACGCGAAGGAGCTTGCGGCGCGTCTCGGTGCGACCGACCTCCAGGACGTGCGGATCCAGAAGGCGGGCAACGGGTTCTTGCTCGTCAAGGGACTGGCCGTCGCGTGCCCGGCGGCGGCGGCACCCTTAGGGCCCTGATTCGTGCTCCACGAGCCGCTCTGAGCGGCTAGTTCCGTCGGTCTGAAGTCCGGCCATCGGTCGTGGTCGTGGTCGTGGTCGTGGTCGTGGTCGTGGTCGTGCGCGTGCGCGTGCGCGTGCGCGTGCGCGATTGAAGGCAACCGCCAGGGCGAGGCGG
>JAYSXP010000631.1:0-8272 GCA_043717125.1 Polyangiaceae bacterium | reverse complement strand
CCCGCACCTCGTGCCCCGCCGCCGAGAGTTGCTCGGCCACGTGACTGCCCAAAAAACCGCTGCCACCGGTGACGAGGACCTTCATTGCCGGGGACTTTTGGCAGATTCCGCGAGCACGTCAATGAAGGTCAACGGGAGCGAGCTCAGCTCGCGGCGAGGTCCTTCGTGTAGACCCGGTACGTCTTGTACTTCTTCGCGCCCATCATCCGGATGCCCGTGTTGACCGCGGCGTTGTCCTCGAGCGTCCAGCCGAGCTCGCCCCAGGTCATGCCGCACTTGCGGCCGCCGTCGTTCATCTCGGCGTAGAGGAAGAGGGAGAGGCCCGCGTACTTCCGGTTGAGCCGGAACTTCTTCTTGATACCGAGGATGAGGAGGCGGCCGCTCTTCGCGCCCTCGACCTTGAGGCGGTAGAGGAGCTTCGCGATCCCGAGCGGAAAGAGCTTGCCGTGGAGATCGGGAATGAGCTCGTTGACGTTCGGCATCGCGAGCGCGACGGCGGCCGGCTCGCCGTCGATCGTGACGATGCGTGTGATCTCCGGGAGGAGAAAGAGCTTCAGGTCGGCCTGCATCTTCTGGGCCTCCTTCTTCGTCAACGGGACGAAGCCCCAGTTCTCGCTCCAGGCGTCGTTGAAGATGTCGAGCGTGATGGCGACGTCGCGCGAGAGGTCCTTCTTCGAGAGCGGGCGCGACTTCACCTCGGGCATCGCGCGAATGTCGTCGCGGGCCTTCCGGACGCGCGGGTTGAGGTCACCGACCTCGTAGCGCCAGCCGAAGAGATCCTTCTCCTTCGTGTAGCCCGCCTGCTCGATGAGCCCGCCCTGGTAGGAGCGATGGTGCGAGTTCTGGAGGACCGGCGGGTCGTCGAAGCCCTCGACGAGGCAGCCCGACTCCTCGTTGATCGAGAGCGAGTACGGACCGCGGACCTTCTTCATCCCCCGCTGCCGGAGCCACGACTCGGCACGCGCGAGGAGGGCGCGGGCGACCTCGGGGTCGTCGATCGTGTCGAGGAACCCGAAGAAGCCCGTCTGATCCTTGTGGCGATCGAGGTGCTCGCGGTCGATCTGCGCGGTGATGCGGCCGACGCACTTGCGACCGTCGTACGCGGTGAAGATCGTGCCCTCGGCGTGCTCGAAGAAGGGGTTCTTCTTCGGGTCGAGGCGCTCCTTGATTTCCAGATCGAGGGGACGGATGTAGTGAGAATCGCCCGCGAAGATGCGGTCGACCACCCCGAGAAAATCCCGAAACTCCGCCCCACCGGCTCCCATCGCGACCTGCCTGATGTCCACCATGCAGGGGAGGTTGTGCCCTTCGCGCCGCGCCTCGTCAATCGTCGGCGGGAGGAAGACTACTTCTTCATCGCGGCATAGAAGCTCGCGTCCCGGCGGCGGACGCGCACGAGCAGCTGACCGTCCTTCGCCGCCTCGCCGAGCTGAGCGGCCGTCGGATCCTGGATGCCGTCCGCCTCGACGATCACGTCCCCGGGCTTGAGGCCCGCGCGATCGGCCGCGGAGCCGGGCGAAATCGTCGTGATGACCGGCAGCGGCTTCGGGCTGAGGCCGAGCTGCGCGGACTGCTGAGCCGTGAGATCGCGCACGCTGAGGCCAAGCCCCGCTTGCGGGACGCCCTGCTGCTGCACGGGAAGGATCGGCACCGCGGCCTCGGGCCGAGCGGTGAGCGTCATGTTGGTGCCGTACTTCTTCCCTTCGCGGACGATCTCGAGCTGGATGGTCTCGCCCACCTCGTGCGCGATGACCTCGCGAACGAGCTCGCGTCCGTCGACGACCTTCTTGCCGGCAACCGCGCCGATGATGTCGCCGGTCTTGATGTTCGCTTTCGCGGCGGGTCCGCCGTCGGTGATCGAGTTGACGAGGACGCCCGCGCGCGGGTCGACCTTCATCGCCGAGGCGAGCTCGGGCGTGAGGTCCTGGATGCCGACGCCGATCCACGAGCGCTGCACGTGTCCGTTCTTCACGATCTGCTCGGCGGCGCGACGCGCGAGGTTCGACGGCACCGCGAAGCCGATGCCGGTGCCGCGACCCACGATCATCGTGTTGATGCCGAGGACCCGACCGTCGAGATCACAGAGCGGACCGCCCGAGTTTCCCGGGTTGATGCTCGCGTCCGTCTGCAGGTAGTCCTCGATCTGGTTCATGCCGAGGCCGCCGCGGCCCTTCGCGCTGACGACGCCCGTGGTCACGGTGTAGCCGAGGCCGAACGGCGAGCCGATCGCGATCGTCCACTCGCCGACACGCGCGTTGTCGGAGTCCGCGAACTTCGCCGCGGTGAAGCCGGTGCCTTCGATCTTGATCACGGCGAGGTCCGTCGCCGGGTCACGACCGAGGAGCTTCGCTGGGAGGAGGCGCCCGTCACGAAGGCGCACATGGATCGTGAGCGCGTGATCGATGACGTGGTTGTTCGTGAGGATGGCACCATCGGGCGTGAAGATGACGCCGGAGCCGGTTCCGCGGGCGATGGGCGAGTCCTGGTTCTTGCCGAAGAAGCGCGTGATCTGATCCGCGCCCTCTTCCCGCGCCGTCACGTCGATCTGCACGACGGACGGACTCACCCGCTCGGCGACCGAGACGAACGCATCCGAGAGCTTCCTCGCCTCGGCGACTGCGCCAGGCGCGGCGGGCGGCGGCTTGTCGGCCGGCGGTGCCGTCTGGGCAAGCGCGGACGGCGCGAGAATCGAGAGCCCGAAACCGAGCGACAACGAAGCAAAGGCGGAGCGCATGTCGGAACCGTAGCAAACGCGCCGCCTCCGGGGAAAAGACGACGCGGAACTGCCCCATCCTGCCAAAAAGAGCGCGGTTCCCTAGGCGAAGCGTTCGACGATGCGCGACCACGGCGTCGCGCCGAGGGCCATCGCGCCTTCGTGGATCGGGTGTCCGGGCGGATCGAGATCCGTGAGCTCCAACGTGGCGGCGCCGCGCACGTAGGCAAGCCTCCTGCCGAGCCGCACGAGAGCCGCCACCATCGGGCGCGGGTCGAGCGCAGGATCGGTCGCGAAACGGCCGAGCAGCCCTCTGCGGCCGGGCAAGAACGGCGGGTCGAGCGACATCACGGTGAGGCTCGCGCTGGCGCGCACCATCCCGCCGGCGTCGACGGCGACGAGCTCGCTCTGGTCGCTCGCCGAAGGGCGCGCGAGGTGCGCGGAGAGCGCCCCCACGAATGTCGCGTCGACGGCGCGTGGACGATCGAAGCGGAGATCACCCTGTCCGCGACGTCGCGCGGCGAGCGCCGGGTCGAGAAGCGCGATCGGAAGCGCGTCGTTCGGTGACGCGACGCGCGCCACGTACAGGTCGTAGGGCGAGGCGTCGGGAGCGCCCCCGGTGGGAACTCGCCCCGTCCACGAGACCGGCGTGTATCCGACGCTCGCATAAAACGAGTGGGCGGGATTGGGCTCGAGCACCTCTGCCGCGAGCACGACCGGTGCGCCGCGACTCAGCTGCCGCGCGACGTCGGCGAGCCCTTCGAGCAGCGCACGCCCCGCACCCCGCGTACGCGCTTGCGCAGAAACGATGAGCGAGCGCACCTCGCACGTGAAAGGCGTCGCGTCGTCCACGCCGTGACGTTCGAACCACCCCTCGACCTGGCCGACCGCGGCGCCGCCGTTATCGGCGACGAGATGGACGTGACGGCCCAGGATCGGCTGGCCACCACGCACGCGCGCGTCCTCGGAGAGCCGGTTCGCGAGCTGCTCGTAGACCTTCGGGTCGCGTGTGCCCGCGTAGCCGCCCCACGCCTCGTGAGCGTCCCAAAGCTCGCGCCAGAGACCCGCGATCGTCTGGCCTTCGTTCGGGTTCGCCGCACGGACGGCGATCGGGGCCTGTTGCATCACGGCGGCCATGGATCACCTGCATCTGCGGGAAGCGCCGCGTCGATGTGCATGAGGGTGAGGCCATGAGCAGGCGCCGTCTGACCGGCAACCCCGCGCTCCTTCATCTGGAGCGCGTTTGCGATCGCGCCTTCGGCAAGCACGTCACGTGCGACGTCGACGAGGGTGCCGACGAGGATCCGCACCATGTTGTAGAGGAACGAGTTGCCCTCGATGGTGATCGTCCAGAGCCGCGGATCGGACGCGATCTGTGCGATTTCGACAGAGCTGAGGGTGCGCGTCGTCACCTCGCGCACGTCACGCGCGGAGCGAAACGCTGCGAAGTCATGTGTCCCCACGATCGCTCGCGCCTCGCGCACCATCCGGTCCATGTCCATGTCGAAGCCGACGCGCCACGCCCTGTTTCGGAGAAGCGGGTCGGGCACCTTGTCCCGCACGAGCAGATAGCGATAGCGCTTCTTCACGCTCGTGAAGCGAGGATTGTACGTGACGTGGACCGCCCGAGCAGCGCGGATCGTCACGTCGTCGGGGAGGTTCTGGTTCAGCTGCAGCACCCAGCCGCGCGGAGGCATCGTGAGCGACGTGTCGAATGCGGCGAGCTGTCCCTCTGCATGGACGCCCGCGTCGGTACGACTGCATCCTCGC
The DNA here is from genome assembly GCA_043717125.1 of Polyangiaceae bacterium. Lineage (GTDB taxonomy): Bacteria > Myxococcota_A > Polyangia > Polyangiales > Polyangiaceae > Labilithrix. Next base: position 3,789 of record JAYSXP010000631.1, on the reverse strand, counting down.
GGCCCCCATGCGCGCGGGTCGAGCGCGAGGATCGCTCCGCGGAGCGACTCCTCGACCGTGCGCGTTTCCTTCTGGGCCGCCCATCCCGAGAAGGCGCTCCCGTCGTAGGCGACGGTGAGCAAGACGCCGTGGTCGTTCATCCGCCCTCGGGGCGCGCGTCCATCGGGGCGGTCCCGCCCTCGGCGATCGGGATGCGCGCCGTCTCGTCGGGGGGAGGCGATCCGGCGCCGGTCACGAGACCGGGCGCGGCAATGCACGTTCGCGACGAGCAGACCCCGGAGAGGCAGTCGTCGCCCCGCAGACACTCCTCACCGATCGGAAACCGCGTCTCGCCGCACGCGAGGAGCGTGCCCGTGAACGCGACGCCGATCGCCAGCAGCACGCGAGCCGCTGCCGCGCGGCCGTCGCGCCCCGCCGAGCCGCGCATCGTCAGCCCCCGTCGCCGGCGTCGCTGTCGTTCGGCGCGTCACTGGCGCCGTCCAGCGCGGCGTCACCGCCGCCTTCGGGCAACGATGCCTCGGAGACGACCGACGTCTCGAGCGGCGTGAACGATCCGTCGATGTTGGGCCCGCAAGAAGTGGCCGCTCCCGAGCAATCAGGCGTCACGCCGTCAGTGCACCCCACCAGGATCGTCCCGATGAGCACCCCGAGGGCGCCACAGACGACCCACCCGCGCGACGAGCGGTGCCAGCGCATCGTCACTGCCTCGGAACGAAGTTGATCGGGATGTTGACGTCGACGCAGCCGCCCTTGGGCGTGGGGAACGCCTGCCCTCGGAAGTAGCCGGCCACGCAGTTCGCGACGCCAGGTGCTGAGGCCATCTCGTTGCTTGCGACGCCCGCGGAGCACGCTTGGCCGTTCGAGCCGATGCGCACGGCGATCGAGACCTTGCCGCGCAGCGTCGGATCCTGCCCGAGGGCGTTGTCATAGCAACGGTGCGCCTGCTTCGCGCGGAACGAGAGCGCGGTCTCGACGTCGGAGCCTGCCGAGCCGGTGCACTTCTTCGCGTCGCACTGGTTGCCCGTGAAGACGGGTGCGATGGCCTTTTTGCCGGCGTCGGGGCCGGCGTCCTCGACGGCGGGCGGAGGCGGGATGTCGTCGTCGATGTTTTTCGTCGACCTCGGTGGCGGGCCCGCGTCGAGGGGCCCGAGCACGACCGGCTCGAGCGGCTTCTGGCACGTCTTCCAGGCGACGACGGCGCCGATTGCACCGAGGAGGAGCAGAGCGAGTGCGATGAACTTCCCATTGCCGCTCGGCACCCCTTCAGGGATCCGCATCGAGGGGGGAGGTGCTTTCGAAGCCATCTTGTGGGTGACCTGAGGGGAGAGACGGAGAGACCGCCGATGAGTGTATACGGGACTTTCCCAGCGCACAAAGCTCGTCGACGCATCACGTCGAAGCACCCTGCTTTTAGCGCGTCACGCCTCGCGAGCGCGGTACAGGCTCAGGGTCGTGTCGCCGTAGCGACGGCTGCGATCGAGCTGCAGACCGACGACCGCGGGAGCCTCGTCCGCGGAGGCGTGCTCGAGGACGAGCACCCCTCCCGAAGCAACGAGTGCTGCCGCCTGCCCGAGGATGCCCGAGAATGCCGGGGTCCGAACGTCGACGTAAGGAGGGTCGAGGAAGACCACGCCGAAATTGCCTTCGAGCTTCGGGAGGGCTCTCTCCACCTTGGTGTCGAAGACGACGACGTCCGCCTCGGCCCCGAGGGTGCGGGCATTCTTGCGGATCGCACCCACCGCGTCCCGACCGTGCTCCACGAGCACGGCCTGGGCAGCGCCACGCGAGAGCGCCTCGAAGGCGAGGGCGCCCGTCCCGGCGTAGAGGTCGAGGACGCGCACACCGCCGTCGCCCTCGGCTTGCTGCCCGAGCACGCCGTCCGACGCGAGCATCGAGAAGAGCGCTTCACGCACCCGATCGGAGGAGGGTCGGGTGGCCATCCCTCGAGGGGCCTCGAGCGCTCGGGAACGCCAGCGTCCGCCCGTGATGCGCATTTGGTGGGGCCCTCAGGCAGCGTAGACCCCTTTGTCCTGGGCGGGCGAACGAAGCGCGTGATCCGGGTGCCGGAAGCGCGTTACGCTTCGGCACGATGTCGTGCCGTGGAATGAAGCTCGGAATGAAGCTTTTTGCGCTGCTGGTGCTGACCCTGCTCGCGCTCCCGCGGATCGCGCGCGCCGATCAACCAGGCGCTCACACCGTGCCGGTCGCCGTGCTCGCCTTCGACTCGGAGGACTCCGAAGAGCAGGCGGACGCCGTGACCAATGCCGTGCGCTCTCGCCTGCGCGCTGCCCCGGGCTGGTCGCTCATCGAGACCACGCAGTCGCTCGGCATGCTCACTGCGGCGATGAAGTGCCCGACGCGGCCGCCGCCCGAGTGCCAGCAGAAGATCGCGGAGCAGATCAAGACCGAGCGCTACATCTGGGGCTTCGTCACGAAGGGCCCGCTCCAGGGTCAGGTGACCGCGGAGACCCACCTCTACCAGAAGGGAAAGCCCGACACGGTCCTCAAGGAGTCCTACGCGGACAACCTCAAGGACGCGAACGACGACACGCTCCGCAAGATCGCGACGCGCATCGTCGAGCGGCTAGGCGGCACCGCGGTCGGTGTCGTGATCATCAAGTCAACCGAGCAGACCGGTGAGATCATCGTCGACGGCGAGAAGCACGTCGCGCTCGCGCAGGGCACGGCACGCGTCGAGCTCGCGGCAGGCGGACACTCGATTGAGCTCGCTCCGTCGGGTGGCGCCGCGGTGAAGCGGAACGTCCTCGTGACCGCGGGTCGCGAGACGGTCGTCGAGTTCACGCCGCAGGGCGTGGCCGAGCCGCCGTCCGAGGGCAGCCCCGTCCGGACGCGCAAGATCATCGGCGGCATCTCGATGGGCGTCGGCGCCATCCTCGGTGCGGTCGCGATCTACGAAGCGTTCCACTGGAACAGCCTCCAGAGCCAGGGCGAAGACTACGCGCGCGGCCTCGAGAAGCCCTCCATCCCCGGGCGCGAGTGCCGCGAGTACGACTCCAAGTGCATCCAGATCAACACGGACGCCACGACGGCCTCCGCCCTCGCGTGGACGCTCGGCGGCGTCGGCGCGGTCGGTCTTGGCGTCGGCGCCTTCCTGTTCTTCACGGACCCCGGCTCGAGCGAGCCGAACAAGGCCGAGGCGCCCAGGCCGAAGACCCGCGTACTGCCGCAGGTCGGCGGCAACTCGGGCGGCGTGATGGTCCTCGGCTCGTTCTAGGTCGATCCGACGTTCGGGTTTTCGAGCGAGAGCTGCCGTCCTCTTGGCGTAGAGTCGCGAAGCTCATCCCTCTCTTTTTATCCTCCTCCTCCGTCTCGCGCTCGTCACCGTCCCGGCTTGTCGGAAGCCCACCGTCAACGCCGCACCCGCGAAGCCTGCGCTCACGTTCCTCGCCGGCAAGGGCGCCGCGACGGTCGAGGTCGGCACCAAGACCATCTCGCTCGCGCGGCCCGGCCAGGAGCGGAGGAGCGGGTCGAGGTCGAGCCGGGGACAGTTCACGTGAAGGCGAAGGTCGGCGACAAGACTTACGAGACCGACGTCACGGTCGCAAACAGTGAGCACTGGCTCGTACCGATCTCGTCCGGGCAGTGCTTCGCCGCGTTCGCACTCGGACTCGCGAACGGCGGCAAGCGGTCCGTGACGTCCCGCCAGACTGCGGCTGCGCCTCTGAAGATCGGAGCCGACCTCCCTCTCGGTCTCGATCCGATGTCGCGCCGTTTCGCGGCGCTCTCGCACGTGGCACAGTTCCCGTGCCAGGCGAGCGCCATCGAGGA
>JAYSXP010000064.1:0-6822 GCA_043717125.1 Polyangiaceae bacterium | reverse complement strand
GTGCTCACGTTGAAGGCGACGAAGAAGCCGCTCAACCTGCCAATCATCCTTGGTGCGGCTGGCATCGTCGTCGTGATCCTCCTGCTCGTCATCGTGCTCCTGCGCGGTGGCGGTGGAGGGAAGGGCAAGCGCTCCAACAATCCTCCTCCCGCGCCGGTCGTCGCGGGTGGCGGCGGCGCGCCTCCCTACCAGGGCGGCGGCTACGGCGGCGGCGGCGGCGGTGGTTACGGTGCCTCCGCGCTTCAGAGTGAAGCTCCTCCCGCGGCGGCGTTCGCGCCCGCGGCGTTCGCGCCCGTGGCGTTCGCGCCAGCCGCACCGGCGGCCGTCTACGTGGCTTCGCCGGTCTACGAGGCTCCTGTTGCCCCGATCTACGTGGCTCCGTCCGCACCGATGCCCGTGCCGCTCCCACCACCTCCGGATCCAGGAGGAGGTGGCTACCCTTTAGCGTTGGCGGGGGGTGCACCGGTCGTTCAGGTGCGCTGCCCCGCTTGTCACATGCTCACGATGGCCTCGAACGGTCAGTCGTCGATCTGCTTCTCCTGCGGTCAGCCGCTGCCTCAAGGTCTCCCGCCCGTGGACGCGGAAAGCGCCGCGGGACCGGCGCCAGCGGCGGCCGCGTTCCCGCTGACCGGTGCGATGGCGTCACCGCTGGAGCCTCCGCCTAGTCCGTATGGCGCAACCGGCGCATCGATCCTCGGTGCTTCGGGGCAGTTCGCGATCAAGGCCGGCGCCGACATTCATGTCGGGCGCGATCCGGCGCAGTGTCCGATCGCCCTCGCTGAACCACGTGTGAGCGGTGTGCACGCGACGCTTCGGTTCGAGAACGGCGTGCTCACGGTCCGCGACGAAGGCTCGAACAACGGCACGTACGTGAACGGCCAACGGCTCCCCGCCAATGTGTTCACGCCGATCTCGTCCGGTGGCCAGCTGCGCTTCGGTCCCGTCGAATTCTCGGTACGGCTCGAATAGGGGGACACCTTGGCCGAACAACCGAACATTCCCGCCGTCGAGATCGCCTCGCGCACCGATCCGGGGCGCGATCCCGACAAGCAGGTCAACGAGGATGCCGCGGCGCACGCCGAGGTGACGCTCGGCGTTCTCGCGGTCGTCTGCGACGGCATGGGCGGCCACGCAGGAGGCAAGGAAGCCTCCGAGCTCGCCGTGAAGACGATTCTCGAGGTCATGCAAGCGGGCACGGAAAAGACGGCCCCCCGTGAAGCGCTTCGCGTCGCGGTCGAGGAGGCGAACCGCCGCGTCTGGTCGATGCCCACGAACGAGGGCGGCTATCGTCCGGGCTCGACGGTCGTAGCGATCCTCGCGCACATGGGCGGCGCCGAGATCGCACACGTCGGCGACAGTCGGATCTACCTGGTCCACTCGGGCGCGATCACGCAGGTGACCCGTGACCATTCGATGGTCCAGGAGATGGTCGACCGGAACCTCATCAAGCAAGAAGAGGCGGCGAACCACCCGGACGCGAACAAGATCATGCGAGCGCTCGGCATCGCAAAGGACGTCGCCGTCGACCTCCGGCCCGAGCCGATCTCCTACGTCGCCGGCGACGTCTTCATCCTCTGCTCCGACGGCCTCAGCGACCTCGTCAATCCCAGCGAGATCCTCGACATCGCGGGCTCGCGTCCGCCGGCGCAGGCGGCGGGGCAGCTCGTCGACCTCGCGAACGCGCGCGGTGGCCACGACAACATCACCGCGATGATCGTGCGCATGAAGGGCTCGGCCGCCACGGCCGACGCCGCGACGCTCGTGAAGACGATCCCGCAAACGGCGCACGCCCCCGTGACCACGGCGCCGCCCGTCGAGCCCACGGGCGGACCGGGGGCGACCGTGCTCACCGAGCCGCTCCACGCGGCCTCGTCGCCGAGCATGCCTGCGTCGCCGGCCGTGGCACCTGCGACGGTGCTCACCGCCCCGCTCGCGCCAGCTCCGCCTCCGAACGTGGCCGCGGCCATTCCGCAGGCGCCTCCGTCGGAGCGCGGCGAGCGCTCGAAGGCGCCCCTCATCGCGGGCGTCATTCTCGGCCTCCTCGCGCTCGGGATCGCGGGGACGTTCGTGTGGACGCAGGAGCGCCCGCATCGCGCGCCGGTCATGGTGGTCCCGTTCGACGCGGCGCACGTGCAGTCGAACGAGGAGGACGCGGGCGCGGCTGCCCCGGAGTTCACGCTCGCGCCGGTGCTCGCGCCGCCGAGCGGCGTGAAGGTGCCCTGGTGGAAGGACCCCGACGCGTCGACCCCCACGGGCGAGCCGCGCGACTGCGCGATCGCGCGCTGGCAAAAGGATGCCGGGCGACCCGCCTCGAGCTGGGAGCCCCTCGAGGCGAAGTGCAAGGCCGCAGGCGGCAAGCTGTAGGTTAGACTGGCGCCGAATGATCCCCGGGTTCGGCAAGGAACAGATCTCCATCGGCAGCGCGCCGGATAACGAAGTGGTCCTCCAGGGACCAGGGGTCATGCCCCGCCACGCGCGGATCGCCAAGCAGAACGGGCAGCTCGTCTTCTTCGACGCCGGCGTCGGTCCCTCGCTCGCGAACGGCGCTCCCGTCGCACCGAACCAGCCCGTCCCGTTCGACTTCCGCACGCAGTTCGTGATCGGGCAAGGCGTCGCGGTGCCGCTCTCGCATCCGGCGATCGTGCTGATGACGATGGCGCGCGGCACGGTCGCTGCGCCGCCGGGGCATCTCGTCATCGGACGCGAGGCCGCGAGCGCGTCGCTCGTCATCGCGAACTCCGCGGTCAGCGCCAATCACGCCACCGTGATGATGGACCGCATGATGGTGCAGGACGCCGGCTCGACCAGCGGCACCTACGTCGCCGGGCAACGCATCGCCGCGAACACGCTGACGCCCATCGACCCGAACGGCGTCGTCGCGTTCGGACCGATCCCGGTGCCGGTCTCGCTCCTCGGTCAGCTCGCGCAGGCCTTCGCCGGCGGCTCCGCGCACATGCAAGGGGGCAGTCCGGCTCCCGGCGGACCTGCCCCCGGCACCGCGGCAGCCATGCATGCGCCCCCCGGCCCTGCCGGACTCCTGGAGCCCGCGACGCGTCCGAAGCACCGCACCGTCATCGGCGAGCTGAAGCTCGACCAGCTGCAAGGCGCGGTCATCACCATCGGCCGCACGCCCGACAACCAGATCGTCGTCCCGCACCCGCAGGTGAGCGCGCGTCACGCGCAGATCACGAACGCGGGCGGCCAGCTCCTCCTCGAGGATCTCGGCAGCGGCAACGGCACCTTCGTCCGCGGCCAGCGCCTCACGCGCGGCCAGAAGGTGCCCGTCGCAAACGGAGAGAAGGTCTACATCGGCCCGATGCCGGTGCTGATCCAGATCGCCGGCCAGCAGGTGAACGTCGTCGTCGAGGACCAACAGGCCTCGTGGGCGGGCAAGCCCCTCTACGAGATCGAAGCGTGGGACCTCTACCTCGAGGTTCCCGATCGCGACAACAAGGCCGACATGAAGATCCTGCTCGACCACGTGTCGTTCAAGGCTCTCCCCGGCGACATGATCGCGCTCATGGGGCCGTCCGGCGCCGGCAAGACGACCCTGCTCCTCACCTTGAACGGCTACCTCCCGCCGACGAGCGGTCAGGTTCGCATCAACGGTGACGACCTCTACGCCGTGTACGACGCGCTCCGCGGCGTCATCGGCTACGTCCCCCAGGACGACATCGTTCATCCCGAGCTCACGGTCTTCGAAGCGGTGAAATACTCGGCGCGCTTCCGCCTCCCGAACGACTACTCCGAGGCGGAGATCAACGCGCGCGTCGAGCAGACGCTGAAGGACCTCGGCCTCGAGGCGCAGCAGCACCTCGAGATCGGAAAGCCCGAGAAAAAGGTGCTTTCCGGCGGCCAGCGCAAGCGCGTCAACATCGCGCTCGAGCTCGTCACCGACCCCGTCATCCTCTTCCTCGACGAGCCAACGTCGGGCCTCGCCGCCGACGACACGACGGCGCTCATCAACCTCTTGCACGATCTCACGAAGAAGACCGGCAAGACGATCATCATGACCATCCACCAGCCTGCGAAGGACGAGTACGAGAAGTTCAATCTTGCGTTCATCATGGGCTACGGCGGCATCCCGACGTACTTCGGCCCGACGGGCGAGCCGAGCTACCACTTCTTCAGGACCATCCTCGACAACCCGCAGAGCCCCTTCCGCAACATGTCGATCGCGCAGGGGCGCAGCGTCGACAACCCGCGCGACATGTTCGACATGCTCAACATCCGCGAGCGCGGCGTCCAGGAGGCGATGAAGCGCACCGACCCGAACGTCTCGCGCAACATCGCGAGGCTCGCGGCCGCGCGCGAGTGGCGCGCCGAGTTCATGGCGAACTCGAACCCGGTGTTCCAGCAGATGTTCTCCGGTCGCCGCGCCGTCGGCACCGAGCCCGCGGCGCGCGGCGTTCCTCACCGCGCGGACGTCGCGCTGTTCAATCAGCTGATGCTGCTGATGTCGCGCTACTGGAAGATCAAGATCCGCGACCGCGCCGGCGCCTCGATCATGTTCCTCCAGGCGCCGGTCATCGGCCTGATGCTCGCGTTCGTCTTCGCCGGACAGAAGGAGGCCGTCCCGTTCTGGTGCCTCGGCGCGCTCCAGGAGCTCGGCAAGAAGGTCCAGAGCTCGCAGGGCTCGACGGATCTCCTCGCCCGCATGCTCGCCACCAAGGACAACACCGCGGCGATGTTCTTCGTCGTCGTCTCGGCGGTCTGGTTCGGAACGTCGAACTCGGCGCGAGAGATCGTGACCGAGCGCGCGATCTACCTTCGCGAGCGGATGGTCAACCTCTCCATCCTCAACTACGTCTTCTCGAAGTACATCATCCTGAGCCTCATCTGCGTGTTCCAGTGCACGATGCTGCTCGGCATCGTGTTCTTCACGCTCGGGTTCCACGGAGGGATCGTCGCGTTCCTCCTCGAGCTCGCGGTGATGGTCGCGGTCTCGATGAACGCGTGTGCCCTCGGCCTGCTCCTCTCCACAGTGGTTGCTTCCGCGGAAGCCGCGATGGCGCTGACACCCATCGCGCTCATTCCGCAGGTCGTGCTCGGTGGTCTCATGGTCCCGATGACCACGAACCCCATGTTGAAGCCGCTGATGTACATCATGCCGGCACGCTGGGGCTTCGAGGGCTCGATCGCCCACGAGCGTCTTGCGATCGAGCGGGAGCCTGCGTGGTGGATCGATCTCCAGAACCCGACGTTGAACAGCCCGCCCGACTACGTGTTCGGCGGCCACTTCCAGTGCGCCGTCGCGCAGATGGGGTCGGAGACGTTGAAGGGCGCGTGGGGCTTCACGCTCTACGACCAGTTCTACCTCCCGTTCGCGGTGCTCTACGGAATGACGGCCGTGATGCTTGTCGCACTCCTCATCCTCCTGAAGCGCCGCGACCCGGTCTGAGCCACCTTCGAGAGCCCTGAGCCACAGGCCGCTCGTGTCGTGTGATGCGTCACTAATCGACGTCGCGCCGCATCGGCGGCATCCGTGCTCGCGTCGACCCTCGTGGCGCTGTCGCGAGCGTCCGCGCTGTCACTGGCCGTCACATCGGAGACCTGCGCGCCGTCGGTATTTCAGCGACTTACGGAAGCGCGGGGACGCGCCCCTTCGGATCGGCGGCGAGGTTCGCGAGGAACGTCGCGGCCTGTCCCTTGGCCTTTGGATTGTTGAAGACGACGAAGTGTCCGTCGTGTCCGGAGGTGGGGACGAACTGCGCGAGCACGCCGCTCGCGCGGCCGTCGCCGATATTTCCGCTGATGCCGTCGCTCGGCAGCGAGACGTCGGCGAGCGAGGCCCAGCCCGCCTCGACCACCGACCGCACGCCGGGGAGCTGGCGCGGCAATCCGATCGCGACCGAGAGCGCCTCTATGCCGTGCGGCGGCGCATACGAGTCACCGACGCCGTCCGGGCCGACGCCCTCGGTCTGGTAGATGCTCTTCGGCGTGTGACCCGTCCGCGGCGCCCGTGCGATGAAGCCGCCGTACTCGAGCGGATCGGCGGGATCGACGATCGTCTGGACGAGCGTCATGACCGGGTGAAAAATATTGAGCTCCGTCGCGACGTCGGGATCGCCCAGGCCGACCAGGATGCGGAATGCCGCGGCGACGTCGACGGGCTTCGTCTTCTCGAGGAGGTTGAGCGCGAGATCACTCCCGGCGCCGCTGAGCACACCACCCCGCGCGAGGTCGCTGCCTGCAAGGAACAGCGGTCCGTTGAGGCCGCCCTGCGAGTGCCCGAAGAACATCACCTTCGTTCCGTCGAAGGCGATGTCCTTGCCCGTGACCGACATAGCCGCGGGAACCGACACGTGCGTCTCCGTGAAGAGCCGAGCCTGCTGTACTACGTCGATCGCAGACTGGCGGTTGCTCGTGCGCGCCGCGAGGATGTTGTCGAGATTGAAGAACAGGAGCTGGATGGTCGTCTCGGCCGTCGGGTCTGAGAGCGGCGGCGCGCCGGGGCGCGTGCCGTGGAAGATCTGATCGATGCCCATCGCCGCAAGGCACTTCTGCGCGGCCGCCTTCGCCGTCCCGTCGTCGACGAAGGAGCGGTAGTCGCCACCGGTGCCGTGCGCATAGAGGACGACCGGATATCCGCCGGCCGGCACGGGGCACTTCGTCGCGTCGGGCACGGCGAGCGCGAAGCGGAGGGCAAACGTGTTCTGCAGCACCGGCCGCCCGTTCTCGAGGACGAAGCCGCCGCCGTCGGTTGGCTTGCGGAATGGGATCTTGCCCGCCTGGTAGTTGGGCGAAGGACCGTACGAGCCCTCGTAGACGACGAGGTCGGCGGTCTCGTCCTTCTTCTGCCAATCCGTGGCGGTCGGTGCG
>JAYSXP010000630.1:0-23278 GCA_043717125.1 Polyangiaceae bacterium | reverse complement strand
GTGATCAGCAACGGGGCGTGACGGGTCACGCGCGAAGACTACTTTGGGCCAGGCTCTGCGCACACGTGGTTGATGCACGTGGTGCCGACGGCGGCGTTGCAGCAGTCCGCGGTCACGTTGCAGTGGTCACCTTCCTGTGAGCACACGCCCGCGCTCTTGCAGACGAGGCCGCCGTCGCCGCCCGTCCCGTCGCAAAAGCCGCCGCAGCACTCGGTACCTGTCGCGCATCCGGCGCCGTCGCCCTTGCACGGATCGAGCGCCCAGAAGCCGCGCATGTTGATCTGCGCCTCGTCCTGACCGGGGAGGAGGAACGGCGGATGGCTGGGGTCGACGCCCACCGCCGGGTTGAGGTCGATCGCCGCGACCCAGAGGAGCTTGACCGCCTCCTTCGCCTCGAGGCGCTGGTTGCCGTACGTCCGGCGGCTGGTGAAGACGACCCAGAAGAAGCCGCCGGCGGGCACGGGCGCGAACGTCGGCTCGTAGTTGTAGGAGAGGTCGCGCGTACCCGCCGCGAACGGATAGCCGTCGCCGTCGAGCTTCGCGAGTCGCACCTCTTGCCCGGGCGTGATGGTGCTCGCGAAGAAGAGATCGGCGAGGCCGTTGCGCGTGTCGTTCGGACCGCGATGATAGATCGCCCACTTTGCGTCGGGCGTGATGCTCGGCCACCCGATCGGCTGACCCGCGCCGCGATCGATGAGCCTGAGCGGTGAGCCGACGACCTTCGCGCCGGGGAGGTCGAAGCCCCACGCGTTGAGCGCGCCCGCATTTGCCCCGCCGAGCTCGACGAACGCGAGCTTCGTCCCGTCGGGAGCAAAGCTCGGCATCGCGAGGTGCGAGGAGTCGAGGCCGCTGCCCGGCACGAGCGCGCCGGTCGCGGTGTCGTACATACCGGTCGCGCCGCCGGGCGGCCCGGGGATCGACGTGTCGCCGTTCTGAACCATGTACTTGCCGTTCGGCGAGAGCGCCGCGTTCGACCAGGCACGCTTCTGAGGGCTCTCTACGGCACCACCGAGGTCGTGGATCGGCTTGTTGGCGAGGAGATCGTACGAGCCGCCGTGGGTGTCGCCGCCGCTGATGAGCGTCGAGCCGTCGGCCGACACGGTGTGGCAGGTCATCGAGCAGGTCGCGGAGGGCAAGGCGCCGAACGTGCCGGCGCTGAAGTCGTCCGGTGCGGTCGCACCGGGCTTCACGCGCATCACGCGGCCCTGGGCGTTCGCCCAGTAGTAGATCGTGCCGCGCATCGAGGCGGGGGCGATGCTCCACTTGTGCTGCACGGCGACCGTGGCCGCCGCGCCGTCCCAGCGCGCGACCTTCAGGCCCGAGGCGCCCGCGGTCGAGTCCACGAACTTCTGCCAGGTCGTGGCGCCGAAGGCGTAGCGCGCGGGAGGAGGAACGGTCGAGAACGCCTCGAGCTCGAACGTCGCGCTTGTAATATGCACGTAATACACGTCGGAGGTCGCGCCGTTGTTCCACATCAGCTTCGGGCTGCCGAGCCCGCGCGGGAACACCGTGCCGTCGTAGGGGTAGGCCCACTTGATGGTGCCGTCGGGGGCGGTCGCGCCCTTCAGCGCAGCGATGACGACGGGCGTCGCGTTCGCCGGGTTCTCGAGGACGTGGAGCTTCACGCCGAGCGTGGCGTTCGCCTTCTTGCCCTGGAAGGTGGCTGTGAGCGTCACGGCGCCGCCGATGGTGCCGCTCGTCGTGTAGATGCCCGTCCCACCGACGTTGCCGACCTGGAGGTTCGTGGCCGTCCAGGTCACGCCGCCCGTGAGCTCCGCGGTCGCGCCGTCAGCGTAGTGGGCGATCGCCTTGAACTGCGTCGTCTGCGCGGGGCCGCCGTTCTCGACGACGAGCGCCGCCGTCGGCGGGTCGACGGAGAGCGAGTCGACCGTGCGCTGGCCGCCGGTGCCGAGGATACCGCCGCCGTCGCCGGCGCCGCCGTCGTGCCCCGCGTTGGCATCGTCGAAGCCGCTGTCCGGCCCGCTCGACCCGCATGCGACAAAAATCGTGACGAGCGAGGCGAAGGCCGCCAGCCAGGCGTACACGGGAGAGATTCGTCGGATCATGCGCAGCTCCTCGGATGGGCGCGCGCGCCTCGGCCTCGCGCCACGGAGCCTATGATGCCACAGCTCAGGCGGATTTTTGTGCTCCTATTTCAATGGTAACGGAGCGAAGCCGGCGCTCAGACGGGTGTGAGCCAGTCCGCGTGTGTCGTGTCGCCCCCCTTCACCACGTCGAAGAAGCGATCTTGCAGCTTCTTGGTGATGGGACCGACGATGCCTTCGCCGATGGGGCGGTTGTCGACCTCGCGGACGGGCGTGATTTCCGCCGCCGTGCCGGTGAAGAAGCATTCATCGGCGAGCCAGAGCTGGTCGCGCGTGATGCGCCCCTCGCGGACCTCGAGGCCCATTTCACGCGCGAGGATGATGACCGTGTCGCGGGTGATGCCCTCGAGGATCGAGGACGAGAGGTCCGGCGTGTGGAGCACGCCCTTCTTCACGATGAAGAGGTTCTCTCCGGAGCCTTCGGACACGAAGCCGTTCGCGTCGAGGAGGATCGCTTCGTCGTAGCCGCCGAGCTTCGCCTCACGCTTCGCGAGCACGCTGTTCGTGTACTGCCCCATCATCTTCGCCTTCGCGAGGCTGACGTTGATGTGGTGCCGGGCAAATGAGCTGATCTTGCAGCGGATGCCGCTCTCCAGCGCCTCGTCACCGAGGTACGCGCCCCACTTCCACGCGATGATCGTGCTGCGCACCGGGTTGTTCGGCGCGTAGATGCCCATCGCCCCTTCGCCGCAGAAGATCATCGGCCGGAGGTAGCCCTCGGGCATCGCGTTCACGCGGAGCGTCTCCACCGACGCCGTCATGATCTGCTCGCGCGTGAACTTCGGCACGAGGAGCGCCATCTTGCACGTGTCGAACAAGCGATCGATGTGCTCGCGGAGGCGGAACACGTACGTCTTGCCGTTCGCGCGCGTGTACGCGCGGATGCCCTCGAACGCCCCGAGACCGTAGTGCAGCGAGTGGGTGAGGATGTGAACGTTGGCATCGTCCCAGTCCACCATCTCGCCGTCGAGCCAGATCTTCTCAACCTTGTCGACCATCGGGAAAAGCTCCGTTAGCGCGTGAAACAAGCCCTGGATCCGATCGAACCGGAGCGATTTCGGACAGTAGTCCCGGGAGTCGCGGGCGGCCACCGGGAATCGGCGCCGCATCGCGTTAGTCCGGTAAAAATGGTTTCGCGCGCATGCCCGAGCTCACCTGCGTAGCGCGACGTAGACGGCTCCCTCTCCGCCGTCTTCGCCCGTGGCCGTCGCGAATGCGGCCACGTGCTCGCGCGCCTTTCCCTGCGAGAGCCACGCCGCGATCTCGCCGCGGAGGACGCCCGCGCCCGGCGTCCGCTCGCCCTTGCCGTGGATGACAAGGACGCAGCGCTCGTTCCGCGATCGCATCGTGCGGAGAAACTCGGCGAGCTTCTCCTGCGCTTGCGCGGCCGAGAGCCCGTGGAGATCGAGGCGCCCATCCACGGGGAGCATGCCGCGTCGCAGGCTCCGCACCAGGTCCGGCGGCGCGTCGAGACGGCGGCCCTCGACGCGTCTGCCGTCGTCGCTCACCTCGAACCGAGCCACGTCGTCGACGAGCGAGTGGAGATGGGCGATCGCCTTCTCCGCCTCGGCGCTCGCCATCGCCCGCATCGCGGCGGCCTTGCTGCGCTGCTCCCCCGGACGCACCTCGGTCGTCACCGGAACGCGCGACTTCGCGCTCGCGTCGAGGGGCGTCACGCCGCTCATCATGCGGTGGAAGCTCATGTCGTCGTCGAGGTCGCTCGCGGATGTTCGCGCGGGCTCGGGCCGCGGGCGCGCGGGCGCGGGCGCGCGAGGTGGCGGCATGGGCTTGCCCTTCGTGGCCGCTACCTTCTGCCTCTCCTCCTCGGCCTTCTTCTCTGCGTCGAGCTTGGCCTTGAAGCCCACGAGGCCGCCGGCGAGCGGGTGAAATCCGCCGAACTTCGGCAGCGGCGCATCGTCGTCCTTCTTCTTGGTATCGCGCTTCTTCGCCATCGCTCGCGGTCAGTCCTTCCGTCCTCGCTGCCGGAGCGCGCGCATGGCGCTCGAGACGCTCTTCATGCCGGTCAGGATCCCGTCGGCATAGTGCCAGTCCGAATCGTCGAGCTCGGGGAAGTCGTGCGGGTTCTGCACGTCCTCGAGCGTGAGCCCCGGTTTCAGCCGGCGCGCGAGGTCGAGCACCTTGGTGGTCTGCAGCGTCTCGATCGCGAGGAGCTCGTGCTCGATGGCCTCCCAGCTCGCGGCCGCGCCTTGGTCCTCGAGCAGCGCCTTCACATCGGCGACCTCCACGTCCGAGAGGATCGGGTCGCTGCCGGGATACCGCGCGACGGTCGCGCCGCGCTTCGGACATATCCCGAGGCACTGCGTCTTCGTCACCCACGTCGTCGCGTGCTCGGCGCGCGCCGCGACCTCGGCCTTCAGCGCGTCGTAGAGCGCGTCGCCTCGCTCTCCGCAACCGGGACCGAGCGGTGAGCCTTCGCGCCGGTTCGCACAGACGAACAGGTGGAGGCGGGGAGGGCGCTGCATCACGGGCGATCCCTAGCACGTCTTCGAGGCCCACAGGCGCACACATTTCCGCCTAACCGCTCGTAACACTACATGGATCCGGTCACTGGATCCGGCCTGATCCGAACCGCGCAGGGTCCTCGCTCTTCGCGTCGTTTAAGGGGCTCACGGTGCGGTGCGGTCGTTGCACCCATTTTCCCTGGACATGGCAGCACCCACGACGCTCCGCCCTCGTCTCGATCTCATCGAGAGCGGCGACGGCCGGCGCGTGCGCCTCCTCGACCTCGTCGGGCAGGGCGCTTCGTCGACGGTGCATCGCGCTCTCCTCGAGAACCGGACTGGGCTCCGTCGTCTCGTCGCAGTGAAGCTCTTCGGTAGCGTCTCGACCGACGACGCCGAGCGTGCCGACGCGCTCGCCTCGCGGACGGCGATGCGCGCGGCGTGCATCCGGCACCCGAACGTCGTCGGGCTCTACGACGTCGGAAAGTGGCGCACGCAGCCGTACTTCGTGAACGAGCTGGTCGACGGCGTGAACCTGCAGACGCTTCTCGACCGCTACGCCACGAAATCGCTCCGGCTCCCGCTCGACCTCGCGCTCTTCATCGCCTCGGAGATCGGCGAGGCGCTCAGCGGCGCGCGCACGGCGCGCGATCATCGTGATGTGCAGCTCGGCATTCTCCACCTCGCGCTCGGCCCTCGGAAGGTGCTCCTCGGCTGGCGCGGTGAGGTGAAGGTCTGCGATTTCGAGACGTCGATGGCCGCGGTCGCGTCCTCGGGAATCCGCAACATGACGCTCGTGGCGCACCGGACCGCGACGATGGCTCCCGAGGTCGCGCAAGGGGTGGAGGGCGACAGCCGCTCCGACGTGTTCTCGTTCGGCGTGATCCTCCGTGAGCTCTTCGTGGGGCCAAGGTTTGGTGGGATGGTGAAGAACTCCGAGGCGATCGCCCTCGCGCGCGAAGGCTTCGTCCAGCCGATGTCGTTCCAGCCCCATCTTCCGGAGGCGCTCATGCTGGTGATGCTGCGCGCGCTCCGGATCGACCCTGCCGAGCGCTACCCCAATGCGAGCGCGATGGCGTTCGAGCTTCGCCGCATCGCCCTCTCGATGGGTGTCGGTGACGGACGGCTCTTTCTGCGTCGGGCGCTCGATCGCGAGTTCGGCAACGACGCCTCGGAGGTCACGGCGGAGCGTGTCCATAGCACCGCGCCACCCCTCGCCCCGTCCGTCGTCCTTGCAAACGACCTGCTCGAGCTCGCGGCGCTCGATGCGCCCCCCACCAACGCCGATGACGAGTGATTCTCGGTCGAAGGTGCCCCCCTCGCCTTGACCCCTCGCGCCGGGAGTGAAAGTGCTTTCTCCGTGGCCGGCGTCCTCCCTGTTCTCGTGGCGGACATCGTCGAGGAGGCCGCGCGCGACTTCCTCGAAGAATGCGCGCGCGAGAACGAAGAGGCGTGGGTTCGGCTCGTCTCCGCGCCGGTCGATGCGTCGCAGCACGTCCTCGAGATCTACACGTCCTCGTCGAGCGAGCCCCTCCGCGTGCTCGCCGAGCCGACCGGACCACCGAGCGAGCACGGCTTTCCGCTCCGACTCTCCGTCCTCTCCGAGGAGGACGCCGTCTCGTTCCGAGCTGCCCGCGAAGCCGGACGCGTCGTGGAGGAGGTGGCGGTCGACTTCGACGTGACGATCGAGCCCGCGCAGGAGTCCGTGCGGACGGGGTTGGTAGAGAGCGCTCAGGAGCACCCGGCCGGGCTCGCGCCATCGCCGCCCAGCACGCGCCCAAGCGATGCGCTGATCGGCCGCTCGTTCGCGGGCGGCAAGCTGCAGATCGAGTCGCTGATCGGCAAGGGGATGATGGGCGCCGTCTACAAGGCCACCCATCGCGAGCTGCGCATCCCCGTGGCCGTGAAGGTGATGCACGAGCGGTTTCAGCACGACGTCGACTTCTGCCGCCGCTTTTACGACGAGGCCCTCGCCGCGAGCCGGCTCGATCATCCGAACCTCGTGCGCGTCTACGACTTCGGCCAGGAGCCGGACGGCCTCCTCTACCTGTCGATGGAGTTCATCGCCGGTCGCAACCTGCGCGCCGTCCTCGCGGAGGAGGGCCCGATGCCGGTGAAGCGCATCGCCGAGCTCATGATGCAGGTCTGCGGAGGGCTCGGCCATGCGCATGCTCGCGGGATCGTCCACCGTGACGTGAAGCCTGACAACGTCGTTCTCGTGATGCGCCTCGACGACGACGGCAGACCATGCGAGCAGGTGAAGGTCTGCGATTTCGGCCTCGCGCTGCTCCGCGCGAGCGACTCCACGAACGAGCGCTTCGCCGGAACGCCCGTGTACATGTCGCCGGAGCAGTGCCGCGGCGAGGAGCTCGACCCGCAGACGGACGTGTACTCGTGCGGCGTGATGCTCTTCGAGCTCGCGACGGGGACGGTGCCGTTTCTCTCCGACAAGCCCATCATCGTCGTGAATCGCCACCTCTCGGCACAGCCGCCGCTGATGGCCAGTCTGCATGCCGAGGTCGACCCGCGGCTCGAGCTGATCGTGCAGAAGGCGCTCATGAAGTCGCGTGACGACCGGTACGACGGCGCGCGCGCGCTTCGCGCGGATCTCAAGGCGCTCCTCGCTCCACCGGCGTTCGACCTCGCGCGCGAGGTGGCCTCCAGGGCTCCCGAGGTCTCTCCCGATGTGCCTCCCGTCTCGCTGCGCGCGCGGGTTCCGTCGCGGCCGCCGGCATCGGCGTCGATGCTCCCGCCGCCGCCGTCGGTCGCGCCGCCGTCGACGCGCTCCGATCCTCCCGCGTGGCTGGAGGACCGGCAGGACAGCTACGCGATGTTCCTCGACGGCAAGGTGAGCGGTGAGAAGCGCGCGAAGGAGGTGTCCGTCTCGCTCGCGCGCGACCCCAAAAAATGGCTCACGCAGCTCCTCGAGGAGCGCGACGGGCGTCTCTTCGACAAGATGCTCGGCGAGGTCGGACCCGCGGCGCGGCTCCTTGCGCAGAAGGCGGATGCGAGGGCGCTCCGCGCGCTCTCGAGCACGATTCACGGCATCGCCACCGACGGCAAACGTCCCGCGGCGATCCGCGCGAGCGCCACGACGGTGATGAAGGTGTTCGCGGATCCGGCGTTGCTCGCACCGGTCGCCGAGAAGCTTCTCCGGCGCGGTGACGACAGCGATGCCGCTCGGGCGCTCGTGCTCGACGCAGGGCCCGCGGGGGCGTATGCGCTCTACGGCGCTCGCGTGAAGCTCGCCGCGGAGCCGGCGGTTCGCGAGCCGTTCGTCGCGACGATGCGCGCGCTCGGCGAGTCGTCGTGGCCCGTCGTGCGTGCCGCCCTCGAGCGCATCCCGGCCACGGCTCTCACGGGCGAGCATCCGCGCGCCGCCGAGCTCGCCGAGGATCTCCTCTGGAGCGTGCCCGTCCTGCGCGACGACGCGGCGGGTGCGCTCGTCGCGAAGTATGTCCGCACCACGCAGGCGAGCCTCTGTCGCGCGGCCACCCAGGCGCTCGGCAGGCTCTGGGCCGAGCGTGCGGCTCCGCTGCTCCTCGCGCTCCTCGGCGTCCCGGACGACGGCGTGCGCAGCGCGGCGATCGCCGGCCTGCGGCAGATCGGGGCCGTCGATGAGCACGTCGTCCAGCATCTCGTGCCGATCCTCACACGGAAGGTGCAAGCGGGAGACGAGCTCCGCCTCGCCGCCGTCACGGCCCTCGAGTTCGTCACGCTTGACGCGCGCCCGGTCGCCGTACCCATCCTCGTCAAGCTGGTGCGTGACCCGGGATGGGAAGACGCGACGATCCTCGCCGCCTCGCGTGCGCTTCTCAGCGTGATGGGGAACGAGGCGCGCGCAGTCATCATTGATCGCTCTGACACCGTGCCGGAGCCGCTCAAGAGCCACCTGCTCGTCCTCCTGCGCGATCCGAAGTTGCCCGAGGTCGACGCGAAGACGATCAGGGCGCTCGGCTGACGTACTTGCGGAGGTAGACCTCGAGCGCGACCACGACCAGCGCATGCGTGATCACGCGATCGTCGATGAGCGACGCGAGATCGCTGCTCGGTACGATGACCGTCTCGAGGTCCTCGAGGTCGTCGAACGCAGTCTTCGCGGTGAGGCGAGCGCCACGCGCGAGGTAGGTGAAGCACCGGTTGCCCTGGAGCGCCGGGTTCGGCTCGACCACCGAGACGAGCTCGAACGACTCTGCAGTGTAGCCCGTTTCTTCCTCGAGCTCGCGCCGTGCGGCGTCGATCGGCTCCTCTCCGGGGTCGATCACGCCTCCGGGGACCTCCAGCGACATCTCGTCCGTGCCGTAGCGAAACTGCCAGACGAGGACCAGCTCGCCTTCCGGCGTCTCGGCGATGACGTTGCACCAGTCCGGACACGCGAAGACGAAGATGTCGCGAGGAAGGGGGGTGAGCTCGTAGACGAGGCGCTCCACCTTGAACACGCCGTGATCTGCGACGAGATGGGCGCGCCTGCCCTTCAGCTTTTCGATCGTCTTCGGGGCGACGGGCTTTCCGGCTCGTTCCATCGCGCGGATCTACGCTAAAGTGCGGCCTCTCGCGAATCGAACGTTTCAAGCGTGCGAGCACGAAGACGACAAGACAGACCATGCGCGCGCCCGCGAAGACCGACAAGAACGACGATCCGATCGAGAAGATCATCGTCAACAACCGACGCGCGAGCTTCGATTACGCGATCGAGGACAAGTTCGAGGGTGGTCTCGTGCTCGTCGGCAGCGAGGTGAAGTCCATGCGCGCCGGGAAGGTCGAGATGGTCGACGCCTACGCGACCGTCGAGAACGGCGAGCTCTGGCTGAAGCAGCTCTACGTGGCGCCTTTCGAGCAGGCCAAGGCGTTCCCGCACGAGCCGCGGCGCTCGCGCAAGGTGCTGGTGCGCCAGTCGGAGATCGCGAAGATCGATCGCGCCATCTCGCGCGACGGCTACACGCTCATTCCCACGCGTCTCTACTGGCGGCGTGGCCACGTGAAGGTCGAGCTCGGTCTCGCGAAGGGTAAGAAGAGCCACGACAAGCGCGCCGACATCAAGGCGAAGACGGCCGATCGCGAGGCCAAGGTCGCGATGGGGCGTGCGCGCAAGGAGCGCGGCTGAAGTGAGCGACGTTCATCTCACGTGGGCGAAGGGCGGGACCGCCTCGTTCGTCACGGCGAAGGACGACGCCGTCACGCTTCGCTCGTCGATCCCCTCGCCACCGGGCTCGCGCCTCGACGCTACGTTCACGGCCGACCCGCCCCACGCGGTCAAGATCAAGATCCACACGAGCAAGCTCGAGCCCGACGGTTCATTCATGCTGAAGGGGCGCGTGCTCGAGGCGACGCGCGCGCTCCGCGAGCGGCTTCTGACCCTGGTAAGCTGAGGACACATGGCCAAGCGCAACGAACAGGTCGCCGAACCGGAGACGCCGCGCGCGCTCGACGCGGCCGCCACCGGCGAGGACGTTCGCTTCGAACGCTCGCTGCGGCCAAAGACGCTCGACGACTACATCGGCCAGACGAAGCACAAGGACAATCTTCGCGTGTTCGTCGAGGCGTCGCGGCGTCGCGGCGAGCCGCTCGACCACCTGCTGCTCTCGGGGCCGCCGGGTCTCGGCAAGACCACCCTCGCGCAGATCCTCGCGGCCGAGATGGGCGTCGAGCTCCACATGACCAACGGCCCCGTCGTCGAGCACAAGGGCGCGCTCGCGGGTCTCCTCACGAAGCTCGGCAAGAACGACATCCTCTTCATCGACGAGATCCACCGGCTCAACCCGGTGGTCGAGGAGAGCCTCTATCCGGCGATGGAAGATTTTCGCATCGACGTGATGACGGGAGACGGTGCGTTCGCGTCGTCGATCCAGATCCCCGTGCAGCCCTTCACGCTCATCGGCGCGACGACGCGCACCGGCCTGCTCACCGCGCCGCTCCACTCGCGCTTCGGGCAGATGATCCGGCTCGACTTCTACCCCGTCGAGGACCTCGCGAAGATCGTCGAGCGGAGCGCGGGGCTGCTCGGAGTGGAGGTCGCCAAGAGTGCGGCGCTCGCGATCGCCGGGCGCTCGCGCGGCACGCCGCGCATCGCGAACCGCTTGCTACGTCGCGTCCGTGACTTCGCGGAGGTCATCGGCTCGGGGAAGATCGACGACGCGATCGTCGTGAAGTCGTGCGAGCGCCTCGACATCGACAGCGCGGGCTTCGACGAGATGGATCGCCGGCTCCTCCGCGTGATCATCGTCGACTACGACGGTGGCCCGGTCGGCGTCGAGACCCTCGCGGCCGCGCTCGGCGAGCCGCGCGACACGATCGAGGACGTCTACGAGCCCTACCTCCTGCAGCAGGGCTATCTCGGACGCACGACGCGCGGCAGGGTCGCCACCCGCAAGGCGTACGAGCACCTGAGTGTCCCGTTCAACGTGACCGCGGCGGCGAAGCAAAAAGAGCTCTTCGACGAGTAGGGCCGTCATGATCTGCGCGACCTCGTCGCGAATCTCGTCTACGGCGTGGGCGGTGGCGGCTCTCTGCTCACCGTGAGTGACGCTGCCGGACCTCGATGGTCCTCCGCGCGGGCGGGTCTATCGAGACCCCGATCCCCTTGCCGTCTGGGGGCTCTCGGTGGGAGGTCACGGTCGCCGGCGCGCCGGACGGGCGGTATGCCGTAGGCAAAGTCGGGAGCGACCTCAGGATTGTCATGTACGTTTTCTGGGCCAAATCTCGGCTTTTTGCGGGTTCCGCAGGTAGGGGGACCTACCTTTCCGGACTATCCATTGCTTGCGGTCGGCGTGGACCGATAGGCTTTCCATGTGAACGGCGGGCCCGTACTGGTCGTCGACGATGACATGGTCAGTCGCCATGTCCTCGGGCAAGCGCTTGCGAGCGCGAAGCTCGAGCATGTTGCCGTGGGATCAGGCGCCGAGGCTCTTGCGCAGATCGAGAGGGTGCATCCTTCCATCGTCCTGCTCGACCTCGTGATGCCGGCGCCCGACGGCTACCAGATCCTCCGCATCCTCCGCGCGCGCCCCGAGACCCGCGACCTGCCCGTCGTCGTCCTCACGGCGCTCGACGGCGACGACGAGATCGCGAAGGCCTTCGAGGCCGGCGCCGACGATTTCGTCAGGAAGCCCTTCAAGCCGGTCGAGCTCGTCGCCCGCGTGCGCGGCCAGCTCCGCTTGCGCGCCGCGATGGATGCGCTCGCACGCAAGGAGAAGGACGCAAGCGTCGTCCTCGAGCTCACGCAGGCGCTCGCCTCGAACCTCGACTTCCGCGGCATCCTCTTCACGGTCGTCCAGCGCATCGCACAGGTCGCGAAGATCGATCGCGTCTCGATCGTCCTCGTCCGCGAGCAGGAGAACGTCGGCTACGTCGTCGCCGCCTCCGACGACGAGCAGCTCCGCGATCTCCCCATCGACCTCACCAAGTATCCCGAGATCCAGCAGGTGCTCACGAGCGGAGAGTCCCTCGTCGTCGAGGACGCCGCAACCCACCCACTGATGGAGATGGTCCGCACCTCGGCGCAGGGCAAGACGAACTTCGCGTCGCTCTCGATCCTGCCCATCCTCTACGAGGGCAAGCCGATGGGCGTGCTCTTCCTCCGCTCACGTCGCGCCGGCGCGTTCGGCGAGCGTGAGGTCGGCCTCTGCCAGACCATCGCGAGCGCAATGGCGATCGCGCTCCGCAACGCGCGCGTGCTCCAGTCCCTGCGCGACCAGACGCAGCAGGTCACCGTGGCCCGCTTCGAAGCGGAGCGCCGCATGCGCTCGCTCCAGCGCTACGCGGACTTCTTCGACAGCTCGGCCGACGGCATCGTCGTCATCGACGCCGAGGGCCGCCTCCTCTTCTCCAATCCGAAGGCGCGCGAGATCACCGGCTACGAGGAGCAGGACCTTCGCGGGCGCCGTCTCGGCGACATCTTCGCGAGCGACGAGGCCGCGCTCGCCCACGATCTCCGCGCCGGCTTCCTCCAGGGAATTTTCCCGAAGGACGTCGACATCCGCATCGCGACCGGCGACAAGCGCCGCGCGGTTTTGAACGTCAGCTTCGCGAGCGTCCTCCGCGAGGACGGCGCCGTCCTCTGCTCCTTCCGCGACGTCACCAAGCAGCGCGAGGTCGAGGCCGAGCTCGTCAAGACCAAGGATTTTCTCCAGCGCGTCATCGACTCGTCGTTCGACGCGATCATCAGCGCGGACCTCAAGGGGAACGTGATCCTCTTCAACCGCGCCGCCGAGCGCGTGTACGGCCGGACCTCGAACGACGTCGTCGGTACGAACGTGCGCGCGCTCTACCCCGAGGGCACTGCCGAGAAGATCATGCGGATGATCCGCGCGGGCGGCGGACGCATCGAGGGCCTCAAGGTCGAGATCATCGACGCGACCGGCGCGCCCGTCCCCGTGTCGTTCTCGGGCGCGCTCATCTTCGAAGGCGAGACCGCGGTCGGTAGCGTCGGCATCTTCACCGATCTTCGCGAGAAGATGCGCATGGAGCAGCGCCTTCAGCAGGCGCAGGAGCAGATCCTCGCCCAGGAGCGTCAGGCGATCGTGGCGGAGCTCGCGGGCGCCGCTGCCCACGAGCTGAACCAGCCGCTCACGAGCGTTCTCAACTACGCGACGCTCCTCAAGCGTCTTCTCTCTGCGGGCACGCCCGCGGCGGCTGCCGCGGGCGTCATCGAAGGGGAGGCCGAGCGGATGGCAGAGATCGTCCGCAAGATCGGCAAGATCACGAAGTACGAGACGAAGAGCTACGTCGGAAAGCAGAAGATCCTCGATCTCGATCGCGCGAGCGAGGAAGGCGTCCCGGTCGCCGAAGCCGTACCCTCGGAGCGCCCCGCGCCTTCTCCGAGTCGTGCCCCAGAGACCACACGTGCCCCATCGCCGAGCGTTCCGACCGAACGCGGGAGTGACCCATGAGTCGATCGGCACCCTTGGATCAGGACGTCAGCGGATTCGTGCGCATGACCACCGGCGTACCCGTCAGCGAAGGCTCGGAGCGCGTCACCGTCTCCTCGGTGCCCATCAGCCGCGAGTCGGTGGTCTCCGTGAACAGCCCCGTCGACGTCGAGGCCGCCTGGCTCGATCGGCTCGTGGTGGCCGCGTGCGAGATGCCCGTCGCCGAGGGCGAGACGGCCATCGTCCAGTTCATGGTCCGCTCGCTCGGCGAGATCTTCCCCGGCTGCGGCGTCGGCGCTTGCCTCGTTCCACCTGCCCCCGACGCGCCCGTGTCCTCTCCTGACATGAGGCCGCAGCCGATCCCCGTCGAGCAACAGCTCTTCAAGTACATCCCCGAGGGCGAGGAGCGCCGCGGTGTCGGGATGGATCCGACGCGCCTCTTTCCGGGCTTCGCCTACGAGCGCGTGCTCAACGTCGACGAAGCCTCGACGCTCCACCTCGCGACCGACGACCCGGAGCTCGAGGACGACGACTCGCCGATGATGCATGTCGTCCGCCGCGCCGCCCTAGCGATGGGCCGCGGCCTCGGCCTCGCACGCGGCCATGCGAAGGCCACGTCTGACGCCCGCGATCTCCGCGCGCTCAACTCGCACATGGTCCAGGCGGAGAAGCTCGCGAGCCTCGGCCAGATCGCCGCCGGCGTCGTGCACGAGCTGAACAACCCGCTCACGTCGATCGTCGCGTACACCGACTGGCTCACGCGCAAGCAGGTCCAGACCCCGGGCGGCGGCGACCCCGACAGTCTCGAACGCTTGCGCCGGATCGGCGAGTCGGCGAGTCGCATTCTTCGGTTCACGCGCGACCTCGTCACCTATGCACGACCGTCGAGCGAGGTGCCGGTCCCCGTTTCGCTGCACACGGTCATCGAGCAGGCGCTCGCGTTCTGCGAGCACGTCCTCGCGCAGCACGGTGCGCAGGTGCAGCGTCGCTTCCTGGAAAGCGTGCCTGCCGTGCGTGGCATGCACGAGCAGCTCGTCCAGGTCTTCGTGAATCTCTTCACCAATGCCTGCCACGCGATGCCCGCTGACGGCGGCGAGCTCGTCGTGCGCACCGAGCTCTCGACCGATTCGCTGCGCCTCATCGTCTACGTAGAGGACAACGGTCACGGCATCGCGGGCGATCAGCTCACGCAGATCTTCGCGCCGTTCTTCACTACGAAGGTCGACGGCCGCGGCACGGGACTCGGGCTGTCCATCGTGAAGAACATCATGGACAACCACTGCGCCGAGATCCGGGCCGAGCGCGCCGAAAACGGTGGCGCCCGGTTCATCCTGTCGTTCCCCATACAGGCCTAGCCTCGCGCGGCGGGAGCCGGCGGCGACGTCCACGCGAGAGAGACGCGCTCCTGTGACAGCCTCCATGCGACCTCGCTCGCGTCGGGGAGACGGAGCGACGGGGGTTCCGACGTAGAGCTGCGCCAGGCAGTTGAGCGCGCCCGGCGGAACGGGAGCCGCGGGGACGGGGCCCTCGGTCGCACACGCCGCGCGCGCTGCCCGTCGTGCCCGTCAGGCCGGATTTTTCGGCGGGTTTGCCGCCGGGGCCGGGTTGGCCTCCCACTCGAAGCGATCGATCAAGAGCGGCGCGCTGTCGGCGAGCATGTCGTCCTTGCCGATCGTCCATCCCTCGACGCGGCCGTCGGGGTGAACGCACAGCCGGACGAAGTGCTTGAAGCCGGGATGCCCGAGCACCGTGAAGGCCTGCTGGTGCTCGAGCCCGAAGACCGCGAGCAGCATCAGGTAGATCCCGAAGACGAACGAGCCGCCGAACGCGGTCGCGAGGATGACCGCCGTGTCGCCGGCCATCGCAGGCAGCTGCGCGACCGAGAGCCGCAGCGCCATCGGCAGGAGACCGAGCGCGACGCCGAACGGCGCTGCGAGCGTCGCGATGCGCTTTTTTCCCCTGCCCTGATGCGCGACGAAGTAGAGCGCGAGGACGAGCGACACCGAGAGCAGCGCGCTCGTCACCACGAGCGCAAATGTGCTCTGGCGCGCCGCGCCGAGCTCGATCGACGCGAGGAAGCCGAGCGCGAGGTGCACGAGCCACCCCGCGCGCCCGACCGCGAGCTTCACCGGCACCTGCGCCACGAGGCGCCGCGACGCCGCGCCGCTCGGGTACGCGGCATCCGGCTCGCCCGACTCCTTCGGGTAGGGACCGATGCGTGTACCATGCAAAAATGCGCCGCCGCCGCCGGCGATGACGTGCATCGACTGCTTCACGCGGCGCCGCTCGTAGTGGTGAAAGTCGCCGGCGATCGAGAGCACGCGATCGCGCTCGAGGCTCAGGCGACACGCGTGGAGCATGCGCCAGCCAGGATCGTTGCGGAGGCCGTAGGCCATCGCCGGATCGCCCGCGACGAACAGCACCGCACGATCGGCGTGCTTCCTCCTCCACTGCGAGAAGTACGTGCGCTGGCGGAAATCGACGCGACCGAGCTGGCGATCCGCACCGAAGAAATCGAGACCCTTCGCGAGCGGCATCGCGAAGTAGCTCGCCTCCTGCACGGGCACGTAGCCGCGGAGCACGAGGCGGCGCCGCCGCTTGATGCCGACGCCGGTGACGAAGGCGCGCACCGACCGCAGGAAAGCGAGCGTGAGCGAGTACGCGCTGCCGACCTCGTCGAGGTGGAGCTGCCGCGCTACGAGTCCGACCTTGCGTCCGGTGCGGGTGCGCATCCGCTTGCCGAGCCGCGACGTGGGGTCCTTGTCGTCGGCCCGGAATGGCTCGTCGATGCTGCGGCGGAAGAGGCGCCCGAAGCCGTCGAGACCGTCGTACCAATCGTGATTGCCGGGGACCCCGAGCACGACGCGCTTGCGCGAGCTGGCGAGCTCTTTTCGGAGCTGCTCGTTCCAGGGCAGGACGAGGCGCTTGTAGATCTCGTCCGCGGTGGCGACCGGGTAGGCGATGTCGCCGCCGAACACGAGGAGGTCGCCGCGCGGCAGCTGACTGCGTCCGCCGTGAGCATCCTCGACGTCGTACGTCGACGCGAGCATGCTCCCGACGGCGGCGCTCACGTCCCGGTCGTCACCCGTGTCGGCGATGAAGTCGATCCACACCGCTCGACCCAGGGCATCGACGAGTGTGGTCGGCTCCGCAACGCCGCCAACGCCGCCACCACCGCGCACGCCGAGCACGCCGAGAGAGGCACCGAGCAGCTCGGCCGGCGGATTTGGACGCATCCAGTCGCGCGAATCCACCGACTCGGTCGCGATCGCGCGCGCCGTGAAGTTCCGGAGGTGCCCGAACAGAGAGGTGATGCCGTACCAGCGGATCCCGTAGGGAGGATGGGCGCCCTGACGGAAGACGAGCGGCTCCGGACGGTCGCCACGGGGCTCGAGGAGGATGGGGGGACGGAAGAGAGTGGAGCTCGGCGGCGCCTCTTCGTCCTGGCCAGCCGGATGACCACCGGAATCGTCAGGTGAGGAAACAAACGGCCCGGAGCCGCTATTGCCAGGCTCCGAGGAGCCCGGAGGCGGCGGCGGTGGCTCCGAGTCGAGCAGCACATGGAAGAGGATAGCGTTTTTGGGTTACCCTCGTCCGGTCCTCCATGCGAACGCGCGTTGCCCTCGGGGTTCTCGTTTCCATTGCCCTTCTTTCGGTCGCCGGCCATGCCGGTGGTCCCAACGTGAAGGGAAAGATCACGGGCCAGGACAAACTGGTCCCCGATGTCTACGCGGAGGCTGCAAAACCGGAGTCCCGTCGGTGGACGTGGCGCGAGCCGTCGCCCTCCGTGGCGGCCCAGTTCCGTACGCTGTCGGCGAATCCGTCGCGCGACCTCTGCATCGCGGCGACGACCAGCGGCACAGCCGGCCCCCAGGAGGCCATCCGGATGACCGTCACCGGAGGCCGGGTTTTCCCGACCACCATCGTCGTTTCTCCAGGAACACCGCTCGCGTTCAAAAATTTCGACCCCTTCAAGCACCGCCTCTACGTCGTCGGGAACCCGTCGTTCAAGGCGGAGGACATGGCGCCGAACCAGGTACGGTCGTGGTCGTCGCAGGGGCCCGGCAAGTTCGAGATCCGCGACGAGCTCTTCCCGAGCGTCCGGACCTACGTGATCGTCGACCCGCAGGTCGTGCAGGTCGCGTATCCCGGGAGGGACGGCGCCTTCGGGCTCACGCTGCCGGCCGGCGAGTACGTGCTGAAGGCGTTCTTCTCGGGCAAGCAGGTCGGCAAGCCGACGACGGTGGTCGCGAAAGAGAAGTCATCCTTCGAGATGAAGGAACCCTTGAACGTCGCCGCGGCGCCGGAAGGGACTGACTCCAAATGATGATCCTTTCCCGCATCTGGTACGTGATCCTCGCGATCCTCCTCGCGGCCGCCTACTACATCGTCTCGCTCGCGGTCGGTCAGTACAACCGGCGCAACGCCTCGGCGATGGACGAGACGCTCAAGGCCGACAGCCAGGTCGTGAGCTGGGCGATGCAGGTCGACGCGCGTCGTCGCCTCGACGTTCTCCTCCTCGCGGCGGTCGATCCCACGTCTTCGAAGGCGCTCAAGGGCGCGAACGGCAAGGAGCAGGTCCCGCCGGCCTCGCGTGACGAGGGCGCAAGGGCGCTCAAGGCCTTCAACGACAAACTGCCTGCAGAATACAAGAATGACGCCGTCTTCCTGACGGACCGCGAGGGCCGCCTCGTCGCGCAGATCGGCTACGATCAAATCGGCGCCTACCCCGAGTTCGAGCTCGGCGGCTACGCGGCCGTGTTCGACGCGCTTCACGGCTTCCTCCGTGACGACACGTGGGTCTGGGGCGGGCGCATCGCGCGCGTCGTCACGCGCCCCGTCGAGGACGAGGTGGGTCAGCCTCCTCTCGGCGCCGTCATCGGCGTCCGCTGGGTCGACAAGACGTTCGCGAAGGAAATCGGGAAGCGCACGCGCACGAACATCGCGTTCTACGCGCTCGGGCAGAGCGTCGCTTCGGCGGCGAGCACCGAAGGCTTCGAAGAGCAGTCGCTCGAGGCGCTCGGTGGAGATCTCAAATCCGTCACCGAGGACAAGGGCTTCAAGGAGTCGGGTCGCACCGATGTCCGGCCGCTCGGCACGGACGACAAGGGCGGCGTCATCTTCGTGCGCCTTCCGGGCGACGGCTGGGAGCTCGGCGCGGGCTTCGCGGTCGCCCGGCAGAAGGTCTCGATCGCCGGTCCGCTCGGGTTCATCAACGGCGCCGACGATCAGGACAAGCGCAACGTGAAGCTCTGGATCGTCGCGCTCGTCGTGCTCGGCGCGTCGATCTTCGGCATCCTCTTTTCGTTCCTCGAGCACTCGATGCCGATGGGCGAGATGCGCAAGCAGGCCGCCAGGCTGAGGGGGGGCGAGCTCGACGTCCTGCAGCTGCCTCGCTTTCGCGCGGGGTTCCGGCCGATCGCCACGGACATCAACGCCGGCATCCAGCGCGTCGTCGAGAAGGGCGGAGGCACCGCGCGAAAGCCTGCCGACCTCGAATCGATCCTCGGCCCGGTGCCCGCGCAGCCGAGCATGAGCGCCTTCTCGTTCCCGATGAACGACCCATCGGGCGCGCAGCAGGTGCCAAACGTCCCGCCGCAGGGGGGCTTCAACCCTCCGGGCCAGCCGGGACCTCAGCAGGCCCTGCCGGGCAATCGCTTCGCGGGCGCGCCGCCTCCGCAGTCGCAGCCATCGCGCCCTGGTCCGCCCGCCCCCACGAACTCGCGACCGGGTACGCCCGGGCTGGGCATTCCGATGGCGGGTGCACCTGGCCCCGGGTTCCCGAACCCCGGCAGTCACGATCGCACGATGGCCATGGGCAACGCCCAGAACCACGGCGGTCCTCCGCCTCCGTTCAACGCGCCCGCGCCCCTGCCTGCGGCCGGCTCGCTCAGCGCGACGATCGCGGCCTCTCCTCAAGGAGCGCTGAAGCCCGGTCTCCAAGGGGCCACGGTTCCCGCGTTCGTCCCGACGTTGCACGGGGGAACGAGCGCCGACCGCGGCGACAACGAGGAGGAGCAGACGATGGTCGCTCAGCCCTCGGCCGATCTCATCGCGGCGACGGGCGGACACGGCACGGTCCCCGACCCAGCGGCGGAGTGGCACCAGGTGTACGAGGAGTTCTTGCGCACGAAGCGCGAGTGCAACGAGCCGACCGACGGCCTCACGTTCGAGAAGTTCCAGCAGACGCTCAAGAAGAACCGCGACGCGCTCATGCAGCGGCACGGGTGCAAGCGCGTGAAGTTCTCCGTCTACGTAAAGGAGGGCCGCGCCTCCTTGAAGGCCACGCCCGTAAGGGACTGATGGCGAAGCACGTTGCGTCACCCGGTCCCGGTGTGGCGCGGGCGCTCTGCGACGCGGTGGCTTCTTCCGTCCTTTGCAGGGCTTCGTCCCGGCCTCGAGCTTGCAGCGGACATGCCTCATGGACCGCACCGCTCTCCATCTCGAGATTCGCAACGCGCTCTCCGTCGCGGACGAGCTGAGCCGCCACGAGCACGTCCTCGGGCACGACGACCGTGCGGGCCGTCTCGCGGCGCTACGCAGCGCCCTCGCCGATCTCGAGCGCGACGTGGGGCGCTCGCATGCCGACCCCGTCATGCCGCAGCCCTGGATCGTCGAGTCCGTCGAGCGGTCGCTCGAGGCGCTCCTCATCCGTCGCGAAGACGTGCCACGCGAGCTGCGCGTGCGGACCGAGGAGCTCATCGCGTCCGCCGAGCGCGTTTCGGTCGCGCTCTGGGATCCCGAGTCGCGCGTTCCTGCGAAGCCGGTGTTGGGAAGGCTGCCGCTGGCGCGCGTCATTCCGCAGGACGTTCATTCGGTCCTCGATTATGTGCACTCTGCATGCTTCGCAGCAAGCGCGAGCGTCGCCCGCACCGACCGAGGGCGCGCGGTAGGACTCGTGCTCGGCGTCGGCCTCGGCGGCATCTCCCTCACCACCGACTACCGCCTGAGCGCCGCAAAGCTGCTCCCCATCGAGACGCACGAGAAGATCGACTACGTGACCGGGTTGGCCGCGATCGCCGCGCCGTTCCTCCTTGGTTACGCGAGGAAGGACCCGATCGCCGCGATGCTCCACGTCGGCCTCGGCCTCGGTACCCTCGTGACGTCGCTCCTCACGGACTACCGAGCGACCAAAGGCATCTCGCGGCCGATGCGCTCGCGGGGTGGCCCGCCTCCAGTCTAGGGGAAGAACGCGCCGAGCACCGCCGTGCCGTCGGCGCCGTTTGCGGCCACGACGATGCGACCGTCGGGGTGCGGTACTGCGCGCACCGGGTCCACATAGGTGCCCGCGGACGCGAACTGCAGCGTGCCGACGCCGGCGTACGCCATGTCCGGTACGCCCGCCCCAGAGTAGGCGAGGACCTCCAGGCGTTGATGGTCGATCGAGCCCATGAGGACGAGGACTCGACCGCTCGAATCGAGCACCGGGAGCGCTGGGCCGCCGTAGCTCGTCGCGCCGCCCTGCACGTGACTGAAGCGCCCCGACGCGCTCACGCTCGTGTCCGCCGCGCCGGTCGTTGCCGAGACGAGCCCGACAGAACCGCCGTAACTGCCGCCGTCGTAGGCGACGAGGAGCTTGCCTGCTGCGAGGCCTGCCGACGGAACGAGCACGTCGAGGATGCCCGTCGACGTCTTCACCATGCCACCCGTGCCGAAGCTCGCATCGAGCGCGCCATTCGCGGTGAGGCGCCCGATGTGACCGAAGTACGAGGCCCCCTGGACCGTCGGGTCGCCGTAGCCCATCACGTACGTCGCACCGCCGATGACACGAATGCCCTCGGTGTTGCCGTTCGTGCCGCCCCAAGCCATCACGACGGCTCCGTTCGAGCCGAACCCGCCGTCGGGAGCGCCCGTGCTCGTGAAGCGCGCGAGCCCGGCGCGCCGCTTCAGCGGGTCCGCGAAGAGGCCGTCGACGCTGAGCGAGCCCGCGACGACCATGCCGCCATCGGCCTCGAGCACGAGGCCGGTGGCGAACGCATCTGCGAATCCGGCGAACGGCACCTGGGCCCAGCCCTGGTTTCCGAACGTCGTGTCGAGGGCGCCGGTCGGGAGGAGACGCGCCACGCCGAGCGAGAAGGTCGAGCCCGCAGCGTACGGGCGGATCGACGTGGCGTAGAGGATGCGACCGTCGGCCTGGACCGCCATGCTTCCTTCGCCCGTCGAGAAGTAGCCGGTCGGGCGTCCAACGTTGGTCTCCCCGTTCGTCCCGAACGTCGTGTCGGGCGCGCCGTGGGCGTCGTACATCCGGACGGGGCGGAGGGGACTGCCCACGGTGCCGCGCAGCGAGACGACGATGCGACCGTCGGGCAGCGGGAGCACGTCACGGATCGGCTGTCCGACCGTGACCGTTCCTTGCGCACCGAACGTTGGATCCGCCACCTCGCTGGCTCCGCCAAGGGTGAGCGACGTCGAGGCGGCGAGCGCACCGTCCTTCGCCTCGATGGTCCCGTTCATCTGCTGCGAGGTCACCGCCTGCGATGCCGTGACGTGGAGCGATGCAGCGTCATCGGCAGCGGCGACCGTGACGTCGGGCGCCACGAAGTCCGTGCCGAACCCGGCGAGGTGGAGGACCACTGGACGTCGCGGGCCGATACGCGCGACGCGGACGTCGACGCGGGTCTTGCTTCCGGGCGCGACCAGGATGCTCGCGCTGCCGGTCAGGCTGATGTGCAACGACGGGGCGGTGCTCGAGGCGCTGCCGTCCGTGCCCACGCCGCCGTCGGCGGTGGCGCCCGGACCGGTGCCGTCGGGGCCGACACCTGGGCCGATCGAGCTGCCGCTCGCACTGTCAGCAGCGCCGGAGCCGCACGCGCTCATGGCGACCGCGAGCGAAAGACCGAGCAAGGAGCCAGCGGCTCGGTGACTGACCGAGCGAATGGGGTCGAGCGTCATCCGCTTGCTCTGACCGATAATTTTACAATGTAAAGTCGTTTCGGTCGCTCCCGGGACGGCCGCCGCGAACGAGGACGACCTCAGCGCGTAAAATGATAGGTTACGGCCCGCATGAAGGTCCGCGCACTTGCGATCGTCGGCGCCGCGGGCGTGCTTCTTCCGGCGGCCGCCCGCGCCACGAGCGTCACCGAGTTTCCCGACAACGGCTCCGAGCAGATGGCTCGTGGAGGCGCGTGGGTCGCCCGCGCGTCCGACCCGCTCGCGACGATGTTCAATCCCGCCGGTCTCGCCGGCCAGCCGTCGCGCGTCACGCTGCAGAACAGCACGATCTTCGAGCACACCTGCTTCACGCGCATCAAGGCCGCGAGTGACACGACGAACGATCCGCTCGCCGGCCCGGGTGGCGTGTACCCCCGCGCTTGCAACGACATCTCGCCAACGATCAACCCGCAGCTCGGTGCGACGATCAAGCTGACCGAGCGCCTCGGCCTCGGCTTGCTCGTGATCGGCCCGAGCTCGGGCGGTGAGAAGACGTTCCCGGACTTCATCCCGGACGGAAATGGCCAGCTCCAGGCCGCGCCCGGGCGCTACCTGCTCATCCAGCAGAAGGGCATCATCCTCTTTCCCACGATCGGCATCGGGTACGAGGTGACCGACAACCTCCGCATCGGCGCGAGCTTCTCGTGGGGCTTCGCACGCCTCAACCTCTCGAGCGCGACGATGTCGTTGAACTCGGACATCACCACGCCCGCGGGCAACGACACGCGCGCCACGATCCAGGTGAAGGACTATTTCGTCCCTGGCTTCACGCTCGGCACGATCTGGAGCGCCACCCCGAACATCGACATCGCCGGCTGGTACAAGTGGTCCGACGCCATCGGCGCCACGGGTGACGCCGGCACGGCGGCGAACTTCTACACGAAGCAGAACGCGTCCGGAGACAGCACGAAGG
>JAYSXP010000629.1:0-8321 GCA_043717125.1 Polyangiaceae bacterium | reverse complement strand
CGAATCGGATCCGTCGGCGGAGGATGCCGGCGCGGACGCCGTCGACCTCGGACCGTGCGGTCGCCTCACAACGCCCTGCAAGGCGGGTGGCATGTGCGAGGGCGCTCCCGACTGCGCCTCCGGCCTCTGCCGCGACGGCATGTGCAACGACATCGTCGTGCCCAACGGGCGGAAGGACAACGACGAGACCGACGTCGACTGCGGCGGCACGAAGGCGCCCGCCTGCTCGGACCATAAGGGCTGCATCCTCGGTGCAGACTGCACGAGTAACGTGTGCAAGGTCGGCATCTGCCAGGTGCCGTCACCGACGGACGGAGTCCAGAACGGCGACGAGACCGGGCTCGACTGCGGCGGCACGAAGGCGCCGAAGTGCCCGGTCGGCCAGGGTTGCCTCGCCACCACCGACTGCGACAAGGTCAAGTGCGACACCGTCCAGAAGAAGTGCCTGCCGCCGGCTCACGATGACGGCATCACGAACCTCGACGAGACCGGCATCGACTGTGGTGGCCCGACGGCCGACGTGACGCGCTGCCCGACGGGCGAGACGTGCCTCCTGACGAGCGACTGCGACGCCGTCATCTGCAGCGCCACGACGAAGGTGTGCGACCCGCCGACTCCGACCGACGGGCTCAAGAACGGCACCGAGTCCGACGTCGACTGCGGAGGCGGCGCGCCCACGAATGCGCCGCGCTGTCTGATCAACCAGGGTTGCAAGGTCGGCACCGACTGCACGAGCGGAGGTTGCTCGCTCGGCCTCGGCGGGAAGTGCTCGCTCCTCTCGTGCGCGACGGCCGAGACGGCCGGCATCAACTCCTGCGGCGCCGGCGAGACCGGCCAGGCAGGAGCGGTGCACGAGAACTGCTGCAAGTCGCTCGTCATGCCGACGAAGACGACGAAGCGCCTCGACAAGTACGAGATCACCGCGGGCCGTTTCAGGAGCTTCATCACGAGCATCGGCGCGAGCGGCAACGTCCGCCAGTGGGTGAAGAACTACATCGCCGCGAACCCGACCTCGCAGCTCGCGACGATGATCGCGAGCTACCCCGTGCTCGCGAATCTCTATCCGGCGGTGGCGCGATTCGACAACCTGAACCTGACTGCTCACCTGTCGCTCGACATCGACAATTACAACGGCATTCGCGGCTGCGCGAACTACGACGGCTCTTACAGCGCGAACACGTACTGGCAGGACTACAATCTCAACGACTACGGGCTCCCGAAGCGCCCGCTCGCGCGCTCGATCTCCGATGAGAAATCGATGAACTGCGCGATGCCGATCATGTTCACCGCGTTCTGCGCGTGGGACGGCGGCGAGATGGCGACGTACGCCGACTACCTCGACGTCTGGACGCAGGCCTATCCGTGGGGAGCGGCGGACCTCAACCGGCCCAACTACAACTGGTGCAACGGGACGTACTTCAACGGCGGCTGGACGTGCCAGTGCGCGCCACCGGACGGCGTCCACGCGCCGAACCTGCAGGGGCAGTATTGCCCGCCCGGCGGCTTTGCCACCAACGGCGAGCAGGGCGTGTTCTACGAGTTTCCGATCGGGACCGACCGCGGAAAGGACAACGAGCCGCTCATCGCCTCTCCTGGCCGCTTCACGACCGACGCCTCGGCGACCAAGAGCGGCGGCGAGTCCTGGTACGACCTCTATGCGAACCTCGCCGAGTACACGGCCGACTTCGCCCCCAATAGCGGCACGCTCTCGACGTTCTGCGATCTCTCGGCGGCGGGACCGGTCGGCGGCCTGCCGTCCTGTTCGCGCACCGAGCCGGGGCCCATGCCGGTGACCAAGGGCCCGGGCACCCTCTACTCGGGCATCCCGCAGATCGGAATGATCGGCAACTCGTGGGAGGGCCACCGCTACAACAACACCAGCAAGACGAGCACCCTCCCCGCGACCTTCCAGTACGGGAAATTCGGCGCTCGTTGCGTCCGTCCGGCCGCGCCCTACTGAACGGGTGACAGGAGGTCGCTCCATCGGGCGATCCACGCTAAGGATGCGCCCCTATGCCCTCCTCAGCCCTGCAGCCTCATCCGTACGCGGACTTCGTTCACCGCGTCGAGAAGCCCGCTCGCTACCTCGGGGGTGAGTTTGGCGCCGCGCGCAAGGACTGGAATGCACCGCAGGCGCGCGTCTGCCTCGCGTTCCCGGATGTCTATGACATCGGGATGAGCCACCTCGGCTTCAAGATCCTCTACAAGATCCTGAACGACGACCCGCGCACGCTCGCCGACCGTGCGTACGCGCCTTGGATCGACATGGAGCGCGAGCTCCGCGCGCGGAAGCTGCCGCTCGTGTCGCTCGAGGCCGCGCGTCCGCTCAAGGACTTCGACGTCGTCGGCTTCTCGCTCCAGTTCGAGCTCACGTACACGAACGTGCTCACGATGCTCGATCTCGGCGGCATCCCGCTTCGCGCCGCCCTACGCGGTGAGGACGATCCGCTCGTCGTCGCCGGTGGTCCCACCGCGACCCATCCCGAGCCGCTCTCGCTCTTCCTCGATGCCGTGTGCATCGGCGACGGCGAGGAGCGCACGACGGAGCTCGCGCTCCTCTGGACCGACCTCAAGGCGAAAGGCGTTCCACGTCGCGAGCGGCTCGTCGCGATCGCCAAGCTGCGCGGCGTCTACGTTCCGTCGCTCTACGAGGTCGCCGTCGATGCCGACACGGGCATCGAGGTCGTGGAGCGCGCGCTCGAGCCGGGGCTTCCGCTTCCGGTGAAGCGCAACCTCGTCGAGGACCTCAACAAGTTTCCGTTCCCTGACGACGGTCCCGTCGGCGGGCCCGAGGCCATCTTCGATCGCATGTCGATCGAGATCGCGCGCGGCTGCACCGAGGGCTGCCGCTTCTGCCAGGCCGGCATGATCTACCGTCCCGTGCGCGAGCGCGATCCCGAGCAGATCGTCGAGACCGTCGCGCGCGCCGTGAAGAAGAGCGGCTACGACGAGGTGAGCCTCACGTCGCTCTCCACTGCCGACTACTCGTGCATCGCGCCGCTCATCGAGAAGGTCACTGCGCGGCTCGCGCCGGACAAAGTCTCGCTCGGCGTCTCGTCGCTCCGCGCGTACGGCCTCGAGGAGACGGTCCTCGACGACATCCGCCGCGTCCGCGCGAGCGGCATCACGTTCGCGCCCGAGGCGGGCAGCCAGCGCATGCGTGACGTCGTGAACAAGAACGTCACCGAAGAGCAGCTGATGACGACGGCCGAACGCGTATTTTCGCGCGGCTGGGACGGCATGAAGCTCTACTTCATGATCGGTCTTCCCACGGAGGAGGAGTCCGACGTCCGCGAGATCGTGCGCGTCGGAAGGCGCGCGCGTGACGTGGGCAAGAAGGTCCGCAAGGACGCGAATCACGGCGGCCCGCCGAAGGTCACCGTCAGCGTCTCGACGCACGTCCCGAAGCCGCACACGCCGTTCCAGTGGTGCGCGATGGATCGCGAGGAGAGCGTCCTCACCAAGCAGGGCTGGCTCCGCGAGGAAGTGAAGAACAGCGGCGTGGATCTCCGCATGCACGACTCGCGCACGAGCTGGCTCGAGGGCGTGTTCTCGCGCGGCGATCGCAAGCTCGGTCGCGTGCTCGAGCGCGCATACGAGGCGGGCTGCCGCTTCGATTCCTGGGAGGACCAGATCCAGATCAAGGTCTGGTCGGATGCGTTCGACGCCGAGGGCATCGATCCGGGCACCTACCTCGGGACGCTCCCGGTGAGCGCGCGCTTGCCGTGGGACCACATCGACGTCGGCCTCGAGGACGGTTTTTTGCTCCGCGAGTATCGCAAGGCCGTGAAGAGCCGTCTCTCGCCGCCGTGCGGCAAGGTCGCGGGCGCGTTCATCCACGAGTCGAACATCGAGGACGCCGCGAAGGAGACGCGCAAGCTCGTTTGCTACGACTGCGGCGTCGCGTGCGACCTCTCCGCGATGCGCACCGAGCGCATGGGCTACCTCGTGAAGCTCGGCGCCAAGACCAAGCGCGTCCCGAAGGAGAAGGAAGCGCCGCAGGTCGACGCCGAGGGCAAGCTCGTGCGCGTTCGCCCGCCGAAGACGATCCAGGGCGACGGGAAGCGTTTTCGGTTCCTGTTCGCGAAGGTCGGGCCGATGGCCTTCCTCTCGCACCTCGATCTGATCCGGGCGCTGCCGCGCTCGTTCCGTCGGATCGACATGCCGATCTACTACTCGTCGGGCTTCCACCCGAAGCCCGACTTCATCTTCTCGCCGGCGCTGTCGCTCGGCGTCGCGAGCCTCTCCGAGGTCCTCGACGTGAAGCTCATCGTCGACGACGGGATGGATGCGAACGAGCTCGCGCGTGAGCTGTCGCGCGTGTCGCCACCCGGGCTGGTGTGGAAGCGCGGGCTCGCGCTCCGCATGCACGACCCGAGCATCGCCAAGGTGATCGACGGCGCGCGCTACGCCGTCGCGATTCCGAAGAAGGCGCTGGCGGCGATGGGTGGTGAGGCCCGGCTCCGTGCCGAGGTCGAGCGCGTCCTCGCGACCCCTGAAATCAAGGTGGTTCGTCGCTTCGAGCGCGGGCTCGCGAAGGTCGTCGACGTGAAGCGCTTCCTTCGCGGCCTGTCGGTCGGTGATGCACGCGCGAGCGCGTTCCTCGACGAGGCGCAGGTCGCAGGGGACTTCATTCCGCTCCTCGCCGACGTCGCGATCATGGGCGACGGCGGCGTGAAGATCGCCGAGGTCATCGAAGCGCTCTTCCCGGAGACGAACGCCAAGATGGGCACGTCCGCCGAGTTCAACGTGAACGCGATCCCGTACCACGCGGTGCGCGCCGAGATGGGGCTCTCGCACGAGGGCGCGTACATCACGCCGCTCGATCTCGCGAAGGTCATGGAGCTTCGTCCGCCGCCGCCGAAGCCGAAGGCCTCGTCGCCGGCGATGGTCACCGACGCCTAGCTCGTAAATCGCTCGCGGGATGGTGGCTCTCCACGTCGCTCTGCTCCTCGCGCTCGCCTCGTTCGCGGCCGGGGTCGTCGACGCCATCGCAGGCGGAGGCGGCCTCCTCACGCTGCCCGCGCTGCTCGCGGCGGGGCTCCCCCCGCAAATCGCCATCGCGACGAACAAGGGCCAGGCCTCGTTCGGAGCGGTGAGCTCGTTCACGTCCTTCTGGATGCGCGACGGGATCGATCGCAAACGCGCGCCGCTCGGCTTTTTATGCGGCTTCCTCGGCTCGCTCGCCGGGGCGCAGGTGCTCTTGCTGGTAAGGCCGGAGCCGCTGAAGCCCGTCGTGCTCGTGCTCCTCATTGTCGCCGCCGCGTTCGTGGCGTGGCCGCGCAAGCCGAGCAAAGGTAAATCTCATGATTGGGCAATGATCGCCCTCGCGCCGGTGGGCCTCTCGCTCGGTTTCTACGACGGCTTCTTCGGTCCCGGTGTCGGGTCGATGCTCATCGTCGCCTTCGTGCTCCTCTTCGGAGACACCCTCACGCGCGCATCCGGTAACGCGAAAGTGGTCAACCTCGCGTCGAATCTCGCGGCGCTCGGTCTCTTCGCCGCGCGCGGTACCGTGCTCTGGAAGATCGCGCTCCCGATGGCCGTGGCCAACGCGATCGGAGCATTCGTCGGCACGAGGCTCGCCGTCAAGCGAGGCGACCGGTTCGTTCGCCTTGTGGTGCTCGCGGTGGTGAGCGTGCTCGTCCTGAAGATCGGTTGGGATCTGCTCCTTCACTGACGCTAGAATCGCGCGAGTGAGCGCCCCACGCATCGTGTTCGGGCTCGTGGTCAACACGCCTGGCAGTGACCTCCCCGCGCGTGTCGACCGCCTCACGAGCTGGGTCGGCTGGCAGATCGGCGCCGAGGTCACGCGCTTCGATGCGCCCAACTACGAGGCGCTCGCCACCGAGGTCCGCGAGGGCCGTGTCGACATCGCCTGGCTACCGCCGATCGTGTTCGTCCGCCTCGGCGACGCCGTGACGCCCATCGGCAGCATCATGCGCGACGGCAAGAGCGCCTACGAGGCCGCGCTCGTCGTGCGCAGCGACTCGAAGATTCGCACGATCGACGGGCTGCGCGGGACACGCGCCGGCTGGGTCGATCCGTGGAGCGCCGCCGGGTTCGTGCTCCCGCGGGTGAAGCTCGCACTCCTCGGGATCGATCCGCGGACCGTGTTTCGCAGCGAGCGCTTCCTCGGCTCGCATCGCGCGGCGATGACCGCACTCGCCGAGGGCGCCTGCGACGTCGCGGGCACCTACGCGCAGACGGACGCGGAAGGTAACGTGAACGCAGGCGCATGGAGCGAGGTCGAGGGCGCCGAGGTCCGCGTGCTCGCGACGTTCGGGGCGATCCCGCCGGACGTGATCGGCGTGCGAAAGGGCTACCCGGACGAGGCTCGCGAGAAGGTGCTCGGCGCGCTGCGTGCGGCGTGCGCGGAGCAAGCGACGCGCGCGGTGCTGCGCGAGATCTTCAACGGTGACGAGCTACACGAAGGCCTGTCCTCCGGGTACGAATCGCTGAAGAGCGCGCTCGAGATGGCGACGGCGCGCGGGCTGTTCGACTAGCGCGGTCTAACCGTCGTTCGAGGGAACGCCGTGCGCGGTCCCCGCGACGTGCCTCGCGCCGGCCTCGCGCCGCACATCTGCGCGCGTCCTCACCGACTCGGGCTCAGTGCTTCGCGACGGCGGGTCGCTTCGGGCCCCCGAGCAGCCGAAGCGCGCGACAGACCTCTCCGTCGTGACAAGGCCCGACGGCGCCGCTGTGCGCGGGCCACGGCGTCTCGGTCGTCTTCGTCGCGCCGGGGTCGCGCAGATCAGGCCCGCGCCATGCCGGTGCCGAGTGCGGAAGCTTCGCCTCGCGCTCGTTCGACGCGCTGTCGCCGTGCGGCGCGAATGGGAAGCGGATCTGCGGGACCAGCCCAACCCGCTGCACGGGCGTCCCGTCGGGGAGCGCGTACACGAGCGTCGTCAATCGCAGGACGCCCGCGTGCGCGTCGTCGTCGACGTACTCCTGCGCGCAGCCCTTGCCGAACGTCGCGCTCCCGAGCGTGGGGCCGCGCTTGTAGGTCGCGAGCGCGCCCGCGATCATCTCCGCGGCGCTCGCGGTCGTACCGTCGACGAACGTGGCGACCGGACCGCTCCAGAGATCGCGCTCGCGAGGCACCGGCGCGCGATCGATCTCGACCGTGCCGTCGCGTCGCTTCATCGCGAACAGCGGCGCGCCCGGCAAGAACAGCGAGAGCGCCCCGAGCGCGCCGTCCGTCGAGCCGCCACCATTACCGCGCAAGTCGAGGACGACCCCGGACAGCTTGCGCGCACCGCGCTCACGCTCCGTGTTGATCAGCGTCGCGAGCTCGTCACCGAGGTCGTCGCGGACGTCCTTGATCTCGACGATCAACACGTCGCCGTCGCCGAACGCGATGCGCTCGTTCGGAAGCTCCGCCGCGGCGTGCGCCGGAGCACCCGCGTCGTCGAACTTGCCGAGCTCGACGGTGAGGATCTTCCCGGCGCGCAGAACGACGGCCGACAGGGGCGTCTTCGCATCACTCGTCGCGAAGCCGAGCTGGTCGACCTGCTCGAGCGGGAGGCCGGCGGTCGCGACGCGCGACACGGAGAGCACGACGTCATCCACCGCGAGCGGCGCCGCGGCGCCGTCGGTCACGCGCACCCCGATGGCGGTCGGGACGGCGCGACCCCAGAGCCGCG
Source organism: Polyangiaceae bacterium (assembly GCA_043717125.1). Lineage (GTDB taxonomy): Bacteria > Myxococcota_A > Polyangia > Polyangiales > Polyangiaceae > Labilithrix. The sequence continues at coordinate 678 of JAYSXP010000629.1, read as the reverse complement.
AGGGCGGCCGCGACGCGAGATCCACCTCGTAGATGCGGCTCTCCTCGTCGAAAGGTGCCCATTCACCGTGCGGATCGACGAGCGGCACGTACGCGCGCACTGCCGACGCGAGGACGACCTTCGCCCAGCCGGCTTTGTCGAGCTGCGGAAAAAAGCGACGACGGGCCTCATCGGCGAAGGCTTTGCCCTCGGAGCCGTGCACTGCCTCGAACGCACCGACCCGCCGACCGATCTCGAATGCCACCTCGCGCGCGACGCCGGTGGGAGGCAACGGCTCGAGCGACGCGACCTTCACGTCGAGGTTGCCGGGCGCCAGCCGCCCGCGATCGAACGCCTCGCGCAATTCGTTCGACCACTGTTCCAGCGTCGCGCCGGGCGCGAGCGCCGACTCGCACGAGCGCCGCCGCTTACCCTCGATGTCGGCGATGAGCTCGGGCGCGGCCTTCGCGATCGCGCGCGCGGTCGGCGCATCCTTCGCGAGGCTGAGGAGCCCGTGCGGGTCGAGCCAGTCAGCGGCCGACGTCGCGAACTGTCCGACCGGCACACCCTCGGGCGCGTACGCGAGCCCGGCGCGCACCTGCTCGACAATCGTGCGCGCCTCCTCGCACGAAAGGGCGGTCGGATCGCCGGACGGGATGCGGAACACGTACGACCGCTCGTCGTCGTGGCTGTCGTCCG
>JAYSXP010000628.1:0-23302 GCA_043717125.1 Polyangiaceae bacterium | reverse complement strand
GCCGGCGAGGAGGGCGGCGCGAAGCTCGCGCGCGGCCCGCCCGGCTCGCCACTGGAGCACGGGCACGACGTGGGGAAGGTGGCGCAGACGTTCGAGCTCCGCGTGGGTGAGCGCGACCGGCTTCTCGAGGAAGAGGAGGCGCTCGGGGCGCGCAAGGGCCTCGGCCTGCTCGACGTGGAACGGCGGAGGGCTGCACACGGCTGCCGCCTGCGCGTCGGAGCTCACGATCCGAGCGAACGAATCGGTGGGCACCCCACCGACGAGGCTCGCGAGCAGCGTCGCACGCTCACGATCCGGATCGAACACCGCCTCGATCGCGAATCCCGCGGAGCGCAGCGCAAGGGCGTGGAGGAAACCGGAGACGCCGGCACCGACGATGACGGCGCGTCGCTGAGTAGCCATGATCCCAGCATGGCGACCTCCTGGGCCTTGCGTAACTGACACGAGCTGACACGCGGGGCGGAGTCGCGCCGCTCATTCCCTCTCGAGCGTGATCGGGGCCTCGGGGTCGAGCAGGTAGCCGTCGTCGCGCGTGAGGAGCACGTCGGAGAGGCCGAGCGCTCGGAGCCGTCTCACCGTCGTGTAGACGCGGAGCGTCGCGGCTTGGTGCTTCATCTTTTCGCCGGGCCATCCGGCGTCGACCAGGTCGAGCGTGCTCATCGACGCGCCGGGGCTCGCTTGTCGTGCGACCCCGAGTGACCAGAGGACCTTTCGCGTGGGTCCGTGGCGAGTCAGGTCGTGCGACTGTCCGGAGGGCAAGCGGAGCGAGCGCCCGGAGGCGCCGATCACGATTTCATTCGCCGACGACGCGGGCTCCGAGACGAGCGTTGCCACGAGTGCCGACGCCGACATGCGCGAGAGACCGGCCGCCGCGCGGGCCTCCGTGAGGTGCTTCCTCTCGCTCTCGACGTCGCCGCGAGCGCGCGCGGCGACGCCCAGCCGAGCGAGGACGAGCGCCTGCCGCCATCCCTGGCCCGCCGCGCGCAGCTCATGGGCCTCCTTCGTCAGCGCTGGGACGTCGACCTCGCCGCCAAGCCGGTCGGGCAAGAGCGCCATCATGCCGCGAAGCGCGCTCTCGCGCGGCGTATCGCGCGTGAGGACGTGCATCGCGAGCGCGTCCTCGAGGCGAGCGCGCGCCGCGACCGCATCGCCGGTGAGCAGCGCGAGGATCCCGAGACCGGCGGTGGCGTCGGCATGACCGCGCGGATCCGTCGCGGCGTCCGAGGTGGCGAGGGCCGCGTCGAACGACGACCTTGCGCCCTCGAGCTGCGCCGACGCGAGCTGCGCCCACCCGAGGCCACGGAGCGCTTCACCACGAAGATCGTCCCGCTTCGCGGTCAGCGCGAGCGCCGCCGCCTCTTCGATCCACGCCTCGGCGCGTGCGGCCTCCCCTCGCTCGAGCATCGCACGGCTCGCCACGAGGCGCGCTCGGATGCGAGGCTCGACGGCGGGCGCCGCGTCGGCGACCTCGACGGCACGCGCGAAGGCGGCCGAACCGAACTCGATCGCGAACGCGAAGAACATCGCATCCGACACCCGGATCCAGAGCGCGAGCCCAAGACCCTCGTGGGTTCGCTCGTCTCCCGTGAGCGCACGCTCTGCGAGAGGCACCGAGAAGGTCAGCTCGGCGAGCGTCGTCTGCGCGCTCGTGCCGTAGCTGGCGCGGCGCAGCTCCTCGGCTCGCTTCACCCATGCGTCCAGCCAGGCGCCGGCACGCGCCGCGGTGCCGCCGGGATCTTTCACGCGCGCGAGCGCACGCACGCAGTACGGAACGGCGAACGCCACGACGCCGGCGCGGGAGCTTCGCACGAGGACGCCCGCCTCCTCGAGGCGGCAAATGGTCTCGATCGAGGCCTCGGGCTCGACGCTCTCGAGGACGTCCCACGTGAACGGCGCATCGCAGGCCGCGAGCGTCGCCAGGAGCGCGACCTCCGGCGCAGAGAGTGTACTCTGCACGCTTTCGACTTCGCCGCGCCACGGGAGCTCCGACTCGCGCAGGAGCCCGGGGAGGAGCGCCCAGCTCGTCAAGCGCTGGCGGAGGGGTCGCCAGCCGATCGTGCGTGCGAGCGCGCCTGCCCACCGGAGCGCGGCACGCTCGCAGCCGACCGCCCTGGCGACGTCGGCCGCCGCCTCGTCCGTGGCGTCCAGGCCCGACTCGGTCGCGAGGAGCTGCACCGCTGCCGCGACTTCGACGGCTTCGTGGTCTGCGAGCACTGCCACGATCGACCTCCTCGAATCAACGCGAGCCGCAACCGGCCGTCGGATCGCCGCCATCGCAGCCGACCGTGTCGTTCACGACCTTCACCATCGGAGACACGCTCGCGGGGATGGTGTCGAACGCAATCGCCGAAGAGATGCGGTCACACTTGTCCGTGACGGGCGCCGTCAACGTCGTGGCGAGATCCCGAACACCGCAGACGTAGTCGACCGCCGTGGGGAAGATTGGGTCCGTCTTGCACGTCCCGAGGCGCTGGATCTGCAGGAGGAACTGCTCGGGCGGCATGGCTCCGACGAGCTTGCCCTCTGCCAGGGTCAAGCCACCGTCCGCGGACGAGACGATCTTCGCGGTCACCGTCACGGAGAAGAGCTCCGGGCTGAGGACGAGGACGAGGCTGCTGCCGCCCGAGACGCGGAGCGTGAGGGGAAAACGCTCGAACCGAGCGACGAGGACGTTGCCGCGGACGTACGCGACCTTGGAGCGGAAGAGAGAGACCCCCGCGACCATGCTGGTGGAGTCGATGACCCACTGATCGGTGCCGTCGAGACGAGCGCCGCCGTCGCCGCTCACGTCGGCGGCGTTCAAGAGCTCGAGCTGGACGTCGTCGTCGTCAGGCGCACCCGAGTAGCCGTCCAGGCGGAGCACGAGGCCCCAGAGGCCTGCCTTGAGGGCGTCGTTGAAGGCGACGTCGCCGAGCCTGAAGCCGAGCTTTTTCAGAAGCTGGAAGAGGTCGAACGCCGCGTTGTCGATCCCCGACGCGGGATCCTTCGGCGGGCTCGCCGCGGAGCTCACGCACGAGGAGCCGCACGTACGATCCATGTTGAGGCCAAAGATCGTGCTCGCGTCACCGTCGATGAAGCGGACCTTGCGTGCCGCGCCGGTGAGCCGGCCGAGGCTCGTCGTGGGTGCACCGGCGTCGGGCGGCGCAGGGACTCCTTCGTTCGTACACGGGTCCTCCGTCACGACGTCGGCGTCGGCGCCGACGTCGGGGAGGCTCGAGTCCGCGACCGGCATCGCAGCGTCGGCGTTCGTGGCGCCCTCGAGGCCCTCGTAGCTCGTGAGGAGCGAGCACGCCGTGACGGCGGACGCCGCGAGCAACGCGGCGAAGACCATGCGCGCGAGGACGCGCCGGGCACGCACGGGCGCGCTGCGGTCAGAAGTGACCAAGTGCCACCACGCCGTTCGGAGCGAGCGCGATCACGGACGCCGTGGGTTTCGACGAGAGCGCGAAGTAGACGCCGGCCCCGAGCGAGACGATGCCCGCGACGACGAGGATGTCACCGACGATGAGCTTGCTCCGCGACGCGACGACGTCGCCGTGCGCGCACGACGACGTCCGCCCGCAGCCGTCGTCGAGCGCGGACTTCTCGCCCTTTCCGACCGCCCAGAGGACGATGCCCGTGCCCGCGAGCGCGAGGGATGCACCGCCAAGGACCCAGGAGACTGTCGGGATCCGCGACGACCCATCGGCCGCGCGCGACGGATCCGGCGACGTGGCGACACTCGCTGACGCCCGTGAGGCAGCCTCCTCGGGCCGGAGGAGTGTCACCGAGAGCGCGCGGCGTTCGCGCTGGTGGAGGATGACGGTCTGCTCGAGCGCGGTGCGACCAGGAGACTCGAACCGGAGCCTGTGGCTGCCCGGGTCGAGCGGGATGGGAAGACCGTCGAGCGAGGTCTTCGCGGAGACGCCGTCGGCGATGACGGTCACGTCGGCGATGTCCTCGCCAGCGCCGTTCTTTGCCTGCACGACGACGGTGGGGATCTCGTGACCGATCTCGGTGAGCCAGGTCACGCAGTCGGCACGCACAGTCGTAGGGCAGGAGCTCGCGGCGCAGGTGATGAGCGCCGCGCGGGCCTCGAGGAGGTGGCCGCTCGCGCGAAGGGGTTGGGCGTGCTCGGCGGCGGCAATGCACGACCCGACGTCCGCGTGCGACGAGACCGAGCAGGTCATCGTGACGACGCCCACCAGGCCGGCGAGGATCAGGGTGCTGCGGGCCACTGTCAGCCGAGGATACCCCCGGAAGCGGCCCGCGTCCCCTCGCTCAGTAGTACGTCGACTTCGAGTCGGCGGCCTGCTTGCGGCGCTTGCGCGCGTTCATCTCCGGCGACTCGGCGACGGCCATGCCGATGAGGCGCATGCCCTCGGCGAAGTGCTTCGCGCCGATCTCGATGAGCTCGGGGTTCGACTTGCCGACGTCCGGGAAGCCGCGATCGTTGCTCGGGACCTTGCCCCAGTTGGCGAAGAGCCTGCCCCAATCGCTCTCGAGGACGGGAGCCATCTTCTGCTTCGCGAAGCGCGGGTACCAGAACATATCGTGGTAGGCGACGCTCGCGACGTACGCCCACGGGGCGAGCCACGTCTTGAGTGACCACTCGACGGGCTTCTTCAGCGGGCCCCAGTAGATGCGGTGCTGGTTCTTGGAGGCGAAGGTCATCTCCTTGAACGGACCGTCGAAGTGCCAGTTCTCCTCGCCGGCGTCGACGTCACCGACGAGCTCGATGTCGCGCGTGTCGCCGCAGCCGAGCCCCTGCTCATGCGCGAGGCGCACGAACTTGCAGTCGGCCATGGGATCCATGCCCATGAGCTTCGCCGCGACCGCGTCGATCGCGACCTGGTCGTCCGACGCGAGGATCACGTTCTTCGTGTACGGGATCATACAGCGCGGGCCTGGGCCGTCGCCGGCGAACGTGCCGTCCATGACCGCGAAGACGCCCTTGTGGATCTTCTTCTGGATCATCAGGAGGTCGACGAGCGTCTCGTGGATGACCGGGTGAGTCCAGTGGCGGTGCTCGTTCAGGAGCCCGCCGAACGCGTTCTTCATCGCGCCGGTGGTGGTCGTGAAGATGTGCGTCTTGATCGTCGGCAGGTGAATGATGTTCTCGCCGATGAAGCGCTTCGGGATCGAGAAGCCCTTCGGGAAGACCTCGTTCAGGCAGAGGAACTTCTTCCGCAGATCACCGACCGCGTCGCCGATGTCGATCCATTCCTCGCCCTCGTAGAGGTGGACATTGCGGATCCCGTACGCGTTGACGACGTCGATCTGCTTGTTCTCGCGCTCGCCGAGGTGCGCGTCGATGACGACGGTGCGGTTGTGGCACGCGTGGATGAGATCTTTCTTGTACCCGTCCTGCTCCATCGCGCGGATGACGCCGTCCATCTGCCACGGCACGGTCGACGAGCCCGGGTAGAAGAAGTGCCAGGAGATGTTGATCTTGAGCGCCGTGTCGGCGGTCTTGTCGATGTAGTCCTGGTAGTTCGCGAGGTTCATCAGCCGGTGGTAGTCCTCACGGACGGTTTCCGGCTTCGTGCGAAGGATGGCGACGCGTGACTTCTTGGACATGGGAACCTTAGTTATAGGGCAACTGCGAAGACTTTTGAGGAGCACTTACGCGCGCCTGAAGCCGGTCATTCCGCCGCATTTCTGGTTCTTTTATGAGCCGATTTTCACGGCTCAGGTAACGCATGGGGCAACTACTGCGTGAGGAGCTTGCTCTCGAGAAGCCGTGCGTCGCTCAGGCACTCCTGGCCGAGCAGCACCGCCTCCGGGCTGCGGATCAACGTCTTCGCGTAGGCGACGGCCCCCGTGACGCTCTCGTTCGCGAAGCTCATCGCGCACTGCTTGTTGGTGCAGTGATGAGCGTTGTCCGGATCGATGTGCGCCTTGTTGGTGTCGCCGACGGGGACGCCGTTGTCGACGAAGCCGACCGCGTGACCAAAGAAGTGGATGAGCGCGAGCTGCTCGACGAACTGGGGCGCCGCAGTCGGGTTACCGACCGGGGTCTTGATGGCCGGCTTGAACATTCCGATGATCCCGGTATCGCCAATGGAGACGCCGAGCGTCTCCTTCTGTTCGGTGCCCGAGTCGTCGGTGAACGTCCCGGGGAGAAACACGACGTAGAACGCAACCGCGTCCGCGTACTGCTGCTCGGTGCGATGAGCCGCGGCGATGGCGATGATGTCGGCCGTCGTGTAGGTCGCCGCCGTGACGGCGTCGAGCCTCTCCATCTTCGCGAGGGTGCGGGGGAAGTCGACCTTCTTCTTGCCGTCGAACACGGCGAGCGAGTTCGCGTTGAAGAGGCCCCACGGGTCGCCGAAGTCCTTCAAGGTCCCGACGTACGGCTCGGCGCCCGGGGCGTAGTCGATCTCGATCGTCACGCTCGTAATCGACTTCGAGAAGAGCGTGGTGACCGGCGGCTGGTTGCTCGCCGGCGCTCCCGCGTCCCCTCCCGCTCCCGTCGCGGGAGTCTCCGTCGAGCTGCATGACGGAGCGGAGGCGAGAGTGAGGGTGAGGCCGAGAGCGACGACGAGCGAATCACGCCAAGAACAGAGCGGCATCGGCGCCCACTCTGGTCCGGAGCGGGCCCTGGCGCAAGCAGGTCTCACGTCGATTGTGCCTGATTTCGGCCGTATTCAGCGGGCGATGGCGCGCAGGCGGGGCGCGGAGGCGGACGCCCCGACCGGCGACGCCCTTCACCGCGAGGGGCGGCGATCCACTCCAGAGCGCCCGAGACGACGGCGAGCGGGTCGCCGAGGAACTGGCCGTCGTTGTCGAACCGGCCGTCGGGGTCTTCGGAGAAATCGCTGGCGGCGACGTGCGTGCTCGAGACATCGGCGAAGCGTTGCTGGCCGGGTTCGCCGAGGACGACGCGCACCTCCGCGGTCGTCGCGTCGTAGAGCAGGACGTCGGTGTCGTCCGTGGCGGCGGCGCCGTGAGTGAGCTCTCCACAGGTGTGTCCACAGCCGCTTCACAGGCAAGCTCACAGCTTTGTGCACAGCTCGCGACGAGACGCGTCGCATGCCATGATTCTGGGCGCCGCGAGCCGTAGCGAACGCGCGGCCGCGCGTGTATGGGAACCGGCGATGGCCGCCGAGATCCTCGTCAGTCCCTGCGCGGAGACGCGTCTCGCGACCGCCGCCGCGTGGCTCCGCGGGAGGGATCCGCAGACGGAGCCGCACGTCACGATCGTCGGCGCGTCCATCGAAGCGGCCGCGGAGGTCGCCCGACGCGCGCTCGAGCTCGGCGAGGCGAAGGCGTCGTTCGGCTGGCAGCGCACGACGCTCGGCGTGCTCGCAGTGGGGATCGCTCGCCCCGAGCTCGCGAAGCGCGGGCTCATCCCCGTCGGCGGCCTTGCCCTGGAGGCGGTCTGCGCGCGCGTCGTCCACGATCAGCATCGAGGCATCGGCGGGAAGAGCAAGCTCGGCAGGCTGTCCCCGATCGGCGATCTGCCGGGGCTGCCCCGCGCCCTCGCACGGACCGTCGCCGAGCTCCGACTCGCGTTCGGCGTACGCGACGCGAAGCTGGCCGACGCCGACCTGGCTCGCCTCGTGAAGGCCTTCGAGGCCGAGCTCGATGCCGCCGGCCTCGCCGACCGCGCGCGCACGTTCGCCATCGCGACCGAGCTGGTCCCGCACCTCGATCCCGCGGCTCTCGGCACGATCCTCCTCGTGGACGTGCCGCTCCGGACAACGGCGGAGCGCGAGTTCCTTGCCGCCGTGAGCGCGCGTGCTCCGTCCACGTTCGCGACCTCACCCGCAGGCGACGATCGCGCGCTCGCGCTGCTCGACCTCGCGCTGCGCAGAACGTCGACGGGCACGAAGGTCGTGCGCCGCGGGCCCGAGACGGATCCATCGAGCTCGGCGCTCGCGCGCCTCCACGCCGGCCTCTTCGGAGATGCGAGCGCCCAGGCCCCCGAGCAGCGCTCGCCGCTCTCCATCGCCGACGGCACCGAGGTGGAGATCCTCTCGGCGCCGGGCGAGAGCCGCGAGAGCGTGGAGATTGCGCGCCTCGTCCTCGCCGAGGCCGCGCGCGGCACCCGGCTCGATCGGATGGCCGTGCTCCTCCGCGCTCCTCAGTACTCCGCGCACCTCGAGGAGGCGCTCCGCCGGGCGCACGTACCGGCGTACTTCGCACGCGGCACGCGCAAGCCCGATGCTGCCGGGCGCGCGATGCTCGCGCTCCTCGCTTGCGCCGCCGACGGGCTCTCGGCACGACGCTTCGCGGAGTACCTGTCGCTCGGCGAGGTCCCCGAGGAGGATGCCGACGGCGCGCCTCCCGCGGCGCCGCCGCCCGGCGACCGCGTCGCTCCGCCCGACGAGGAGACGCTCGGCGCGCTCCTCGGTGAGGCCGCCGCCGCACTCGACGACCGCGGGCGGCTCGAGCCGTCTGAAGAGGAGGGCGACGCAGTCCCGAGCCAGCCGAAGCCGATCGCCGAAGAGGATCGCGCTGTCGCGTTCGGGACGCTGCGAGCGCCACGTCACTGGGAGCGGCTCCTCGTCGACGCCGCGGTCATCGGCGGCAAGGCTCGCTGGCTGAAGCGCCTCGACGGCCTTCACGCGAAGCTCACGCTCGATCTCGACGCGTACGTGAGAAAGGCCGAGGACGCCCTCGAAGGCGCGGTCCGCCGCGATCTCGCCGCGCTCGAATCGCTGCGCAGGTTCGCGTTGCCTATCGTCGAGGAGCTCGCCGCGCTGCCGGGAGGCCCCGGTAGCAGCAAGGAGGGCGGAGCCACCTGGGGTGAATGGCTCGACGGCCTCGCCAAGGTCGCCACGCGCGCGATTCGCCATCCCGAGCGCGTCCTCGCCGTGCTCGGGGAGCTCCGCCCGATGGCGCGCGTCGGCCCGGTCGACATCACCGAGGTTCGCCTCGTGCTCGAGCGTCGCCTCTCCCAGCTGGTCGTGCGCCCCTCCGGACGTCGCTATGGAAAGGTGTACATTGCAACCATCGAGGAGGCCCGCGGCCTTGCCTTCGAGGTGGTCTTCGTCCCGGGCCTCGCCGAGAAGCTCTTTCCGCAGAAAGTCGTGGAAGACCCGCTCCTCCTCGACGACGCGCGTCGCGCCCTGGGCACGGATCTCCCCACCAACGACGACCGCACCGCCGACGAACGCCTCGCGCTCCGCCTCGCGGTCGGCGCCGCGTCGCGTCGCGTCGTCCTCTCCTATCCACGCGTCGACGTCGAGCAGGCACGGCCGCGTACGCCCTCGTTCTACGGGCTCGAGGTACTCCGCGTCGCCGAGGGCGAGCTGCGCGATTTCCACTACCTCGCGGAGAGCGCCGCGAAGAAGGTCGACGCGCGCATCGGCTGGCCCGCCCCGAAGAGCCGCACCGACGCGATCGACGAGGCGGAGTACGATCTCGCGCTCCTCGAGTCCGTCCTCGAGAAGAAGGAGGAGGATTGCGTCGGCGAGGCGCACTACCTCCTCACCGCGAACGACCACCTCGCGCGCGCGCTCCGCTTCCGCGGCCGGCGCTGGCTGAAGACCTGGAAGGCCGCGGACGGCCTCGTCGACCCGCCCGAGGAGGCGCTCCGGGCGATCCGCGAGCACACGCTCGACAAGCGCTCGTTCTCGCCGACAGCGCTCCAGAACTTCGCAGCCTGCCCCTACCGGTTCCTGCTCTCGGCGGTCCATCGGCTCGCGCCGCGCGAGGAGCCGGCGGCGATCGAGGATCTCGACCCGATGACGCGAGGGTCGCTCGTGCACGAGGTGCAGTTCGTCCTCCTCACGAAGCTGCGCGAGAAGGGCCTCCTGCCCGTTACCAAGCCGCGCCTCGACGCCGCGCGCGACATGCTCGACGAGGTGCTTGCCGAGGTGAGCGCCGCCGAGCACGACCGCTTGAACCCCGCGATCGAGCGCGTCTGGAAGGACACGATCCAGAGCATCGCTGCCGATCTCCGCGAGTGGCTGCGGCGCATGCCCGAGGAGCCCGACTGGACGCCGGCGTACTTCGAGCTCTCGTTCGGCCTCAAGGACCATCGCAACCAGGACGACGTCAGCAAGGACGCGCCGGTGCAGCTCGACGCGGGCATCCAGCTTCGCGGCTCGATCGACCTCGTCGAGAAAGACGACGCCGGTCGCCTCCGCGCGACGGACTACAAGACCGGAAAGGTCCGCGCGAAGAAGGGCGACGTCATCGCGAGCGGCGACATCCTCCAGCCGGTCCTCTACGCGCTCACCATCGAGAAGCTCTTCCCGGGCCGCGAGGTGAAGGAGGGCCGCCTCTACTACTGCACGGCCGCCGGCGACTTCACCAAGGTCGACATTCCGTTGAACGAGGACGCCCGCGCTGCCGCGCGTCTCGTCGCGAAGACGATCGGGGAAGCCATCTCCACCGGCTTTCTCCCGGCCGCGCCCGCCAAGGACGCGTGTCGCTACTGCGACTTCAAGACCGTGTGCGGCCCTTACGAGGAGATCCGCACGAAGCGCAAGACGAAGGATCGGCTGAAGCCCCTCCTCGAGCTACGGAGGCAGAAGTGACCGTAGAGCTCGTCGACCACGAGGCCCGCGCGCGCATCGCAAACGACCTCGACTCCACGCTCGTCGTCGAGGCCGCCGCCGGTACCGGCAAGACGACCGCGCTCGTCGAGCGCATCCTCTCGCTCTTGCGAACGGGTAAGGCCACGCTGCGCACGCTCGTCGCCGTCACGTTCACCGAGAAGGCGGCCGGCGAGATGAAGCTCCGCCTGCGCACCGAGATCGAGAAGGCCCGCACGAAGGCAGGCTCGCCCGCCGAGCAGGAGCACCTCAACGAGGCGCTCCGGCAGCTCGAGGCCGCGCACATCGGGACGATCCACGCCTTCTGCGCCGACATGCTGCGTGAGCGCCCCGTCGAGGCGAAGGTCGACCCGCTCTTCGAGGTCGCGTCGGAGGACGAGTCCGAGCGGCTCTACGACGAGGCCTTCACGCGCTGGTTCCAGGACACGCTGCAGGCGCCGGGTGAAGGCGTCTCGCGCGTCCTCCGGCGTGCGACGCGCGAGCGCGATCAGGACGGGCCTCGCGCAGCGCTTCGCAAGGCCGGCCGCAACCTCATCGAGCAGCGCGACTTTCCCACCCCGTACGAGCGCCCCGACTTCGATCGCAAGGCCGCGCTCGACGAGGTCGTCGAACAGCTTCGCCCGCTCGGCGCGTACGGCCCGAAGGGCTACCAGGACAACTGGCTGACGAAGAGCCTCCAGGAGATCGGTCGCGTCGTCTCCGAGATCGGGCGGCGCGAGGACATGGCCGAGGGCGTCCGCGACCATGACGCCATCGAGGCGCAGCTTCGCCAGCTGGTTCGGTACAAGGGCTGGACGTACACCGGCGGGCGCACCCAGTGGTTCAACAAGGCCGACGGGATCACCATGCAGGGGGTTCGCGACGAGCGCGCCGCCGCGAAGGAGAAGCTCGATCGCGCCCTCGACGCCGCCGACGCGGACCTCGCGGCGCTCCTCTTCGCCGAGCTCTGGGGTGAAGGAGGCGACGCACCGCCGGATGCGAGCGCGCAGCGCAAGGGCATCGTCCGCGGCTACACCGAGCTCAAGGCGCGCGCGGGCAAGCTCGATTTCCTGGACCTCCTCGTGCTCACGCGCGATCTACTCCGCTCCGACGCGAGCGTGCGCGTCGGTCTCCAGAGGCGCTTCACCCACCTCCTCGTCGACGAGTTCCAGGACACCGACCCGCTTCAGGCGGAGATGCTCCTCCTCCTCGCCTCCGACGACGCGAAGGAGAGCGATCCGGATCGCGTGAAGGTCGCGCCCGGCAAGCTGTTCCTCGTCGGGGATCCGAAGCAGTCGATCTATCGCTTCCGTCGCGCCGAGGTGTCGCTCTACGAGAGCATCAAGAAGCGCCTGATCACGCAGTCGCCCTCTCCCGCGAGCCTGGTTCACCTTCGAACCAGCTTCCGGAGCGCGCCCTCGATCCAGGATTTCGTCAACTCGGCGTTCGAGCCGCTGATGAAGGCAAACGAGCGCGGCTCCCAGGCCGAGTACGTGAAGCTGGCGCCGAACCGCGCAGACCCGCAGGGTCGTCCGACGATCATCGCGCTTCCGGTGCCGCGCCCGTACTCGGACTACGGGCGCGTCACGAGCTGGAAGATCGAGGAGTCGCTGCCCGACGCCGTCGGAGCGTTCGTCGACTGGCTCGTGAACGAGAGCGGCTGGACGATCACCCTCCCCTCGCACGCCGACCTTGTGAAGATCGAGACGCGCCACGTCTGCCTCCTCTTCAAGCGGCTCCAGAGCTTCGGCAGCGACGTCACGCGCCCCTACGTGCGCGCGCTCGAGGTGCGCCGGCTCCCCCACGTGCTCGTCGGCGGCAAGAGCTTCCACGAACGCGAAGAGGTCATCGCACTCCGCGGTGCGCTCGCGGCGGTCGAGTGGCCCGACGACGCGATGAGCGTCTACGCGACCTTGCGCGGCCCCTTTTTCGCGCTCGCCGACGACGCGCTCATCGCCTTCCGGCACACGCAGCGCCACCTCCATCCGATGCGAAAGCGCGACGCGGAGAAGCTCACCGAGCTCACGCGGCCTGTCGGCGAGGCACTCGACGTGCTCGCGCGCCTGCACGTGGGGCGTAACCGGCGCTCGATCGCCGACACGATCGCGCTCTTCCTCGAGGCGACGCGCGCCCACGCCGGCGTCGCGATCTGGCCGGCGGGAGAGCAGGCGCTCGGCAACATCCTGCGCGTGCTCGACATGGCTCGCCGCTTCGAGCAGGGCTCGGTGACCTCGTTTCGCGCATTCGTCGGCCGCCTCGAGGACGACGCCGAGCGCGGCGGCGTGAACGAGGCGCCCGTCGTCGAGGAGGGCACCGACGGCGTCCGCATCATGACGGTGCACAAGGCCAAGGGTCTCGAGTTCCCCGTCGTCATCCTCGTCGATCCGACGGCGAACACAACATTCCGCGACCCTTCGCGGCACGTCGATGCGAAGCGAAAGCTCTGGGCTGTCCCTCTTTGCGGCGCCAGCCCGAAGGAACTGCTCGATCGACGCGAGGAGATCCTCGAGCAAGACCGCGAGGAGGCCGTGCGCCTCCTCTACGTCGCGACGACGCGCGCGCGCGATCTTCTCGTCGTCCCCGTCGTCGGCGACGAGCGCGACGACAAGCCGGCCGCGCCCACGTCGACGAGCACGCCCAACAGCGGAAAATCGCGACCGGCGTCCGAGGGCTGGCTCGACGCGCTCGATCCGGTGCTCTACCCGAGCGATCGCCGAGGCGCGCAGGCTGCCCCGGGCTGCCCCATGTTCGGTGAGGACACAGTGCTCGAGCGCGGCGACCAAGCGTCGCGCAGCACCGGCTCGGCCGTACGTCCGGGGTTGCATCGGCCCGCCGTCGGGACGCACAGCGTCGTGTTCTGGGATCCGAGCGCGCTCGGCCTCGACAAGGAGGACGACGCCGGCCAGCGCCAGCAAAAGATCCTCGCGCTCGACGAGAAGGGCACCGTCGCAAAGGAGGGTATCGAGCAGCACGCTTCGTGGAAGCGTGCCCACGACGCAGCGATCGCGAGCGCCTCGGTGCCCACCCTCGTGGTCCGCACCGTGACCGAGGAGAAGTCCGCGACGTCACCCGTACCGACGACCGTGGCCTTCGAGACGACCACGGCCGGACGCCAGGCACGTCCGCACGGCAAGCGGTTCGGCATCCTCGTGCACGCGATGCTCGCGTCCGTCCCGCTCGACGGCGACGCCGGCGCCATCGCGGATGCCGCGCGCATCCACGGGCGCATCGTCGGCGCCTCGGACGACGAGGTCGCCGCCGCACGCGACGTGGTAGCCGCAGCGCTCGCTCATCCGCTGCTCGTACGCGCGCGCGCCGCGGAGCGCGTCGAGCGTGAGACGGCCCTCATGCTCCGCGCGGACGACGGCGCGATCCTCGAAGGCGTCGTCGACCTCGCATTCCGCGAGAAGGGCGTCGGGTGGACCGTCATCGACTTCAAGACCGACATCGAGATCGCGAGCCGCAAGGACGACTACGCACGGCAGGTCGACGCCTACGCGCGGGCTATCGCTGCGGCGACCGGTGAGCCGGCGACCGGCACGCTCCTTGCGGTCTGAAATCACACTGGCCAGTTGATGGAATCGGCGATCGTCAATATCTTCCACCGCACATGATCCCGAAGCTCGCGACAGCGTTCCTCTGCCTCTGCATCCTTCCCGGCTGCAGCAAGATCATCCAGAACCTCGCGCAGCAAGAGGGCGGCGCAGCAACGAGCGCCACGCCGGAGCCGGCGTCGAACGAAGTTTCGTTCATCCGGCGTCCGCCGAAGCCAGGCGCCAAGGTCAACGTCGCGACGAAGACCTCCTTCAAGTTCACGGTCGAGGGGAAGGTCTTTCGCGAGGTCGACGAGGACGCGGCGCAGATCTCCGTGCAAGCCTCCGACGAGTTCCGGGTGACGAAGGCGACCATCGACGTGAAGCAGCTCTTCACGACGAAGCAGGAGGGAACCGGCGACGAAAAGAAGTCCGTGAACCCGCTGGCGGGGTCGCGTTTCATCGTCACTCGCAGTGACGACGGCAAGCTCTCCGCGCAGGACGGCGGCGGCGCGAAGGTGGCAACCGCTCAGCTCGCGCAGATCAAGGAGCACTTCGGGACGATCTTCGAGACCGACAAGACCGTGGAGTTTCTCCCCAAGCGCCCCGTCAAGATCGGTGAGAAGCTCATCCCCTCCTCGGATGCCGTGCTCAAGCTTCTGGGCCAGAAGGACGACGGCTCGACGGTCATCGACGGCGTCGAGTTCATCCTGCAGTCGGGCACGTTAGAGCGGTCCGTGTTCGCCGTCTCCCTCACGTTCACGCAGAAGATCGATGCGCGCACGCGGCTGCGCGCCAAGCTGGCGGGCACGATCGACATCCGCCCCAAGGACAGCCAGATGAGCGCCATCTCACTGAAAGGTCCGCTCACGCTTCTCGACGCGGGCGGCAACGACAAGGGCAACGGTGATCTGAGCATCGACGCCACGGCCACGTTCCTCTGAGTGGTAGCCTCCGTGTGATGCCAGCGCGTGGAAAAAGGCGAGCGCACGGTCGCGGGCTCGCGATGGCGATCCTGGCGCTCGCGGCGGGTACAGGCTGCTCGCTACTCGTCACGACGGA
Source organism: Polyangiaceae bacterium (assembly GCA_043717125.1). Classification (GTDB taxonomy): domain Bacteria; phylum Myxococcota_A; class Polyangia; order Polyangiales; family Polyangiaceae; genus Labilithrix. The sequence continues at coordinate 8,238 of JAYSXP010000628.1, read as the reverse complement.
CGGACTCTCTTCCGGAACGAGCGCAGCCGACGCAGGCCCGGAAACGCTCGCCGAAGCAGGCCCGACCGACGGCATGCCGATGCCGGAGGCCGCGACGGACGCGCCGCCCGCCCCGTTCTGCGCATCCTTGAGCCCGAAGCCGAAGTTCTGCGCCGATTTCGACACGGGCTCGCTCGCGGATTTCGGATCGCTCGACGGGATGGTGACTCTCGACACGACGACGTGGAAGTCGCCTGCCGGCTCGCTCTCGTGCGAGGTCCCGACCGGTTTCGCGAAGCGCGGCGCGCACATCCAGCACGATTTCGGGGAGACGCCGTCGGCGTACGATCTCTCGTTCGACGTCTTCGTCGATACGTACGACACGACGCTGGACGTCGAGCTCGTCTCCGTGAGGTTCACGCCCGCCGGCGGAGGCAGCTGCGTCACCGACGTCTCGATCCGCGACACCGTCTGGACGTTCGATGAGGCTTGCGAGAGCGGCGGGGCCCAGACGCTCAGCGTTTCACACCGGGCCCCGCTGGCCGCCCAGACGGGTCGCTGGGTGCACATCGACGCGAGCGTAAGCTTCGCGCCCTCGCGAACGTACTCGCTCGCGGTCGACGGTCAGCCCCTGTTCTCGGCCCTTCCTCTCCACGCCGCGCTCATGACGGCCCCCGTGACGCTCGTGATGGGCATCGCGTACACGCAGGTCGGGGCGACCACCGCCAAGGCCCACCTCGACAACGTTCGCTTCGACTATCGCTAGCCAGCGCTTGGCATCGCTGGCCTTGTGCCGCATTCTTCCGGCCGCATGAAAGCCCGCGCTCTCTCGTTCGCCGCGCTCGTGACCCTGGCGTCGGCTTGCGCCGGCGAGCATGCGCCTCAGGTCCCGTCGACTCCGACCGCGAAGGCGGTCGCGCCTCCCGCGTCGACACCGCTGGTGCCGCTCGTCCCGCAACCCGTCGTTGTTCCTGCCGCGTTCGACGTCGATCCGGTGTCGGTGGGTCTCGGCCGCACGCAGCCTGGCGTCGCCGGGGCCGAAGAGGTCGCGAAGGCGCGCGACGGCATTGTGCGCGTCTGCGAGGAGAGCCTCGCGCGGGCGACCGCCACGCTCGACGAGGTTCGCGCGATGGACGCGAAGCCTGACGCGGAGCTCACCTGGGAAAGCACGCTGGGCGGCCTCGATCGCGCTCGGATCGCGATCCGCAATGCCGGAGACTTTCCTGCACTGATGGCAGTTGCGCATCCCGACGAGGGCGTGCGCGACCTCGCGAAGAAGTGCGAACCGAACGTCGACAAGCTCGAGACCAGCCTCTGGCTAGACGCCGCGATCGCGCGCGTCGTGAAGCGCTACGCCGCGAAGCAGGAGACCCTCCCCGCGCCCCGCGCCCGGCTGCTCGCGCACGTGCTCCGCGATTTTCGTCGCAACGGCCTCGAGCTCGATTCCAAGGGTCAAATGCGCGTCCGCGCGATCAACGACGACCTCACGAAGCTCGGACAGGACTTCGACACGAACCTCGCCGCGTCCCACCTCTTCGTCGATGCCACGCCCGCGCAGCTCGAGGGACTTCCGAAGGAGTGGCTCGCGTCGCACACGCCCGAGGCCGACGGCAAGGTGCGCATCTCCACCGACTACCCCGACTACTTCCCGGTCATCACCTACGCCAAGGATCGCGAGCTCGCACTCGAGCTCTACAAGAAGTTCGACAACCGCGCCGCCGACACGAACCTCCCCGTTCTCGACAAGATCCTCGCGCTCCGCGCCGAAAAGGCGAAGCTGCTCGGGTACCCGACCTGGGCCGACTACGTCCTCGAGCCGCGCATGGCGAAGGACGCCAAGACCGTGGCCTCGTTCCTCGAGGGCCTGAAGAAGCAGCTCGCGAAGAAGGGTGACCTCGAGATCGGCGAGTTCCGCGCCGCTCACGCGAAGCTCGGCGGCAAGGTCACCGATCCGATCCCGCCGTCCGATCGCCTCTACCTCGAGGACCAGCTCCGGAAGTCGAAGTACGGCCTCGACTCGAAGGAGGTCAGTCAATACTTCGAAGTGCGGAAGGTCAAGGAGGGCCTCCTCGCCATCACCTCGCGGATGTACGGCATCAAGTACCGCCCCGCGAACGTGCCAACATGGCACGCCGACGTCGAGCCGATGGAGGTCGTCGATGCGAGCGGCAAGGTGCTCGGCCGTTTCTACTTCGACCTCTACCCGCGCGAGGGCAAGTACAAGCACGCCGCCGTGTTCAGCATCCGCGACACCGTCAAGCTGAAGGATGGCTCGCGCCTCGTTCCGATGGCGGCGATCGAGTGCAACTTCCCGAGGCCGGGCGGCGGGGGTGCGGCGCTCATGAGCCATCAGGACGCGGTCACGTTCTTCCACGAGTTCGGGCACGTCCTCCATCACGTGCTCAGCGAGGCCGAGCTCTCGACCTTCGCAGGCACCAGCGTGGCGCGCGACTTCGTCGAGTCGCCCTCGCAGATGTTCGAGGAGTGGGCCTGGGCCAAGGAGACGCTCGATCTCTTCGCCGTGCACCACGAGACCGGAAAGCCGATGCCGAAGGAGCTTCATGCCGCGATGCTGCGCTCACGCGGCTTCGGGCGCGCGCTCGCGACGCAGCGTCAGCTCTTCCTCGCCGCTCTCGATCAGACGTACCACACGCGCGCGCTCCCCTTCGACACGACCAAGGTCTTGCAAGAGGTGAACGACGCCTACACGCCGTTCAAGTACGTCGAGGGCACGCATTTTCAGGCGAGCTTCGGTCATCTCATCGGGTACGACGCCGGCTACTACGGCTACCAGTGGGCGCTCTCCATCGCGCAGGACCTCTTCACGAGGTTCAAGAAGGAAGGCCTCCTGAATCCGAAGACCGCGGCCGACTATCGCGCCGCCGTGCTCGCGATGGGCGCGAGCGACGACGAGGCCAAGCTGATCACGAAGTTCCTCGGGCGTCCTCCGAGCGACGCGGCATACCGCGCGTTCCTCCTCGAGTGAGCCGCGCCGTGAGCTCGACACATATCGCGAGCATTCGCGCACGGCGGCTCGACATCCCGATGAGGAAGGCCTTCGGCATCGCCGGGGGCGTGCAGGAGCTCGCGGGCAACGTGCTCGTCGAGGTCACGCTCGCGTCCGGGGTGCGCGGATGGGGGGAGGCCGCGCCGTTCCCCTCCTTCAACGGCGAGACGCAAGACGCTGCGCTCGACACGATCGACAAGGTCGCACCGGAGCTCGTCGGCGCCGACGTCCGCGCGTTCCGACAGCTCGGCGAGCGCATCTTCGAGCGCGCGTCGGCGTCGGCGTCTGCGGCGTGCGCGATGGAAACCGCCGTCTTCGATGCGCTCGCGCGCGCGAACGGCACGTCCCTCCGCTTGTTCTTCGGCGGCGCCGAGGAGGAGCTCGTCACAGACGTCACCATCACGACCGGAAGCGTCCTCGACGCGACCCGCGATGCCCGCGAATTCGAGGCGTTCAGCACGTTGAAGATCAAGGTCGGCGGTCGCGAGGGGCACGACGTCGACCTCGACGTCGCGCGCGTTCTTGCCGTGCGCGCAGCCCGCCCGGACGCGCGGCTCCTGCTCGACGCCAACGGAGGCCTCTCCTTGCGTGACGCGATTCATCTCGCGAGCGAGCTCCGCGCGCGCGGCGTGGTCCCGGCCCTCTTCGAGCAGCCGGTCGCACCTGGCGACTGGGAAGCGCTCGCCGAGGTCCGCGCGAAGAGCGGCGTGCCGATCGCGATCGACGAGTCGGTGACGCTCCCCGAGGACGTGATCGCCGCGCACCGGGCCGGAGCCGCGGACGCCGCGAACGTGAAGCTGATGAAGTCGGGCATCGGGCGCGCGCTCGACATCGTCGCGGCGACGCGGGCCTGCGGTCTTCTCCCGATGATCGGGGGGATGGTCGAAGCCCGCCTCGCGATGGGCACCTCGGCGTGCCTCGCGGCGGGGCTTGGCGGCTTTGCCTTCATCGACCTCGATACGCCGCTCTTCCTCGCCGACGACCCGTTCGAGGGCGGCTACGTGTACCGCGGCGAGAGCCTGGATCTTCGCCCAATCAAGTTCGGCCACGGCTGCACGCCACGCGCCGCTGCAGCGTCGATGCAAGAGGCCGAGCATGGCGTTCGCTGAGCTGGATGTCGTACGCGTCGCTCGGCTACTCACGCCGACCCGGCGGGTAGACGGTACCGAAGCCGTCGTGCGCCAACCGTGTGTCGGGGACGTCGGTGCGATCGTGCACGTGCTCGGAGAAGATACGTTCGTCGTCGAGTGCGTCGACCCCGCTGGGCTCACGGCGTGGGTTGCAGACTTCGTCGCGGAGGAGCTGGAGTCGATTTCGCCGGTCGAGACGCCGTAGCTCTCGCGCGGCGCGGGCGCTAGGAGCGACCCGTCGGCGCTCACCGACGTCTCGCGGACGCGCTCCGGGAGGTCGTCGAGCGTGACCACGTCACCGCGCGCGATCACGACGCCGCGCTCGAAGACGTTCTTCAGCTCGCCCACGTTGCCGGGCCAGCTCTCGAGGGACGAGAATCACGCTCCGCCCTCGAGCGCTCCCTAAGGAGCTGCGGGCTTCGGTTCCTTGGCGAACAGCAGGACGAGGAACTTGTTCCCGAACTGATCGAACGCGTCGGTCGCCATGGCCTCGTAGACCTTCTCTTCGGCCGGGCCCGGCATGATGGTCTCGTCTTCCTTCAGCTGGCCGAGCGCCGCCTGCTTCATGATCTCGGCCTTCAGCTTCATCGGCTTCGCGTCGCCGGGGATCACGAAGAGCGCTTCGAACGGAAACAGGATGCCGACGTAGCTGCCGCGCGGGCGCTGGCTCACGTAGGAGTGACCCGACCACTCCGCCGCATGAGAGACGAAGAGCGTGGGCACCTTCACGTCGGGGAAGGTCTCGGCTTCCGTCGGGATCTGCGCTCCCATCGACACGTCGAAGAGCTCGGGCGAAAGGCCCCCATCGAGCTTCGTCGCCAGCGTCTTGCCGAGGACGGTCTCGCGCTTCGTGCTGCGCTTCTCGTCGAACTTGAGCGATGGGTACGAGACCTCGCCCATGAACGAGGGCGTCTTGGCGACGTACTGATCGGCGCGCCCGAGCGACTCGCTCTTCTTTCGCTTGAAGCGCACCTCGACCTTCGGGCCGTGCTTCTCGGACCACGCGAACAGGCGCTCGACGAACGAGACGGCGTTCTTGTCCTTGCCTGGCGCGCTCTTCTTGTAGGCGTCGAGCCCGCGCAAGTAGACGGCGTGGATGGCCTCACGCAGCTCCGGCTCGATGCCATGCTCGGGGTAGTGCTTGGCAAACTCGTCGAGCGCCGCGAGCGTCCCGAACGCCTTCGCCTTCTCCAGCTGGACGAGCATCGCCGTGCGGATGGAGAGACTGACCTCCGTCGAGATCTTCGAGCCGGCGTGGTCGGCCTTGAACTTGAGGAGGGCGTCGACCGAGCCCGAGCGCTCGGCGTCGTGCAGCTCGGCGCGCGGGAGCAGCGTTCCCGAGACCTCGTCCTTGAACTTCGCGCCGCGCTCCAGGTACGCGCGGTAGGATTCGGTGTCGTTTGCCTGGGTCGCGCGCGCGTACAGCGTCTTGTCGCTCCCGTTGTTGCGGAGCGCCCAGAGCGTGGGCGCGACGATCGCGGCGACGGCGATTGCGACGACCGGACCGAGCTTCTTCCACGGCGGACGCCGAAGCTCGTACGGATCGCGCGGGCCGACGGGGCTCGAGAACCTCGGGTTGTGGAGCGGGTCGACGGCGACGAGCTCCTTCGGATCCTCGGCGGCCTTCGCGTGCATCGCGCGGTCACGTGCCGCCTGGACCTCGGCGACGATGCTCGCCGCCTGCGCCGCATCGGCGATCGGGAACATGAACGACGCGCCGCCGGAGAACGCGACGCGAACGGAGCTGCCCTGGACATCGACGCCGTTGAGGTCTTGCGTCCAGAAGACCTTGAACTGATCACTCCGGGCGTCGATGAGACAAGCCGGAAAGAGGTAAACTCCGGCGCCGTAGGGAAGCGCCTTCTCGCGAACGAGCTGCCCGAGGGCTTGCACGAGGCCGAACGCCATCCCGAAGATCAGGAGCGCATAGAGGAGGAGCGCCTTCCACGAGTGGAGAGCGAGGGAGCTATCGAGCGCGCCGTATCCGATGCGCGTGACGATGACGAGCGTGACGAAGCTGCCGCCCGAGAGCCCGAGCCAGGCCACCTTCGTCGGCTTCGCGGCCTTCGTCGCCAGCAGGGGCGCTGGCGGAAAACCGCTCATCACGGAGCCGACGAATCGGTCCTGGATGGAGCGCGGGAGCTTATAGAAGTCGACGGCCTTCATCCCACCCGGCCGGAGCGTATCAGGCACTCTCGATACGTACGAGGTTACGTGCAAGCGTTGCGAGACCCTGGAGATCTTCGACGGCGCCGCCGAGGTGGGGCGTAGCAATCGCCGCCCCCGACTCGGTTTCCATGCAAAGGCGAGCGAGCAGGTCCCGATCGCGCTGGGCCCGCCACCGTTCGGCGTCCGCCAGCTGACCGAGCTTCTTCAGCGCGACGCGCTCGGTCTCCCCCGCCTCCGGCCCCAGTTCGATGCTCTCCGGGCCGAGGAAACCTCGGGTATAGGCCCAGCTCCGGTTGAGGACGTACCCCGCGAAGGGCAGCCCGAGCTCCTTGATCTTCGTCTGGAAGAACGACGCCTCCGCGAGCGCCGCCGGCTCGGGGCTGGTCACGAGCAGGAAGGCGGCGTCGTCCGAAGACAGCAGCTTTCGGACCGCCTCGGCATGCGCGCGCATGCCGCCGAACATCCCGGAAAATGCACCCAAGAAGCTCTGGAGGTCGCTGTAGAAGCCATCGCCGAACGCACGCGTGAAGACGCGCTCGATGAGGTCCGAGGCGGCACGCATGAGCGCGCCCTTCTTCGGGAGGAACACGCCGATCACGCGCTCGTCGAGGAACATGGAGAGCTTGCGCGGCGCCTCGAGGAACTCGAGCGCATTCCGCGACGGCGGTGTATCGAGCACGACGAGGTCGTATTTGCCCTCGGTCGAGAGCGTGTAGAGGGCCTCGGCCGCGGTGTACTCCTGCATGCCGGCAACGATCTTCGACAGGTGCTGGTACAGGCGGTTGCCAAGGATTTCCTGTACGCGCGTCTCGTCTGTCGCAAGACGCCGCACCATTTGCTCGAAGACGACCTCGGGGCTGAGCATCCACGCGTAGAGCTCGCCATGGACGGGAACGCCCAGCTCGTCGAGCTTCGCGCGCGGCACGGGTGACGGCGTACGCGCCGCTTCGGGGATGCCCATCGCTTCCGCCAGACGGCGGGCCGGGTCAATGGTGAGGACGAGCACCTTGCGACCGTACACGGCGCTCGCAACGCCAATCGCAGCGGCGGTGGTCGTCTTGCCGACGCCACCGGCGCCGCAGCAGACGATCACCTTCTTGTTTCGCACGAGTGGGTCGACGAACGTCGACCCATCGCGCAGGCCAGGAAGGACATCGGGCGGCCTCGAGCTCATACGACTCCCTCTACCGCCATGAGCGACGCCATCTCCTCCGCGAGACGCGGACCGTCGAGCCACACATCCTGTAGCGACACGATTGGCACCTTGACCTCTCGCCGCAGTCGCGTGAGCGCGACCCGCGAGCGGTCGATCCGCTCGAGCGTGCGCTCACCGAGAGTCGGCGCGCGGCCGGTGAGCATCACCTTCACCGCCTCGCGCTCTTCCTCGCTGAAGGGGTCGTAGGGTACGCGGTTGACCATGACCTGCGCGAGCGGGATGTCGTGGAGCTGGATGCCCTTCACGAGCTCGAGCGCCTCGCTGACGGGGAGCGTCTCGGGGAGCGTGACGACGATGGCCCCCGTGCGTTTTTGATCCGTGAGAAGGTCGAGCCCCTCGCGAACGGCATTCGCGATCGGGCCGGTCGGAATGACGCGCAGCAGCGACGCAGGGATCTGGGCGAGGGCCAGCGCATGCCCCGTCGCAGGCAGGTCGACGATGATGAGCTCGTGCTCGTGGCTTCCGTCCCGGCGCTTGACGCGGACGAGATCAAGGAGACGGTAGAGGACGCCCATCTCGGGAAAGGTCGGGGCCGCCGCGAGGAAGCGACGGATGGCGGCCGAGCGCATCGCAGCGTCGGCCAGGAGCTTCATCGGCAGCACGTCCCGCAAGAACCGGGTGTGCCCGAGGTGCGGCGCGAGGAGGACCGCCTTGAGGTTCGGTGCGATGCTCACCGGCTCGATGTCGAGGTGCTCGACCCCGAGCGCGTCCGCCAGAGCAGAGCTCGCCGCGGGGTC
>JAYSXP010000627.1:0-8330 GCA_043717125.1 Polyangiaceae bacterium | reverse complement strand
CGCGCACGGCGCCGTGCGCGAAGAGATCGCGGTTCGACGCTCGGTGCGTAAGCTCGATCCGCTCGCCGTCGCCGAAGAAGAAGACCGTGTGGTCGCCGACCACGTCGCCGCCGCGGACCGCATGCATGCCGACCTCGTCGGGCTTGCGAGGGCCGGGGCGCCCCTCGCGGCCGTGCACGTAGTGCGCGTGGCGCGCGTGCTTCACCACGTCACCGAGGCGAATCGCGGTACCGCTCGGCGCGTCGACCTTCGCACGATGGTGGACCTCGACGACCTCGACGTCGAACGAGGGACCGAGCGCCACCATCGCCTTTTCGACGAGGGAAGCGAGCACGTGGACGCCGATGCTCATGTTCGGCTCCCAGAGGACGGCGCTCTTCAGAGCGGCGACGTCGAGCGCGCCCTTCGCTGCGTCGTCTAGACCGGTCGTTCCGCTCACGATCGCGATGCCTGAAGCCGCGCAAATCGCGCTGGCTTGCACGAGCGCCGCAGGCGCGGAGAAGTCGATGACGACGTTCGCTCGCGAGCTGGCGAGCGCGTGCGCGTCGGCGACGACCTTGACGCCGATGGCACCGATTCCTGCGAGCTCGCCTGCATCGCGGCCCTCGTCGCCGGCGCCGATCGCCGCGACGAGGTGCATCCCCGCGGCGTGCGCGAGGCGTACCACCGTTCGCCCCATGCGCCCGTTCGCGCCGAGCACGCCGAGGCGCACGCTGTGCGGCGCGAGCTGGATCGTCATCCGCGGCTCGACTCGTACGCGTCGAGGACGGCCACGACCCTCGCGCGCGCCGCCTCGCTCGCGCGGACCAGCGGACCGCGGACGGCATCGGAGATCTTCAGCTTGTGCGCGAGCGCTGCCTTCGCGGGGCTCGGGTTCGCCTCGACGAACATGATCTCGTGCACGCGGCAGAGCGCGAGGTGGGCCTTCCGGGCCTCGTCGAGCTTGCCGTCGAGCGCGAGGCGCGTCGCGCGCGTGACCTCCGCCGGATAGACGTTCGAGGTCACGCTGATGACACCCCGCGCACCGATCGCGATCATCGGGAGCGTGAGGGCGTCGTCGCCGGAGAGCACCGTCATGCGATCGCCCATCGTGCGGACGATCTCCTGCGCGCGGAGGACATTGCCCGTCGCCTCTTTCGTCGCGACGACGTTCGGCGCGGCCTGCGCGATGCGCGCGAGCGTGTCGGCGGCGAGGTCGATCCCGGTGCGTGCCGGGATGTTGTAGACGATGATCGGGCATTTCACCGACGCCGCGACGGCGACGAAGTGCTGGTAGAGCCCTTCCTGCGTGGGCTTGTTGTAGTAGGGCACCACGACCATCACGGCGTCGGCGCCGGCCTTCTCCGCGGCCTGCGAGAGCGCGATGGTCGCGCGCGTGGAGTTCGCCCCCGTACCGGCGATCACGCTGCACTTGCCCTTCGCGAGCTTCACGGTTCGCGCGACGAGTGCCCGCTGCTCCTCGTGGTCGAGCGAGGGGCTCTCGCCTGTCGTCCCGCACGGAACGATTCCCGTGATGCCGCCGGCGATCTGCGCGGCCACGAGGAGGTCGTAAGCCTCCCAGTCGATCGACCTGTCGGCGTCGAGCGCCGCGTCACGGAAGGGGGTGACGATTGCGGTGTAGGTACCTTCGAACGTGAGGCTCATGGCGACCGTCCTTTTGTAACGGCGGCGGCCCGCGCGCAAGTAGCACGCGAGGTGTACGATTCGAGCCATGGCGTCTTCCGATAGACCCGGCTTGGTAGGCGTGCTCGTCCTCGTCTGCGGCCTCGCCCTGGCCGGCACCGCGGGTGGATGCTCGGCGGACGACGGGTCGCTTGTCGGCTCGTCGTCCGGTGGGACGGGGGACAGCGGCGCGAGCGGAACGAGCGGAACGGGCGGCGCGAGCGGAACGTCGGGGACCAGCGGCACCTCCGGTGACGGCGGCACCTCCGGAGAAGGCGGCAGCAGCGGCAACCCGGCGGGCGCGTTGAAGGCGGGCAAGACCACCCTCGGCATCAAGGCTGCGGGAACCGATCGCTCGGTCATCGTGGTCGTGCCGACGACGATCGGCACCGGGAAGCTCCCGCTCGTGATCGCCCTGCACGGCAACGGAGACACGAGCACGAACTTCATCACCGGAACGACGACCCTCGAAGCGCTCGCTGAGTCGAAGAGCTTCGTCCTCGCCGCCCCGCAAGGGATCTCGCAGGACATCACGGTCGGCACCCAGACGGTTCCCGGCGTCGACTGGGATCCCTATCGCACCGTCGCCGGTGGCAACATCGACATCCCGCTGCTCGACGCGATCCGCACGCAGCTCGTGGCGAGCGGTTCGATCGACACGAAGAAGCTCGTCGTCTTCGGCTACTCGCAAGGTGGATACATGTCCTTCCGCTACGGCATGGACACGTCGGCGACTCTCGCGTGCACCGGCCTCATCGGCGCCGCGAATCCCCTCGGACCGCAGCTCACTGCCGCGGCGCCGCGCAAGATCCCCGTCGCCCTGCAAATCGGAACGAACGACGGCGCCATCGGCCAGGCCCGGAGCACGAAGAACGATCTCGACGGTAAGGGCTTCGCGCTCGACTACCACGAGATCGCGGGAGCCGGTCACGTACCGGTCGCCGGCGGCGTTACCGTCCCCCTCACCTACTGCCTCGGCCAGTCGCTGCCTTAAGCGCCCTTGCTGCAGCGTTCGGCGACGGCGGCGTGGAGCCCCGCGACGTCGATACGAGCCGGCTCCAGCTCGAGCGCGACCTCGAGCTCGGCCAGCGCGTTTCGCTCGAGCCCCGTCGCCAGGTAGAGGCTCGCTGCGGTGAGACGATACTCGGCGCGCGTCGGGTCGAGCGCGATCGCCCGCGTGGCGGCATCGATCGCGATCTCGAAGTTCGCACGCGCGCGGAGGAGCGCATACGCGTGGCGGTGGTGCGGGTACGGGTCGGCCTGGAGCGTCTCGACGACGCGGCTCCACATCTCGGCAGCGCCGCTCCACTCGCCGCGAAGCTCGAACGCCTGGGCATTGCGCCGGTAGATTCGCGTCTTCAGCGCCTCGCGGAGATACGCGTCGTAGCCGGCGCGTGACTCCGCGCTCGTCAGGGTGTCGAGCGCCGCGGTCAGCGCGCGGAAGATCGCCTCGACCTTCGGCCCGATCGCGCCCACGTCCTTGCGAAAGAAGCGATCGGGATGATGCTGCTTCGCGAGCGCGTAGTAGGCGCGCTTGATGTCCTTCACGTCCGCGGTCGCGGAGACCCCTAGCAGCGTGTAGTGATCGGTACGGTTCAGGCGCTCGTAGAGCTCCGTGATGCGCCCCACCTCTTCCAGGTCGACCGTCGCGGGCGGCGCCTTGGATGTGAGCGGAGGCGGCGGCACCGACGCGATCTCGACCGGCACGTTCGTCACCTCGACGACCTCGACGCTCATCGCGCGGAGCGGCGGGAGCGGTGGGAGCGAAGACATGACCGGGCGGGACGACGGCGACGACGGAGGCGCGGAGCGACGCGAGGAAGGCGCGGGCGGCGGCAGCGCGGGGCGCGAAGACTCGGTCGGCGGAGGGACGACGCGCCGGATCACCGGCGGCTTCGGCAAGGCCCGACGCGAATCCGGTCCGGGCCGAGACGAGGGAGGCGCCGGAGGCAGAGAGCCAGAACGACGAGGCGGCGTCACGCAGTCAGCGTAGCGAGGATCGGCGGGTTGGGAATGGTCAGGAGACCGACCAACCTCAAGCCTTCACGATCGCGTCCCAGTTCTCCGCGATCTCCTGCGGCGTCCAGACCCCCTGGGCGTCGTCCTTGAACTTGCCGGGCGTCTCGATGACCTTGAACGCGTAGAGGCGTGCGCCCGCGACGGCGAGCACGTGGCCGGTCCGGTCGGCGCAGAGGTCGCTCGCGAGGAAGAGCGCGGCCGGCGAGATGTGCTCGGCGGTCATCGTCTCGACGCCCTGGAACATGGGCAGGTCCTCGGTGAGGCGCGTCTTCGCGATCGGAGCGAGAGCGTTCACGGTGATCTTGTGCTTCTGCAGCTCGATCGACATCGTCCGCGTGAGGCCGTAGATACCGGCCTTCGCGGCCGCGTAGTTCGACTGGCCGAAGTTGCCCATCATGCCGCTCACGCTCGTCGTGTTGACGATGCGCGCGCCGTGTCCCTGCGCAATCGCCTGACGCACGAAGGCCTGCGAGCAGAGGAACGAGCCCTTGAGGTGGACGGCGATGACGACGTCCCACATCTCCTCGTCCATCTTGAGAAACGTCTTGTCGCGGAGAATGCCGGCGTTGTTGAGGAGGATGTCGACCTTGCCGAACGCGTCCGCACCACATTTCACGATGGCGTTCGCACCCTCGGCCGTCGCCACCGTGTCGTGATTGGCCACAGCCTTTCCGCCGGCAGCGGTGATCTCCTTCACGACGCGATCGGCCGCGCTCGCATCGCTGCCGGTGCCGTCACGCGCGCCGCCGACGTCGTTGACGACGATGCTCGCTCCCTCCTTGGCGAAGAGGTGCGCGTGCGCGCGGCCGATGCCGTTGCCCGCGCCGGTGATGATCGCAACCTTGCCGTCGAGAAGTCCCATCCCGCTTCGGTAGGCAATTCGCGGCCCGCCGGCAAGCGCCGTGCGCTAACCTTCCCGGCGTTCGATGAAGGACCCGTTCAAAACGCGGAAGATGGCCACGGTGCCGTTTCCGCCGCCGCCGGATGCACCTCAGGCCGCCGTGCCCGAGGCCGCACCGAGCAACCCCTCGAGCAGCAGCCGGATCTCGGGCATTCCGCTCGCGCCTCCTTCGTCCGACGCCAGCTGGACGTCGGGCGAGGTCGCCACCGATCGCACGACCGACCCCGCGATGTCGGTCGTGCCGAGCACCGGCGCCACCAAGGACCGCGCGACGCTCACGATCATCAGCGGCATCAACGCGGGTCAGGTGTTCGCGCTCGACGGCACCGAGCATGTCATCGGCCGAGGCACCGAAGCCGACCTCTGGCTCGACGACGGCGGCGTGAGTCGTCGCCATGCGAAGGTGTCGTGCCGCTCCGACGGCCGCTACTTCGTCGAGGATCTCGGCTCGACGAATGGCACGTTCCTCGGCGGGCAGCGCGTCACGGTCTGCGAGGTCCGACCGAACGATCGCATCCAGCTCGGACCGCACGTGACGTTGCGCTTCGCGATCATCGACGACGCCGAGGAGGAGCTCCAGCGGAGGCTCTACGAGTCGTCGACCCGCGACGGGCTCACGCGCGTCTACAACCGCAAGTATTTTCAGGAGCGGCTCACCGCCGAGGTCGCGTACTCACGTCGACACAAGGTGAAGCTCGCGGTCATCCTGCTCGATCTCGACGATTTCAAGCAGGTCAACGACACGCACGGCCACCTCGCGGGCGACATGGTGCTCCGCCTCGTCAGCGCGCAGATGCAGAGGCTGCTCCGGCTCGAGGATCTCGTCGCGCGCTACGGCGGTGAGGAGTTCGTCGTGCTCGCGCGCTCGACAGGCAAGACCGAGGCGGTCAAGCTCGCCGAGCGCATCCGCGAGTCGATCGCGGGCCTCGAGATCCCCATCGCCGCGGATCACTCGATCCACGTCACGATGAGCCTCGGCGTGGCCTCGCTGCCGGACGTCGCGCCCGAGGGCGGCCCGACCGAGCTCCTCGCGCTGGCCGACCTCCGCCTCTACAAGGCGAAGGCAGAGGGAAAGAACCGCGTCGTCGCGGAGGGCGCGTGAGGTCGACCTCGATCGCGAGCGCGCTCGTCACGCTGGTGCTCGCCGGAATCGGCTGCAAGAGCAGCAAGCCCGAGCCGCTCGGTCCCACGGAGCCCGCGCAGGTCACGTTCGCGCAGCCGTTCCTCTGGGGCTCCGCAAGCGCCGGTTTCCAGGTCGAGAAGGGCCTCCCCAACACCGACTGGGGCGCCTGGGTGAAGACGCCCGGCAAGATCAAGAACGGCGACGACCCCGACAACGGCGGCGCCGACGCGCTCGCGCACATCGACGAGGACGTCGCGCTCCTCGTCGCATCGGGACAGAACGCGTACCGCTTCTCGGTTGAATGGGCACGTATCTACCCGACACGCGCCGCGTTCGACGCCGACCAGGCCGACGTCGCTGCGCTCGCGTCGTACGACAGGCTCTTCGCCGCGCTTCACGCCGCGAAGATCACCCCGTTCGTCACGCTCCAGCACTTCGCCCTCCCCAGCTACCTCTCCGACCCGAGCAAGAGCGCGGAGCCGCAGGGCTGGGAGCGCCCCGAGATCGTGGGCATGTTCGGCACGTGGTGCGGGCGCATCGCAAAGCGCTGGGGCGGAGATGTCGACTGGTGGGGGACCATCAACGAGCCGCTGGTCGCGCCGATCGCCGGGTACATCCAGGGAAGCTTCCCGCCGGGGCTGCTCCTCGCGGTCGACCGCGCGCTCACCGCCGGCAAGAACGAGGCACGAGCGCACGCGAAATGCTTCGACGCGATCAAGGCCGGTGACACGGTGGACACCGACGGCGACGGCAAGGCGTCGATGGTCGGCATCGTCCACAACACGCCCGCGGTCGAGCCCGAGGATCCGACGTATCCCGACGACGTCGCCGCCGCCGACCGCGTCCGCTACATCAACAACCACTGGATCCTGAACGCCGTCGTGCGGGGCCAGTGGGACGACGACTTCGATGGCAAGCTCGACGGTCCGAACGACAAGATGGTCGACCCTGAGCTGGTAGGTCGCTCCGACTTCGTCGGGATCAACTACTACTCGGCGGTCTGGGCCACGGTGAACGGCCTGCAGCTGCCGATCATCCACGCGTTCATCAGGAACGATCGATTGCCGAACGATCGCCCCAAGACGGATTTCCACTGGGACATCTACCCGAAGGGCTTCCGCCTCGTGCTCGACGAGGCGAAGACCTACGGGCTCCCGATCGTGATCACCGAGAACGGCATCGCTGATTCGACGGATGCGAACCGCGCGCGGTTCCTCCTCGAGCACCTCTACGAGCTCGGGCGCGCCAAGGGCGACGGCATCGACATCCGCGGGTACTTCTACTGGTCGTTGCTCGACAACTTCGAGTGGGCAAGCGGCTTCTGCCCGCGGTTCGGCCTTCACGCCGTCGACCGCGCCACCGGTGCGCGCACCGCGCGTCCGAGCACGCAGGTCTACGCGCGCGTCGCGAGGACGGGCATCGTCACGAAGAAGGACATCGACGCGCAGCCTCCGTACTCGCCGCCGGCCTACTGCGAATAGTCACGAGCGCGCGGCGCTAGGGTTGGGTCGCTTCGAAGATCTCGGTCGCGAATGCAGCGCGCACCGTCATGGTGGCGCCGCTCGCGTCGTCGCGCGGGCCGACCTCTGCCTCGATGTGTCCGGTCACGCGCCGGAGGGAGCGGACACCCGAGGGAATGGGCACCGGGGTCCCCGTGATGACCATCTCCTTCGCCTCGTCCACGATGACCTTGCACGGTCGCGAAGGGGCGCCGGCGATCGCGGTCATGACCTTCGTTCCGTCCGCTCGAAGGACGAGCACCACGGCCTGTGCGGCCGCACAGTCATAGGTGCCAACCTCGACGAGCGCGGCTCCGCGACCGAACTCGGTATAGACGACGGGCCGTCCACCGAGCACCGGCGTCGCGCCGGTCAGCCTGAAGCGGTGAGCGTCGCTCGTGGTGGTCTCGCCCTTCACCTGGATGCCCTCGACGACCGCGCCACCGTCGATCGACCAGCGCATGCGCGAGGTCGTGTCGACGTCGGCATCGGTGTACGCGGCCACGCCGACGCTCGCATCCGCGTCCGCGTTCGCATCCGCGTCGGCGCCCGCGTCGGTACCCGTGTAGTCCGACTCGGACGCGACGACGGACTCGCCGGTCTCGCCGCACGCAGCGAGAGCGGCAGAGGCAAAGGCAATGACGGCAACGAGGGGAAGCGTGCGCATGACCACACTGTAAGCAAAGCGCGTACCAATTAATTTCTGCGAGGATGTGCCCGTCTCATCCCGTCTTCCCGCCGAGCTGGCGGCTGCCTGGATCGTCGGTGTCCCGTCCCGCCTGGACCAGGCGCGTGCGCGCGGTTCGTCGATCTGGCCGTATTCTATCCAGTGATGGCGCTCGCTCTCCGCTCGGTGGGTCTTCTCTTCGGAACCGCGCTCGGCGCGTGCGCGCTCGTGGTCGCGTGCTCGTCGAGTGACGCGGGAAGCGGCAACGACGCCGGCTCGAGCGGCTCGAGCGGCTTCGCGGAGAGCGGCACCAGCGGCATCAGTGGAACGAGCGGGACCAGCGGCACGAGCGGGACCAGCGGCACGAGCGGCGACGGCTCCGCGAACGACGGCGCGATCCCGGAGAGGGCCTGCGATCCGGCCAAGACCGACTGCAAGACCGGCGAGGTCTGCACGGAC
>JAYSXP010000626.1:0-8352 GCA_043717125.1 Polyangiaceae bacterium | reverse complement strand
GGACGAGCCGCGCTGCGTGACGGTCTTCCCGCCCTTCGAGATCCACCGCTTCCGCTCGTCCTCGTCCACCTGCCGGCAGACGCGGAAGCCGCCTCGCTCCTCAAGCTTCCCCGCGAGGTCGACGAAGCTGCGCTGATCAGCGATGACGGGAACCCCGCCGTACGCGCGCGAGAGAGCCGCGGCGTGATCGGCGATGCGCGCGGTCAGGATCGGATCCGACGGCGACGGCTTCCAGAACTCGATGTGGTCGACGACGAGCACCGCGACGGGCGCCGCCTGCTCGCGGATCTTCCGCTCCGCGACGTACCCCACGGCGAACGCGATCCGGTCGTGGATGTTCGCCACGTCCACCGCGACGATGGCGCTGAGCAGGGTGCGCGGCCCGCGCTTGAACTCCTCGTCCTCGTCGACGCACGCGTACGCGGCGGCGGGACGAATGAACTGAGCCTCCCTCTCGCCCCAGCTTCGGCAGGCGAACTCCTGCTCGACGACGTGCGCGGGCTCGCGCTGCCGGGCCTCGGCCTCCGACATCAGCGGGTTCCCGCGCCACGACTCGATCGGGCCGATCATCAGCATGCCCGGCGGCGTCTCGGTGCACGCCTCGTGGAAGAGGGAGCCGACCGGGCCCGGCGTCGACGTCATCAGGAAGAGCGAGTGCGGGAACTGGAGGAGACGCGGCGTGCTCGCCGTGCGGAGGTCGCGGTCGGTCGACTTGTACTTGTCGCCCGACGGGAGCCACGCGGCCTCGTCGAAGATCACCGCCACCGTCGCGGAGCCTCGGATCGCGGCCTCGTCCGCGGGCGCGACGCGCAGGATCGGCACGTAGTTCAGGCCCGGGATGTCCTCGAACACGAACTCCGCGGAGTCCGCCGAGCTGCGCTGGCGGAGACGGCCCCCGAGTAGGGCGGCCAGCGCCTCGCACACCGGCTGCGCGTTCCGCAGCGTGCGGCTGCTCTGCGTCTTCGTCGGGCTCACGACGACGGCCACGACCTCGGAGCCCGCCGCGACGAACGGGCCGGCGTCCCAGCGGAGCAGTCGATCGCAGCCGACGATGACGTCGATCGTCGACTTGTAGATGCCACGGCCGCCGAGGAGCGCGGCGCTCCGAACGAGATCAGCCGGCCACGGGTGCGGGCTGATCTCGGACCACGCGGACAGCTCCTCCGGCCCGACGCTCGCGCCCGAGAGCGCGTCGAGCACGAGCGACATCACCGTCGACGGCAGCTCCGAGTTGATCAGCGACAGCCACGAGCTTGCGGAGCCCAGGCGTCGGAAGGCCTCGATCGAGATCATCAGCGCGTCCTGCCGATCCGCATCGCCTGCAGTCGCTCGATGGCGTCGAGCGCGGGGCCTGGCCGTGGCACGTACGCGCGGGCCTCCACGACCTGGTCGACGCCGAACTCGATCGAACACGAGCAGCCGGCGGGCTGGAGCTCGACGCTCGGGCGGAGCGCCGAGAAGCCCCGCAGGATCTCGCCGACCCATCGCTCGTCGCGGCCGCCGACGCGAAGCACGACCTCGACCACGCCACCTCGCTCGCTGAGGACCTTGAGGTCCACGAGGGGGAAGCGGCCGGTTCGCCCCGAAGAGGGGAGCCGCTGCCGCGCGTCGTGAGCGCGCAGCCGAGCACGACGAGATGACGTTCCGCACTGATTCATTACTTTCGTGCCTTCCTGAGCGACCCGAACGAGGTGCCCGGCGTGCCTTCCCGCTGCCGCTGCGCGACGAGCGAGACCTCTGCGGGCGTGAGGTCGACGCGCTCGAGCGTCTCGATCTCGTGCGCGCGGCCGATGACGTTCGTCGCGAGCCCGTGCGCGCGCACGACGAGCCGCCCATCGCGCATGAGCGTGACCACCTCGCCGACGACGGGAGGCGCGCCGTGCACGCCGATCCGCACGTGCATCCCCGGGACGAGGCCCGCGAGGTCTACCAGCGATCGCGTCATCGATTCCTCCGCGCCCAAGCCGCGCGCGACTCCGCGTCGAGCACGGCCTGGCGGCGCGCTGTCCACGACGCGATCAGCCGATCCTCTTCCGCCTGCTGCGTGACCCAGATCGGTCCGTCCCCCGCATTGGGGAGCGGCTTACCGGCCAAACTGGCTGGAACCTGCTTGCCCCGCAGGACGCACCAAGCCGGCTGCTCCACCTCCGGCTCGGCCGGTGCCGGCGCGACGTTGGGCACGGCGGGCGCCGCGGCGCTCGGGGCGACCGCGAGGGCGGGGGTCGGTCGCGGCGCGGTCGTGGGCGCGACGGGCGGGCTGGCGACGTGGTCCGGCTTCGCGGCGAGGCGCTTCCGGAAGTCCTCCCGGTCGCGCGCCTCCTTTTCCAGCAGCGCTTCGACCTTCGCGTCCATCGCGGCGCTGGATGTGCCGCCGGGGGACGAGCGCCGATCAGCGACGACCTCGCGCAGCGTGAGCAGCGAGATGCGTGCCTCGCGGTCGTGCTCGCGCGCGATGGCCGCGAGGTCGCCGCCCGCGGGTAGCTTGGTGGTGAGCTTCGCCGTCGCGCCCTCGGCCCCGGCCGCGACCATCGCGCCGCCCGCATCGAGGGTCGCGGTCCGGGTCGCACTGAGGGCGCTGAAGCCGGTTTGAAACACCCTCGCCCGCGCAGCCTTCGCGAGGGCGAGATTCAGGGCGTACGACTTCGCCAGCTCCAGCTCCTCCGGCTCGGCGAGCTGGTAGCGCCTGCACGTGCGCACGAAGAGCACGGCAGCCTCGACCGCCACTCCTTGCATCTCGAGGCAGGCCCGTGGCCCGAGGTCCACGAGCTCGGCGCCCGCGGTCGCGAGGGCCGCGTTGATGCGCCGCATGTCCGCCGCGCCCCCGGGCGTCTGCGATAGGGCGCGGCGGGCCTTGTACACCCAGTCGCGAAGCGAGCGCGTCGAGTGCTCCGGGACCAGCCCGGCCTTCTCGGCGGCCCGGGTGATCGGGCGGAGCACCAGCGCGAGCGCGAGCTGCTCGCCGGGATCGGCGAGGTGCACCGATGAGGTTCCGAACCCGGCAGCCGGGCGGCCGTTCTGCGGCTCGGAGACGGCGTGCACGCGGCCCCCCTTCGTTCGAACGTGGCTCGTTCTGCTCACGCCTTCGTGCTGCGGGACGGGGGTCGATCGCGCAAACGTGCCGCCCACGCGCGGGCCGTGGCGGGGGGTCTATAACCCGCCGCCGATCGTCGCTCACGCGCGGGAAAACGCGGCGTGATCGAACGTCGGCCGCGCTACGGACGATTGGGCGCGGACGGCTCGTACCAGATCCCGGTGGGTTGCACGGATACGCGCGTATCCGTGGGCGGGGGTCGCGGACGCCGCGCGAGGCTGGCCCCGTTTCGTCGGCTGCGTCCGCGGGGCTTTCGTACGGCGCTGCCTCGCGGCATGCTTTGCCGATGACGTACTGGGGCAGAAACTACGACGCTCTCGATCCCTCTCTCACGGCGCTCGTCGCGGCACTCGGCTTCGGCGATGTGGTCGAGACCGCCACGCCCCGGGTGAGCGCGCGGACGGAGGCGGCGCGAGCGGTGATCGCCGTCTCGAACAACATCGCCTTCGACGTGGCGACCTCTGGCGCGCGCTCGGGTCTGCAGGACGCCAACGGCATTCGCATCAACGAGCCGGAGGGCGCGCTCGGGATCCGCTTCGCGCTCGTTTCGATGGTCGAGAGCCGGCGGTCGGGTGAACAGCACGGCGACTACATCAAGTTCTACTGGGCAGTCGGCCAGGCGAGGAACATCGACCCCGCCGACGTCGAGGGGGTGCTTCGAGGCGAGATCGCCGCGATCGAGCGGGACCTCGCCAAGCACTCGACCACCATCGACAAGATCGCGCAGCGACTCGAGGGGGGCGAGCGAGTGAGCGCCGTCGAGATCAAGCAGCTCGTGCGTGAGTCCAAGAACGCGAACTAGGCTCTCGCGATCCACCGCGCGAACGACGGCGCGGGCAGTCCCCCGGGCCGTCGCGCCACGTCGGCTTCAGCGGGCTCACCGTGCGCGGCAGGCCTCTACGGCCATCGCTGTCCCGAAGTCGCCCGCGGTGGCCCGCACCAGCTCGCGGACGAGCCCCTTGTGCACGCCGAAGGTCTCGCCCGAGCGCCACGGCGTCGCGAACGCGTACGTCGTCGGCGTCTCGCTGATGAGCTGGCCGAGCACGCATGCTCGGTTCGCGTGCTCGTCCTTCCAGACGATGCGGAAGACGTCCGCCGGCATGGTGTTCGTGCCGTCGCCTTCGGGCACCACAGCGTCGGGGCAGAGGATCGTCGTCATCCCGTCACCGCCTTCGTGGACGCGACGTGCTCGCGTTCTTCGTCACGAAGGGCGTTCGCGACGTCCTCGGCGGTGGCCACGTGAGCACGGAGGACGTGGGCGGTGGGCAGCATCAGCGGTGCGGCCGAGCTGCTGAGCAGCTCGACGTAGAGGTACCTCCTGCCGGCAGCGGGCTCTGCGATGCGGAACACGCGCGATCTGATCCTCCACCACACGACGACGATCGTGCCCGGGCTGAGGTCGAGGGCGCTGATCTGCTTCCTCTTGGACACGGGACTCGACGCGGGACGACCCCTACGCGGGATCGACATGGGATCGGGGTCGATTTCAGTCCCGTGTCCCATCTCTCCCTTCGAAGAAGAAGCCTTCTTGAACATGGGACTCGAGTCCCACGTCGACATGGGACGGGACCGGAGGAAGCCTTTAGGCTTCCCCGTGTCCCACGTAACGTCGTCGCGGTCACCGTGGTCGATCATTCGCTACCTCCTCCGCTCTTCGAATCAGCGATCTCGTTCCAGGACATGACGTGCTCGTACACCTCGCGCTGCACCCCCTTCACCTTGCGGGTGACCTTCGAGGCGCGCTTCTCTGCCACGAGCACCCGCAGCGCGTCGTTCGCCGCCTTCCCGCTGAGACCCACGGCCTCCCGCACCTGGCGAGCCGTCATCGGGCCCTGCGACGCGAGAGCGACCGCTACCTTCTCGTGAGCAGGCTCGCCGCCCGACGAGCTGCCGTCGCACGTGAAGGTGAGGCGAGGACCGCCAGCCTTCTCCTTCCCCAACACGAACTCGAAGGGCGCCGGCCAGTCGTCCACCGTGTCGCGTGACTTCGCGAGCGTGACCTTCGAGCTCATCGTCTGACCGCCCTGCTTCCGTCCGGTGACGATGATCACCGCGTCGGCCGTCGCGCCGCGCTGCGCCGAGCCCGCGATGTCCTCCAGGTCTTCGCCGCCGCCCTTGCGAAGGTGGCTCAGCACGAGGACCGGAGCGCGCGACACCTCCGCGATCTGGGTGATCATCATCCCGGCGAGCGCCTGGGCGTCTTCGTCGTTGGAGGGACCGAGGGCGCCGAAGATTCGCGCACGCGTGTCGAACACCACCAAGCCGAAGGCCTTCTGCACGATCGCGGCGTGCATGACCGCCGCCCACCGATCCCCGATCTCCGGGTTCCGGATGGCGTCCCCGACGATGAGGGACGCGCGCAGGCCCCACCGCGCCCGGAGCAGGATCCGGCTCCACGCGTAGGCGCGCGGGATCCCGAGCGCGGCGATCGCGATGTCGATCTTCTCGGTCGCGCTTCGGCGGCTGTTCTCCTCGAAGACCACGAGCGCCATCTGCCCCTCGGGCATCGGCGAGACCTTGCGGCCGAAGAGGAGCACGGGATGGTCGGGCGGGGCCGCCATCGCCGCGACGATCGCGCACGCGAACGTCGTCTTGCCCGAGGTGCTCTTCCCCGCGATCTCCACGTGCGAGCGGTCCGTGAAGAACCCCTCCCAAGCCCACACGATCTCCTCGGCCAGCGCGGCGTCTGCGCCGGCGACGCCGGTGATGGCGCCCTCCATCAGCATCTTCCGCGCGCCGCCGAGGTGCGTCGCGTCCGCGATGCGCTCCTCGACCGGCTCGGCCACGTCCGCTGCCGGCGGCGCCGTCATCTTGGCCGCGCTCATGCCGACCTCCGAGCGCGCCCGCGTGCGCGCGCGGCTTCGAACGCATCAGCTGCGCCGAGGACGACCTCGGGCTCCACGGATTCGCGCGTATCCGTGGCCATGAACTTCTCGAGGTCGGCGCGCGACACGAACTTGGCGCGCCCCACCAGCCGACCGCGGATCGTTCCGGCCTTCAGCAGCCGTCGCACGGTGGTCGGCGGCAGGCCGCACTTCGTGAGCGGGACCCACTCGTCCGGCGGAGCGATGCCGCGCGCGTCGAGTTCCGCCGCGACGGCTGCGCGGACGAGCGCCGCGAGCTCGGCCGGCGACGTGACCACCACGGCGCTCATCGCGGGCTCCGCGTCGATGCCAGGAGGGCCGCCACGTCCTCGTCGCAGACTCCCGCCGCGAGCGCGAGCAGCCGACGCGTGCGGGGCGTGAGCGGCTTGTGTCCGGCGAGGATCAGGGAGAGGAGCGCCGGCGAGACGCCCGCGCGGATGGCCCACGCGCGCCGCGACGCGAGGCCGAGGGCCTGGATCGACTTCTTCTGCTGCTGCTCGTGCACGAAACGGTACGGCTCTCTCCGCGAAGCATGCCGCTCGCGGTGGGAGGCGGGCTCACGCTGCGTGCGCCCCTCGGATCCTTCTGGCCTTTCGCCGACCGCGGCTTGGATCCTGACCCCGTTCGTCGTCGCGCTGTTCGAGCCCCGGTCGTGAGCCTCAGCATGATGGTCCGTGACGCGAGAGGTAAACAGGCGCCAGCGTGCCACCCGTGGCTGAGCGCCTATCGGCATCGTAGTGTTCACCCAATGGCGCGACGTACGAAGACGAGCAGCGAGGGCGAAGGCGAGAAGGAGATCCCCCTGCGGCGGATCATCACCAGGCTCATGACGATTCCACCCGATCGGTACGGCGAGGCGCTTCAGCTGCTCGCTGAGATCGACTCGCCGGACGCGCAGCAGGCCGCGGCAGCCTTGAGGCTCTACTACGACGCGCTCGGCGTGCTGGAGGATCGCTGCACGCGCCCTGAGTCGCGCGCGGGGAAGGCGAACTGATGGCACGCGCGCTCACCGGAACGGTCGCCTGGGACGCGACGAAGAAAACTTGGCGGGGCCGCTTGAGCCTCGTTGATGGCTCGAGGCCCTGGTTCGACGTTCCCGGTCTGCCGCACAACGAACGCGGCGAGATGCGGGCGCGCGAGATCGTCCTGGAGCGCGCCGCGATCGCGAGGAAGGAGAAGCTCACATCGCAGGACTTCGTGATCGCGCAGCGGAAGCCCAAGGTGCCCGATGCACCGAAGGGTGAATCGTGGACCGTCTGGCACGGACGCTACCTGGAGGTTCACGAGCGCCTCGGGAAGAGCACGCGTGACATGAAGGGTGCGGCGAAAAAGTGGATCGCGGACCGCGTCGGCGACACGCCGGTGTCTTCGTTCAAGCGGGACGACGTCGTGGGGATCCGCGATGCTCTGACCGCCGCGGTGCAAGCCGGCGAGATGAGCGCGAAGCGCGCCATGAACATCTGGGGGGACATCATCACGGCGCCGCTCTCGCGCGCCTTCAGCGACGACGACCCCCAGTACGCTTCCGTTCGAGTCGGCCCGGCGGTCTCGAACCCCGCGATGAACGTGAAGCCTCCGGTGACGAAGGAGCAGCTGGACTCGACGAGTCGCGATCGACAGCCCATGTTCCCGCGCGAGTTCTTGCGCTTGATCGCCTGCACCGAGATCCCGGTCATCGCGCGACAGATCTACGCGCTCGCGACGTACCTCTATCTGCGCCCGCAAGAGCTGTACGCCTTGCGCTGGACGGACGTGGATTGGGAAGCCGGCGAGGTTCGGATCCGCCGCAAGCTCGACGTGCGCACCGGCGAGGAAAAGGCGGGCACGAAGACCGACGCGGGGATCCGCGAGGTCCCGATCCATCCGAACCTCATGCCCCTCTTGAAGGCGATGTACGAAGAGCGTGAGGCGGACAACGCGAAGGTGATCCCGCTCGTCGGCGCGGCTCGCCTGTTCGAGCGCTTCGCCGATCGGACGCGTCAGCACATTCGACTCGTGAAGCTCGAACGGACCGAGCTGGTCGAGGGCAGCGCCGACCTGATGCCCTTCGACTTCCGCAGCTGGCGCACGACGGGGTGCACGTGGCTCGCGATGCTCGGGACCGACTCCTACGTCATCGCGCTCCAGGCCGGGCACAAGAGCCCGGACGTCACGTGGAGCAGCTACATCAAGCGCGGGCCGGACCTTCGACAGCGATACGGCGAACCGTTCCCGGCTCTGCCGGAAGATCTCCTCGGCTCGGATGATTCGTCCGGCGAATCGTCTGGCCGCTCGAGAAGTGGCGCTTTGCGCGGCAGATTCAGCGGAGAGGGCGGGATTCGAACCCGCGGTCCGCTTTTGACGGACGCCCGCTTAGCAAGCGGGTACCTTCGGCCACTCGGTCACCTCTCCTGAGTG
>JAYSXP010000625.1:0-8365 GCA_043717125.1 Polyangiaceae bacterium | reverse complement strand
CCTCGTCCGGCGAGATTCGCGTGATGTCACTCATGGCGCGGTCTTTCCTCCGTCTGGGGCCTTTCCACCACGATACAGGTAGCGGCGCGTGCCGGCTTCGGTGCTCGCGGCGGCTTCGGCACCGGCGTGCGCCGTGTCGATCGAGGCGCGGTGCGCCGACAGGTGACACGCCGGGTCGGTGGCTGCCGCGTCGCCGGTGAGGGCGAAGGCCTGGCAGCGACAGCCGCCGAAGTCGACCGAGCGCTTGTCGCAGCTTCGACACGGCTCCTGCATCCACGCCTCGCCGCGATAGGCGAGCAACGCGGGGGAGGTCTCCCAGATGTCCTTCAGCGAGCGTCCGCGCACGTCGTCGAACACGAGCGACGTGATGCTCGTTGCGGCGTGACAAGGCACGACGCGTCCGTCGGGGATGACCTGGACGAAGCGCCGCGCCCAGCCATCCATGCACGCCTTCGGTGTCGTGCCGAAGTAGTCGGGCTTCACGAAGAGGACGTCCATCTTGCCGCGCAGCCGCTCGCGATGCGGCGCGGCCTTCTCGGCGGCACGCTCGATCTGTTCGCGCGTGGGGAGGAGCGCGTCACGGTTCGAGAGGGCCCAGTTCAGGTACTGCGTGTTCGCGAGCTCGAGGCGGTCTGCGCCCACCTCCTCCGCGAGCGCGACGAGTTCGTCGATCTCGTCGAGGTTCGCGCGGTGCAAGACGACGTTCATCGTCAGCGGCAGATCGAGCTCCTTGACCCACCGCATCACGCCGAGCTTTCTCGCGTGGCCGGCGTATCCTGCGATCTCGTCGGCGAGCGCGGCGCGACTGCTCTGGACGCTGACCTGCACGTGATCGACGCCCGCACGCGCGAGCCCAAGGAGCCGCTCACGCGTCAGCGGAATGCCGCTCGTCACGAGGTTCACGTAGAGCCCGACCTCACGAGCGCGCGCGGCGAGCACCTCGAGGTCCTTTCGCGCGAGCGGCTCGCCGCCCGTCAGATGGAGCTGCACCACGCCGAGCTCCTCGGCCTCGCCGAACACGCGGCACCAGTCCGCCGTGGTGAGCTCGTTGTTGTGCGCGAGGTAGTCCACCGGGTTCGAGCAGTAGGGGCACCGCAGCGCGCACCGATACGTGAGCTCGGCGATGAGCGTGTAGGGGCGCGGCGTCATCGGAGATGCGGTCATCGGAGGTCCAGGAGGCCCTTGTCGCGGAGCATCGAGACGAAGACGACGACGTCGTGCTCGATCGCCTCGCGCGGCGCGCCCTCGTGCGCCGCGGCAAGCTCGTCCGCGATGACGGCGACCGAGCGAGAGCCGTCGCACTTCTTCGCAATGGCGGCGGCCGCGTCGTTGAGCTCGAGCCCTCGCTCCGGGTAGAGGATCATGTACTTGTTCGCGTGACGATCGAGCTTCAGGCGTGCCTTCCTCGCGAGTCTAGGCACGAACGCGGCGTCGATCACGAGCATCGCGTTCACTCAGCCGAGCGGATGAGCCGTGGTGATCGCGTCGAGCAGCGACCACAGGATCTGCGTCTTCGTGACGAGCGCGTCGATGCAGCGTTCCTGGGCCTCGAGGGTGGTCGCGTGGGCGAGCACGTAGTCAATGGCCTCGCGCGAGTCCTCCTTGGCGCGCGTGACGCGGCCGCGGAAGTACGCGAGCGTCTCGGCCTCGACCCACGGGTAGTGCGTCTCCCAGGCGACGATGCGGCGCGCCATGATGTCCGGCGAAAAGAACTCGGTGAGCGAGGACGCGACGGCCTCGACGAGCGGACGCTCGAGCACGAGCGTGACGTAGGCGTCGCATGCGAAGCGAACGCCGGCGAGCACCTCGCGCAGGCTCTTTACCGCGTCGACGTCGAGGCCCACACCGTGCGCGAGACGAAGCCACTGCACGAGGCCTCCCTCACCTTCGACCTTGCCGTCGTGATCGACGATGCGATGCATCCACAGGCGGCGGAACGCAGGATCCTCCGATTTCGACAGGATGATGGCGTCCTTGATGGGGATGCGCGTCTGGTAATAGAAACGATTCCGGACCCAGGCCTGGATCTGCTCGCGCGAGAGCTTGCCGGCGTGCATCGCGATGTGGAACGGGTGGCGGTCGTGGTAGCGCTTCTCGCCCTCGGCGCGGAGGCGCGCGACGAAGGCGTCGGCGTCCATGGGCGGTGTCGCTCGTTCGCTCATGACGTGATCTCCATCCCGTCGAAGGCGACCTCCCAGCCGGCCGCCTCCACTGTGCGTCGCTCTTCGGAGTCGTGCGCCAGGATCGGGTTCGGGTTGTTGATGTGCGTGTAGATCTTGCGCGCCTTCAGCGACGCGAGGCGCGCGACGCTGCCGGCCTCGCCGCTGATCGGCATGTGCGCCATGTCCTTGGCGACGGCCTTCGAGAGGCCTAGACGAACGAGCTCGTCCTCGCGATAGAACGTGCCGTCGAAGAGCACCGCGCTGTGATTCTCGAGGTCGACGCCGTGGAGGCTCGCGCAGGCCGCCGCATACGCAACCGCAGGGGCGTCGGCCGGGCCCGAGTCACGGAGCGAGAGGCCGACGTTGTCCTCCGCGCTCTCCACGGCGTGTCCCATGAGATGAACGGGCAGCTTTCCGGGCGCTGCGAAGGGCCGAACCCGCAAGCCGAGCGGCTCGCCCGCGGCGTCGGCGAGCTCGACCTCGTGCCCGATCGCGAGCGGACGGAACACCACCTGACCCTCGAAGCGCTTCAGCGTGCGAACGAGCACGCTGGCCTCGAGGCCGCTCCACACCGGCGGCGTCGCGTAGATCGCGAGCGGCTGCGACTCACGGAGCGAGAACAGGCCGAGCACGTGATCCATGTCGCCGTTCGTGAGGAGGATCGCTCCGATCGGCGTGTGCCGTGGCGCGCGCGGCCACAGCGCGGGTGTCGACTTGATCTGCGCGAGGATGTCGGGCGACGCATTGATCAGCGCGAAGCGCTCGCCGTTCGACGTCACCGCGACCGAGTCCTGCGTGCGTCCTAGCAGGCCAAGGCCTCCCGCGCGAACGCCCACGCAGTTCGGACATCCGCAGTTCCATTGCGGGAAGCCGCCTCCCGCCGCCGAGCCGATCACGATCGCGCGCATCGCGTGGCATCGTAGGTCGCGCCCGGTCTCCATCCCACCCAGGTGAAGCTTTCCGGTGACGAAGCGGATCGCGCGAGATCCACATCGAGCGATGTCCTCTCCCGAAACCGCCAAAAACGGCGGCCCAGGGGTATCCTCACGTTGGACCACACATGGCTACACGCGCTCCTCGGCGAAGTGCAGACCCGGATCCGCGACGGGGCTCAGGTCCCGCGCTGACATCGTTCATCGCGCTGGACAGGCGCACACTGTGTGTAACACTGCAGGAATCCGCCATGCAGACCTGGAACAAGCCCGAAGCGACCGAGATCAAGATGGATGCGGAGATCTCGTCCTACCAGGACGACAGCTACGATCCGCTGAAGGATGGCCCCGCGTTCGTGCAGAACGACGCTTCCGAAACGAACGGCTCGTCTCCCCGAACCCGCATCCCGCGCGCGTGATTTAGCTCGTTCAGCGGCAGGTGCCTGGTTCGGTGAGGGCGCGTTCGGCGGCGCGGCGGACCGGCATGCGCACATCCTTCGCGCGTAGGGGTGCGAGTCGCGTGTCGAGATCGGGCGGGTGCAATGCGCCCAGCGCCTCGATGGCCGCGATCCCGATGCGGTCGTCCGCTTCGTCGACCGGCGCCCGCGCGAGATGGGCGAGCTTGGTCAGGCGATCGGTCGCGTCGCGCATGCACATCGCGCCGAGCGTACGGGCCGCGAACGCGCGGACCTCGGGGTCCTCGTGCGAGTCGTCGAGGCGCTCGCGGACGAGCGGGGCCTGCGAGACCGCGTGCCTCTTGCCGAGCGCCGACAGCGACGTCCAGCGCACCTTCGGGCTCGCATCGGTCAAGCTCGACGCGAGCGAGCTCGTCGACGCGACCTCGTCGGGGAACGCGCCGAGAGCGTCCGCGGCGGCCGTGCGTACGAACGTCCATTCGTCCTTCGCCAGGGCAAGCGAAGCCGCCGCGGCGCCGCTCGCAAGCCCGCTCGTCGCCATCGCGCGGAGCGCCGCCTCGCGCACGCGCGGCTCGGGGTCGGCCGCAGCCGCGATGATCGTCGACGCGAGCGGAGCGATCCCCGCCGCGAGCTCGACGGCGCGCGCGCGCACCGCCCACTCGGGGTCGCGTCGTGCGAGCTCGGCGAGTCGCGAGAGCTCGCCCGTCGTCGCGTCCGGAGCGCGTGCGAGGTGTGCCAGCGGTTGTGCGAGCAGGTACCGCGTGGCCATGTCCGGCGACGCAAGGAGCAGATCCGCGATCGCGACGTCGGCTTCCGGACGCAGCTCGGGGAGCTTGGCGCCGATCGCACGGAGGAGGTCGAGCCGCGCCGGCACCGGCATGTCACGCTTCGTGAGGACCGCGAGGAGTCGGTCTCGTGCCGCGCCTGCCGCGGCTCGTGCGAACGCGCCGCGAACGGCTCGGCGCGTCTCGGGGGCGCCCTTGCCCATCTGCTCGGCGAGCGGCTCGATCGCGAGGCTTGCGGCGACCGTTGCGAGAAGCGGCGCCGCCGCTGCGCGAACGCTCTCGTCATCGGAGCGTACAGCGAGCACGAGAGCGTCACCTGCGGCCTTGCCGCATCGCTCGATGCGCCCGAGCGCGCGCCTGCGCACCTCGACCTCGCGATCCGCGAGCGCATGGGTGAGGAGCTCCGCGCCGGGCCCCGTGCACGAGCCGACACTCGACGCGACGTCGACCGCGAGCGCGCGGCCGCGCGCATCGAGCGAAGCGTACTCGCCGACCACGGCGGTGAGTCCCGCGTCACCGGCGCGCCGCAGCAATGCGGCCGCCTCTTCGCCGCGCGGTGAGCCGAGCGCCCGCGCGACGTCCGCGAGCTTCGCGCCGTCGACGTCGAACTTCGTGATCGCGGAGAGCTCCGCGATCGATACCTCCGGAGCGGCAGCGCCGCGCGTGTATGCCTCGTCGAGGACGACGGCGACACAGGTCGTCCGCGCCGGAGTCGGAAGCGGGATGTCGTAGGCCTGCTCGGGCTTCTGCCAGGCGTCTTCCGGCATGGTGACCTGGAGGAGTCGGTCGTCCAGTGCGACGAAGAACGTCCGCGGCGCGGCTCCGTCGGGCTTTGGCTTGCCCGGAGCGATCGTGACGATGAGCGCGTGGATCGGAAGCTCCGACGGAGCGCGCATCGTCACGAACTCGCCGTGGCCGTCGCCGGGGCGCTGCTCGCTCCACGCGGTGTCGAGCTTGCCGTCGGTGAGGGCCCCGGGGGCGGGCGCGCTGCCGCCCGTGGCCACGAGCACGCGGGCGAGCGGCGCGACCGTGCGGGTGCGAGGCTGCGCGATCACACGCTGCGCCGCATCGCGGGCCTTCTTGTCGATGCGGTGCAGCGTGGCGCCGCGGAGCTGCATCGTGTGGGCATCGAGGCCGCGTGCGCCGAGAGGAGTCGTCGCTTGCCCGCAGATCCGCGTGTCCTCGCGCGACTCGGCGACGATCACGAACTTGCTCAGCGCGTCGCGGTCGTACACGAGCACGACCTGCCCGCTCCGGTCTCCCTCTTCACCGCGCGTGTAGCCGGTGAGGCCCGCGAAGATGGGCTCGTCGGCCTGCGCCGAGAGCACCGCCTCGAACGCGAGGTCTTTACGCTGCGCATCGGGCACCCGCACGCGCGCGACGCTCCGGCCTTCACCGATCGGCACGACCTCGATCGTCGCGGCGGCGCCGTCGATGCGCGTGCGCTCGATCGGGATCGCAATGTCCTTGGTACGGCCTCCACGGAGAACGTGCACGACCCCGGCCGCGGGATCGATCGCGACGTCGAAGGCATCGAGCCCACCGCCGGCCGGCACGCTCCGTTTCAGGGCGTCATCGGCGCGGACGTCCGTCGCCGCGAGGACGATCGACGCAGTCGCAAGCAGGGTCCCGAGCGTGATCCGGCGTTGCATTGCAACACCTCGATATCGTTAGAGGCGGTCCTCGTCCAGCCGCCGTTTGTTTGCCCAGGTCTCGACGCCCATGTCACACGATGCGAGATGCGGCGCTCGTGGATGGCGTGTGGGGTGGGGGTGCCCCTCGTGGGGGCGCTCGCCATCGCGACGTGCTCTCACTCCTCCCTCCGGGCCGAGGGGGCGCACGGCGATTTGCCGTCCATCTCGAAGCTCGTTGGCGGCTCGGGAGCCGCTGCCGTCGCGCCTCCGTCGGCGACTCTGGTGGGGCTCGAGCTCGCGAAGCTCACGGTCGGCGATACTCTCGCGACCGCTCCGCTCCCCGAAAAGAAGGTCGCTCACCTCACGATCGACCCCGCACTCCAGCGCGCCGCCGACGGCGTGATGGCGATGCACCACGTGCCGGAGGCCTCGGTCGTGCTCATGGACGTCGCGACCGGCAAGGTTCTCGTCTACGCGAGCCACGTCGAGAAGGGGCCTGCACGCGATCTCTGCGTCGAAGCGACGGCGCCCGCGGCGAGCGTGTTCAAGATCGTGACCGCGTCGTCGCTCGTCGAGAACGCCGGTCTCACGGCGGACCACCGCGAGTGTTACTCGGGTGGCGAGCAGCGTCTGAACGAGAAGGACCTCGTCGCCGATGCCAAGCGCGACCGCTGGTGCACGACGCTCGCTGGCGCGATGGGCCGCAGCATCAACACCGTCTTCGCGCGCCTCGCGCTGCATCATCTGAAGCCGGCGCAGCTCGAGGGCACGGCCAAGTCCCTCGGGTTCGGAGGCGTGCTGCCGTTCGACGTCCCGGTGCAGCCGAGCGCGGAGCACTTCCCCGAGGACCAGCTCGGCTTCGCGCGCACTGCCGCGGGCTTCTGGAACACGACGCTATCGCCGCTTCATGCCGCGTGGCTCAGCGCGACGGTGGCTCGTGGTGGAGAGCCGGTACGCCCCGTGCTCGTGTCCGAGGTCACGAACGAGGGCGGCAAGGTCGTGTGGACCGCCGACACGAGCCTTGCGCAGAAGCGCGCCATCAAGAAGTCCACCGCGGACGCGGTGACGACGATGATGGAGTCGACGGTCAGCGACGGCACGTCGTACCGCGCGTTCCACGATCCGAAGGGAGCCGCCTTCCTGCCGAACGTCGTCGTCGCGGGCAAGACGGGCACGCTCACCGACCCGACGAACCAGCGCTTCTACACGTGGTTCACTGGCTTCGCGCCGAGCCACCCGATCGTCGTCGCCGAGGGAGACGCGCCCGCGAACACGCCGCCGCGTCAGGTTGCCATCGGCGTCCTCGTCGTCAACAACCCGACGTGGACGATCAAGGCGAACCTCCTCGCGCGTGAGGTGCTCCGTGCCTACTTCGCGCAGCAGAAGGTCCCGAACGTCACGACGCCGCAGCTCCGCGCCGTGCAGCCCAAGGCGGCGGGCGACGACGACGAGAGTCCGAACCCGACGATCGGTCAGCCCTCGACCACGCCGGGGACGAAGCACCGACGGCAGCGCGGCTCGTAGTCGGCGGCGCCGCCGACGAAGAGCTGGCCCTCCGTCCCGACGAGCCGCTGCGAGCGACACGCCGCAGCGCCGCAGCGCGTGCAGACGGCATGGAGCTTCGTCACGTACTCGGCGATGCTCATCAGCGCGGCCATCGGCCCGAAGGGCTGACCGCGGAAGTCCTGGTCGAGGCCGGCGCAAATCACGCGGATGCCTGCGTTGGCGAGCTTCTCGGTGACCGTGAGGATGCCCTCGTCGAAGAACTGCGCCTCGTCGATACCGACGACCTGGGCCGTTCCCAGGCCGACCTGCTCGACACAGGCGAGCATCTCCGCGGAGCCCGCGACGGCGGTGGCCTCGGCCTTGATGCCCTCGTGGCTGACGACACGCACGTCGTCGTAGCGGTTGTCGATGCGCGGCTTGAACAGCAGGACGGTCTGCTTCGCGAACCGCGCGCGCTTGACGCGACGGAGCAGCTCCTCCGTCTTCCCACTGAACATCGAGCCGCAGACGACCTCGATGCAGCCGCGACGCTCGTGCGCTGACGCAGCGCGCAACCCGAACGAGAGGTGCTCCCCGTGCTGAGACATCCGTAAGCGCCGCATACTCGGCGCCTGGGGCGAGAACAAGAGCGGGCCGGCCGGTCGCGCTGCAGACCCCAGCGCTAGAGGAAAATACCCAATGATTGAAGACAGATAGCCAAAACGCGTCGGACGCCGTACCCGAGGTAGCGCTTGTGGGCGAGGCACTCTCGTCCGCAGCCGCTCTGCTACTGCGGAGTAAAGGCGGAGGAAGACTCGACAAAGCGGAGGCGCGTTTTCCCGCACCGTCCGTCCCTGCGCCCGTAGACGCGGAACAAAGGTTTGCTAGATTGGTTCTGTGGAAGTCGTGCTCCGCAAGCTCGGGAAGGGGTCGCGCGCCGTCGCGGGCCGC
>JAYSXP010000624.1:0-8379 GCA_043717125.1 Polyangiaceae bacterium | reverse complement strand
TGAGCTGACGACGCGAGAGGATCATTTCTTTGCCCCGCTGCTGGTGGCGCCGACGCTGACGACGATGTCGACTCGCCGGTTCATGCGCCTGCCCTCGTCGGTCGTGTTGGGACCGACCGGATGAAATTCGCCGTAGCCCGAGGCTGCGAGGCGGGCCGGCGGGACCTTCGCCTCGGCGAGCACGGCGACGACGGACGTGGCGCGCGCCGTCGAGAGCTCCCAGTTCGAGCGGAACCGCGGCGTGTGAATCGGGCGGTCGTCCGTGTGGCCTTCGACGCGGATGTCGACCTTGCGTGCCTCGAGCTCGTGCGCGAGCTTTTGCATCGCCTTGAGCGACGCTTCCGGAAGCACGTCGTCGCCGGCCGCGAAGAAGAGGCCGTCGGAGAGCCGGATCACGAGCTCGTTGCGGCGCTGGAGGACCAGCAGGCCAGCCGGCAGCTCGTTCTGGGTGCGCAGCGAGTCGAGCTCGGCCATCAGCTCGGCGAGCTCGGGCGCAAGGGTCATCGGGGCCTCGGGGTCGCCCTTCGAGAGGGGGGTGGTACCGCTCGGCAGGAGGCCTGCGCCGCTCTCCGGGAAGGTGTCGATGCCGATCGCCTTCGAGAACGACTCGGTGAACCTTCCGACCTTCGCCGAGTCGGTCTTCGACACCGCGAACATGACGACGAAGAATGCGAAGAGGAGGGTGATGAAGTCGGCGTAGCTGATGAGCCAGCGCTCGTGGTTGACGTGCTCGGGGTGCTTCTTCTTGCGCGCCATGGACGTCAGGCCGCCGCGGGGGGAGGCGCCGCGCCCTTGGCCGCCGGCGCGTGCATGTAGCCGGCGAGGCGATCGCGCACGAGCTTCGGGTTCATGCCGGCCTGGATGGCGAGCACGCCGGCGAGGATCATCTCGCGGGATTGAACCTTCTCGCGGAGAACGAGCTTGATGCGCCCCGCGAGCGGAAGGAACACGATGTTCGCGACCGCGACGCCGTAGATCGTGGCGACGAACGCCGCGGCGATACCGTGACCGACGGCGTTGATGTCGGAGAGGTTACTCATGACGTGGATGAGGCCGAGAACGGCGCCGATGATTCCGACCGTCGGCGCGTAGCCACCCGCGGCCTCGAAGGCCTTCGCCTCGTCCTCGCCGTGCTCCTCCTCGCCGTGGATGGCGAGCTCCATCGTCTCCTGCACGGTCGTGGCGTCGGCGCCGTCGACCGCCATCATCAGCGCCTTGCGCATGAACGGGTCGGAGGCGGTCTCGGCTACCTTCTCCAGTGCGAGGATGCCGTCGCGGCGGGCGCGGTTGGCGTAGTCGACGAGCTCCTCGAGGATCTTGTGGGCGTCGATGGGCGATTTCTTGAAGGTCGCGACCGCCGACTTGAGCGCGCCGATGAACGTACTCAGCGGGTACTGCACCAGCACGGCTCCGACCGTCCCGCCGATCACGATCATGGCGGCGGGACCGCCGACCATCGAGCCGAGGTGACCTCCCTCGAGCACGTTTCCGAGGAGGATCGCGACGAGCGCGACGACGATGCCGATGGCGGGGCCGTTCACCGGACACACCCTTTGCCGCCAGCGTCATCGCGATGACGAACCGTCACCGCACCAACGGCCAGAGCGTCATGGCCACCGCAGATTCGCTGGCGATATTCGACGACCTTGGAGATCAGCTCGTCGAGGGTCTCCTTGACGATGATGGTCTCGCCGTTCACGAGCCGTAACGTCGTGTCGGGGTTGGCCTCGGCCTCGTAAATATGGTCGGGATTCACGACCAGAACCTGATTGTGGAGTCGAGTGAGCTTGATCATCGAGACTCAAGGGCTCAGCAAGCCTCAGGCCACCGCGGGGACGCACTTGGCACGCTCCGTGGAGGTGGGAGCGTCAAGGAAGCCCGATGTCCACGCCCATCTCTCCTTCACTCCTCGACGGGGTCGAGCGCCTTCGAACGGGGCTCGACTACCACCTGCAGCGCCACAACGTCCTCGTCTCGAACCTCGCGCAGGCGGAGACACCCGGATATCGGCCCGTCGACCTCACGCGCAGCAACTTCGACGAGAAGATGAGCGTTGCGCTCCAGGCCACGGACGCGTCGCATCTGTCGGCGGGCATCACCGATCAGGGATTCCGCGTCGTCGAGGACACCGAGGCGAAGGCCGGCGCAGACGGCAACGCCGTCGACATCGACCGCGAGGCGGTGAAGATCTCCACGAACCAGATGCGCTACGACATGCTCGCGCAGCTCGCGTCCTCGGAGCTCTCTGGCCTCGAGTGGGCCGCGAACGACGGGAAGTCCGGATGAGCCGCATCGACCGCGCGCCCGGCGTCTTCTCGGCCATGGAAGTCGCCGCCTCGGGCCTCACCGCCGAGCGCAGCCGCATGAACATCATCGCGGGAAATCTCGCGAACGCGCGCACCACCAAGACCGAGGACGGCACGCCCTACAAGCGGCTCGACCCGATCTTCGTGGCGAAGCCGGTAGGAGGCGGAAGCTCCGACCCCGTGATGAACGCGGTCCAGAAGGTGGAGCTCAGCGAGGTCCGCGAGGACACGAGCCCCGGACAGCAGGTCTACGACCCCGGCCACCCCGACGCGAACGCGCAGGGCTACGTCGAGTATCCCAACGTCAATGTCGTCAGCGAGATGGTCAACATGATGTCGGCCTCGCGCGCGTACGAGGCAGGCGTCACCTCCATCGAGTCGCTCAAGGCCATGGCAAGGTCGGCGCTCAAGATCGGTCGATGAGCGCGGCACGGATCGAGCGGGGGGCTGGGGTGGGGCAGGCAGCTGGGCTCGGGCTCAGGCCAACCGAGAGCACCACTCCGGAGCTTTCGATCGATACGTCCACCGCCGACGGAGGGACGGCTCCGGACTTCGAGCAGATCCTCGTCAACCAGGTCAACGACGCGAGCCGGCTCGACCAGGTGGCGCAGGTCAAATCCGACTCGCTAGCGCGCGGCGCGACCGACGATCTCCACGGAACGATGATCTCTATCAAGGAAGCCGACATCTCGATGAAATTGGTCGGCACTGTACGAAACCGCCTGTTGGACGCTTTCCATGAGCTCTGGCGCATCAACCTCTGATCCCGTAGCCAAGACTCTCGCGTTCGCGCGCGGGGCCTTCGACCGCGTCCGCGCCAAGCTCGGGGCGATGACGAAGCCCGCGCGCGTCATGCTGCTGTCGACGGTGGCGGCCGCCGTGCTCATCACGGCGTTCTTCGGCTACCGCTCGACGGAGACGACGTGGGGGACGCTCTTCTCGAACCTCGATCGCGACGACGCCGCAGCGGTCGTCGCGAAGCTGAAGGAGATGAAGGTTCCCTATCGCCTCGAGGGCGAAGGGGGATCCATCGAGGTCCCGCAGCAGCGTGTGCGCGAGCTGCGCCTCGAGCTCGCCGGCGGCGGCCTGCCGCGCGGCGGCGGCATCGGCTTCGAGAGCTTCGACAAGATGCGCCTCGGCGCGACGGAGTTCGAGCAGCGCGTGCTCTACCGGCGATCGCTCGAGGGCGAGCTCTCGCGGACGATCGACACGATCGCCTCCGTACAGTCCTCGCGTGTCCACCTCGTGCTTCCCGAGCGATCCGTCTTCGTCGGTCGCGCGGAGCCGGCGTCGGCCTCGATCGTGCTGAAATTACGGCCTGGGCGCGTGCTCGGCCCCTCCGAGATCGCGGGGGTCGTCCACCTCGTGTCGTCGTCTGTCGGTGCCCTCACGCCCGAGCGCGTCGCGGTCGTCACGACGGACGGAACCGTCCTCCACAAGCCTCGCCGCGAAAGCGACGTCGCCGGCGACGGCGAGGATCAGGTCACCGCGACCCGGTCGCTCGAGTCGACGCTCGAGGAGCGGACGCGCTCGATGCTCGAGAAGGTGCTCGGCTCGGGGCACGTCGATGTGCGTGTCAGCGCCGACCTCGACCGCTCGCGCGTCGAACGTGTCGAGGATCGCTACGACCCCAAGCAGGTCACCCTGCGGAGCGAGCAGAGCTCGGTCGAGCGCTCGGGCGCCGACAAGACCGCTGCGGGTGTGCCCGGAGCCGAGAGCAACCTCCCCGACGGCAGTGGAAAGGCCGACGGCGGCGCGCGTGACGGCACGCTTCGCGAGTCGCACACCCGAAATTTCGAGGTCGATCACGTCGTCGAGAAGCGTCTCCTGACCAGCGGCTCGATCCGCCGTCTCACCGTCGCCGTGGTGGTCGACGGCCACGGCAAGGAGGGCGCGCGCTCGAAGGAGGAGATCGAGCAGCTTGCCGCCCTCGTTCGCAGCGCCGTCGGCGCCGACGAGCGCCGCGGCGACCTCGTGACGGTCGAATCCGTGCCGTTCCTCGAGCCCGAGCCGGCGCCAGTGGACCCGGGCACGGTCTCCCCGATCCCGCCTCACTTGCGCAAGTATGTGCCGTTCGCGATCGCCGGAGCCGCCGTGTTTGGCGCGATCGTCCTCTGGATCGCCATTCGTCGAGCCATGAAGCGCGCTCGCGCCGCGAAGGCCGCTGCTGCGGGAGCGTCGGTCAAGGCCCTTGCGCTCGTCGTCGCGAAGCCCGACGCGCCCGAGACCGTCCACATCGAGAAACTCGACGCCGAGCAGCTCCGCTCCCGCGCCCACGAACGCGCCGCGGACGATCCGGCCACGGCCGCGCTCGTCCTCCGCTTCTGGCTCGGCGAGGGCAACGACGGTCATGATCCCATCAAGGCCGAAGGCACCCGACTTGCTTGAGTACTCCGCGTGCTGACCAACGCTGAGAAGGCCGTTCTGTTCTTGCTCTCCCTCGACGAGGCGTCTGCACGCCCGATCGTCGAGGAGCTGGGCGAGGAGGAGATCCGCAAGCTGCGCACGGTCGCGTCGACCATGCGTGAGGTGCCGAAGGACGCGATCGAGCACACGTTCAAGGAGTTCCTGGAGCGATCGGGGAGCGCCGTCGCCGTACCGCGCGGAGGCCTTCCTTACCTGCGAAAGCTCTCCGCCGTGGCCCTCGGAGAGGACCGCACGCGCGCAGTCTTCGAAGATGGCGTCACCAGCCCGCTGACGCGCCTCGAGCGCGCCCGGCCGGAGGACGTCGCGTCGCTCCTCGAGACGGAGCCGCCCCAGCTCGCCGCGGCGATCCTCTCGGTGCTCCCGCCGCAGAGCGCGTCATCGATCTTGTTCGCGATGAGCGAGCAGCGTCAGCAGGCTGTCATCAAGAACGTCGGGCGCATGACGCAGGTCCCTGCGACCGTGCTCGAGGACGTGGCGGCGGCGCTCGTCGCGGCTCTCCCCACCTCTGACGCGGCGACCCTGGTGAGCGTCGACGGCGTTGCAAAGGCCGCCGAGCTCCTCAACTCGACAGGCAAGAGCGGTCAGGAGCTCATTCTCGGATTCCTCGACACGGAGGACCCGGAGCTCGCCACCGACGTGCGGCAGGCAATGTTCACGTTCGACGACCTGGTGCGCGTCGATTCGCGTCAGATGCGCGTCCTCCTCCGTGAGGTCGCGAGCGACCGTCTGGTGCTCGCGCTCAAGGGAGCGCCCGACGTCGTCGTCGAGGCCATCCTCGCCGGGCTCTCGTCGCGCGCAGCGTCGCTCGTGCGCGACGACCTCGAGGCCATGAGCAATGCCCGCAAGGCGGACGTGCTCGCGGCAAGGCGCGAGGTCGTCTCGACGGCGCTACGGCTCGAGGCCGACGGACAGCTCGATCTCGGACGAGGGGATGAGTAATGAGCGTATCGCGACGAAACCCGGACTGGTTCGAGCGCCACGATGCGGAGATCCGCGAGCTCGCATGGCTCGGCGCCATCGCGGGGGCGCCGCATCCGTCGACGCTCGGCTTGGACGAGCGCGACGCCTCGCACGAGGCTTCCGCCGAGTCGCTGGAGGCCACCAGCCCCGAGCGCGAAGCGCTGCTGGCCGCCGAGGCAAGGCTCGTCGAGACCGCGAGCGCGCTCGAAGAGGAGCGCGTCGCGCTCGTGGCGGCACGCGCCCGGATCGAATCACTCGAGGGTGAGCTTGCGGCCGCCCGCGGAGCGGCGACCGTGATGGCGGAGCAGATGCGCGAGGACGCCGAGAGCGAGCTCGTGAAGCTTGCGATGGCGGTCGCGGAGCGCGTCGTCGGACGCGAGCTGTCGGTGACGCCGACGCTCATCGTGGACTGGGCGCGGGAGGTCGTGGCGGCAAGCGACCTCGGCGGAAGCTTCGTCGTGGCGACCTCGGCCGCTCTCTCCGCCGCTGTCCCCGATGCGGCGTGGGGTGAGCTCGAGGATGCGCTCCGGATGGACCCGGCGTTGCCTGCTGGCACGTGCGAGGTCCGCGACGGCGGACGCACCGTGACCGTGAGCGCGGAGGAGCGACTCGCGACGGTGGCCGAAGATCTCGCGAACGTCGCGGGAGTGAAGGCCGCATGAGCTCGTCCCCTCGCATCGATCTCTCACGCCACGTCGCCGCAGCGCGGCTTGCACCGCGCTTTCGGGTGGAAGGGCGCGTGAAGGACGCCGTCGGCCAGCTGCTCGAGATCGAAGGAGTCGACGCGCCCGTCGGCAGTGAGCTCGAGGTGGTGTGCGGCACCGGCGCCGTACGCCTCGAGGTCCTCGGCTTCCGCGGGGACGTGCTCGTCGCCGCGCCGCTCGGCGGTACCGCGGGCATCGCGCCAGGTGCGCGCGTTCGTCTCTCCACGAGCGCGGCCTGCGTGGCCGTCGGTGATGCGCTGCTCGGGCGCGTCCTCGACGCCTTCGGCCGACCGCTCGACGGTCGCCCCGCGCCCGTGTGTGATGGTCGCGCGCCCGTCCACGCGGCGCCGCCCGCGGCGTTCGGACGGCGGCCGATCGAACAGCTCTTCGATAGCAGCGTGCGCGCGATCGACGCGCTCTTGCCGCTCGGTCGCGGACAGCGCGTCGGTCTGTTCGCGGGAGCCGGCGTCGGAAAGAGCACGCTCCTCGGAATGATGTGCCGCAAGGCGGACGTCGATGTGGTGGTGGTCGGTCTCATCGGTGAGCGCGGTCGCGAGCTCGGTGACTTCGTACGCAACGCGCTCGGCGCCGAAGGGCTCGCCCGTAGCGTCGTCATCGCAGCGACGAGCGACGTGCCTCCCCTCGTCCGCGTTCGCGGCGCCCTCACGGCGACGGCCATCGCGGAGCACTTCCGCAGCCGAGGCAAGAACGTGCTGCTCGTGATGGACTCGGTGACCCGCTTCGCCATGGCGCTTCGCGAGGCGACGCTCGCGGCCGGCGAGCCTCCGCTCACCAAGGGCTATACGCCGAGCGTGTTCGCGGCCCTGCCCGCGCTCCTCGAGCGTGCGGGATGTGGCGGGGAGGGCGAGGGAACGATCACGGCGCTCTACACCGTGCTCGTCGAAGGCGACGACATGACCGACCCGATTGCCGACGCGGCGAAGGGCATCCTCGACGGTCACATCGTGCTGTCGCGCGCCCTCGCGGATCGCGGCCTTTTCCCCGCGATCGACGTTCTCCGGAGCATCTCGCGCGTCGCACCCGACGTGGCACCGGCCGAGCAGATGAAGACGATCTCGCGCATGCGCGATCTCCTCTCCGCCGAGGAGGAATCGCGCGACCTCGTGCGCATCGGCGCCTATGTCCCCGGCAGCGACCCGCGAATCGATGCCGCTCGCGTGATGGTTCCGCGCATCGAGGACCTCGTGCGTCAGAGGCAGGACGACAACGTCTCACGTGCGGCCGCGCTCGCGGTGCTCGCCGCGATCGGGCGGTCGTGAACGCCGCTCGGACCGCGCGCGCCCGGAAGCTCCTGGCCGTCGAGACCTCACGCGTCGCAGCTCGGGAGCGCGATCTGGGCGACGCGCGGCGGGCGCTCGAGGCTCGTGAGGCCGCCCTTGCGGCGGCCGAGTCCGAGGCGCGTGCCGCGGACGGCCGTTGGCTCGACCTCGACGCCGCCGACGATCTCGGACAGGCTAGCGCGCATCGGCATGCGCTCGCGACGAGGGTGCTCCATGCGAAGGCCGCGGTGGCCAGCGCGGCCGCCGACGTACGCGCCAGGGAGGTCGCGGCGGTCGATGCGCGGATCGCGGAGCGGCGCTTCGAGATTCTGATCGAGGGCTTTCTTCGGGCGGACGCGGGACGGGAGCAGAAGGTCGAGCGGCGGATCTCGGATGAGCACGCCGCTCGCAGGCGACAGGCATCATGAGCGACGATCGGTTGAGTGCCATTTGCGTGACTGCTTTCCCCGCATCTCCGGTGGCGGCGGAGACCCACCCGGATGACGTGGGCCCCCGAGAGGATTTCGGTCATGTTCTCGACGCCGAGCTCGCGGGCAACGGTGATGCGGCGGCGCCCCGCGCGGAGAAGGCCGGCGGACGGAAGACGGGCGCGATGACGACGACCGAGGACGATGGAGGCGCGGACGTGCCGCAATCGATGACGGCGCCGGTGCCCGATCCGCTCGCAGTCGCGCTCGCCAT
>JAYSXP010000623.1:0-8386 GCA_043717125.1 Polyangiaceae bacterium | reverse complement strand
CCCCAAGAAGACGAGCTCCAACACGGTGAAGCACCGCGGCCCGAGCCCGGTGTCCCGCTACGCCCTGCTCTTCGTCGCGCTCGTCCTCCCGCTGCGCCGCCGGCTTCGCGTGACGAAGCTCTGACGGATTCTCAAGAGCGCGTGTCGTGTGATTCACCCGACCTGACCGACCTTCGGGGGTGGTAGATCACGCGACGTGGTCGCGTCGCTCTCCTTCCGTGCCGGGACGATCGAGCTTCGCGGCGTCCCTCGCGATCAGCCGCAGATCCCCGCGCCATTCGCATGGGACGAGCGCGCGGCGTGCTTTCGCGCGCCAGCCATCGCGTACGCCGAGGTGCTCGTCGCGCTCCGCGATGCCGCCATCGACGTGGAGGACGACGCGCGACGCGACGCCGACCTCGGCTCCGGCGCGCGCGTTCACCGCGAGGCACGTCCCTTCCAGACCGAGGCGCTCCGGGCGTGGCGCGCCGCGGGCGGGCGGGGCGTCGTCGTCCTGCCGACCGGCTCGGGGAAGACCCACGTGGCCGTCCTCGCGATCGACGCCATTCGCCGGAGTACGCTCGTCGTCGCCCCCACGCTCGACCTCGTACGCCAGTGGTACGATCTCCTGCGCGCGACCTTCGCTGTACCCGTCGGCGTGGTGGGCGGTGGCGATCACGACGTCCAGCCCATCACGGTCACCACGTACGACTCCGCGTACCTCCACATGGAGCACCTCGGCGCACGGTTCGGGCTCATCGTGTTCGACGAGTGCCATCACCTCCCGGGGCCCACGTATGCGCTCGCCGCGCGCCTCGCCCTCGCGCCGCACCGGCTCGGCCTCACCGCCACTCCCGAACGTGCGGACGGACGCGACGCGGAGCTGCTTGGCCTCGTCGGCCCGACCGTGTACCGGCGCGACATCGGTGAGCTCGCGGGCGAGTACCTCGCCGAGTACGAGACCGTGCAGGTCGACGTCGAGCTCGAGCCCGACGAGCGACGAGAACACGACTCCGAGCGCGCGCTCTATCTCGCATTCGTCTCGAAGAACGGTATCCGTCTCGGCACTCCGCGCGGCTTCAGCGAGTTCATCATGCGCTCGGCGCAAAGCATGGAGGGGCGTCGCGCGATGCGCGCGTACCGAAGGCAGCGCGAGCTCGCGTTTGCCGCCAGCGGCAAGCTCGCCTACGTCGAGCACCTCCTCGATCGCCACCGCGACGACCGCGCGCTCCTCTTCACCCAGGACAACGCCACCGCCTATCGCGTCGCCCGCCGCTTCCTCGTCCCCGTCATCACGCACCAGACGAAGGTGACCGAGCGTAGCCGTATCCTCGCGAGCTTCAGCGCCGGGAAATACGGGGCGATCGTGACGTCGAAGGTCCTCAACGAAGGCGTCGACATCCGCGAGGCCAACGTCGCCATCGTCCTCTCGGGCAGCGGCTCGGTGCGTGAGCACGTGCAGCGCCTCGGGCGCATCCTGCGCAAGCGTGACGACAAGCACGCCATCCTCTACGAGCTCGTCACCACACGCACCGCCGAGACGGGTACGAGCGAGCGCCGCAGGGAGCACGATGCTTACCGCTGATCACGTCGACGCACGGAGGCAGGGCGGAGAGCTCGTGCTCCGGCGCCTCGACGCGCGTGCTCGGACCGAGGCGCGCGAGCTCGCGGAGGCCTACCTCACCGCGGCGCGCGAGCACGTCGGCCGGACGCGCGAGGAGCTCGCGGAGGCGTGGAAGGAGATCGGCACGCGCGCCAAGAAGCGCCGCCTGGCCGCCGGCCTCGAGAAGCTCGCCGACGACGCATGTGGCTTCGACGTCGACGACGAGCTCGACCCGGTCGCTCTCCGCGAGACGCTCTTCCTCCGCGCCACCGAGCTGCGGCGCGCTCGCGGCGACGCGCGCCCCTTCGAACGCGAGGCCGCCCTGGCCGAGGTCGCGACCTCGATGGCGCGCACGCCGACCCAGCTCGAGACAGCGCTCTTCTCCGATCTGCGCGGCGAGCACGTGCTGCGCGCTGCGCCCGTGCTCGATGCCGCGTCACTCGTCGATGCCTACGAGCTCGGGCAAGCGCAGGCCGTGCTCCTGCGCGCCGTGCGGGTGACGTGCGAGGTCAAGGCCGCCTCTCCCGCGGCGATGCGAGCGTTCTTCGCGCAGATGAAGTTCCACCGGCTCCTCTTCACTGTGACGCGTCAGACCCAAGGCTT
This sequence comes from Polyangiaceae bacterium, assembly GCA_043717125.1. Taxonomy (GTDB): domain Bacteria; phylum Myxococcota_A; class Polyangia; order Polyangiales; family Polyangiaceae; genus Labilithrix. Next base: position 6,201 of record JAYSXP010000623.1, on the reverse strand, counting down.
CAGGATCGCGATCGACGGCCCCTTCTCGATGTTCGAATCGGTCACGAAGTACGGCCTTCGCCTCGCGCTCATCCTGCCCGCGCTCCGCACGCTCGACGCATGGACACTCGCCGCCGACGTGAAGTGGGGCAAGGAACGCGAGGCGCTCGTCTTCCGCCTCTCCTCCGCGGACACGCAGGAGCGAGGTGCCGCCGCGACGCCACCCAATCTCCCCGACGAAGTGCAGGCGCTCCTCGACGGCGCGCGCGCGCTCGAAAAAGCCGGCTCCCCCTGGCAGGCGGAGGTCGCGAACGTGCTCCTCGATCATCCAGGGCTTGGCGTATGCATTCCGGATCTCGTCTTGCGTCATCGGGACGGCGGTGAGCCGGTTTACGTCGAGGTCCTCGGATTCTGGAGCCGCGACGCGGTGTGGAGGCGCATCGAGCTCGCGCAGCAAGGGCTCGGTGCGCGCATCGTCTTCTGCGCCAGCTCGCGGCTTCGCGTGAGCGCGGAGGTTCTCGCGGACGACACCGCCGCGGCGCTCTACGTATTCAAGGGCAAACCGAGCGCGCGAGCGCTGATGGAGCGCGTCCTACGCGTGTATGCTGCCTCGACATGCACGTCGTCGTCACCGGAGCCTCGAGCGGAATCGGCGAAGCCATCGCCCGGGAGTACTTGAAACGACCAGGCGCGAAGGTCACGCTCATCGCGCGTCGCCGCGACCGCCTCGACAAGCTCGCGGAGGGTAACGAGGGTCGCACGCACGTCGTGCAGGCCGATCTCGGCAACCCGGAGGTCGCGTTCTCCTGGCTCGACGCGGCCGAAGAGGCGATGGGCCCGATCGACGTCCTCGTGAACAACGCGGGCGTCCAGATCGTCAAGAGCGTGCTCGATACGAGCTGGGAGGACGGCGAACGGCTCCTCGCGCTCGACCTCCACACGCCGCTCCGCCTGACACAGCTCGTGCTGAAGCGCATGGTGCCTCGTAAATCAGGTACAATCGTCGACATCGCGTCGATGGCCGCGCTCGGTCCGACGCCGGGGATGTTCTTCTACAACGCCGCGAAGGCCGGCCTCGCCGCGGCGTCCGAGGGGCTCCGCGCGGAGATGAAGCCGTACGGCGTCCACGTCGTCACGGTGTACCCGGGCCCGGTGACGAGCGACATGGAAGCCGCCGGCCGAGCCGCCTACACGGAGACGGCGGCGACGAAGTACACGCCGACCGGTACGGCCGACGTGCTCGCGAGGATGATCGCGACCGCGGTCGACAAGAAGCGCCCGCGCGTGATCTATCCGCGCATGTACGGGTTGTCGCGCCACTTCCCGAACATCACGCGCTGGGCGATCGACGCGCTCACGCCGCCGCTGAAGCGGCTCGCTCCCTGACGTCGCACGCCGCCCTCACACCTTGGGGCGGACGTTTTCCTTCACCCAGCCGATGATGTTCTCGAGCGTCGTGCCCGGCGTGAACACGCCCTGCACGCCCGCCGACTTGAGGCGCTCGAGGTCGCCCACGGGGATGATGCCGCCGCCAAAGATGACGACGTCGGTGACGCCCTTGGCCTTGAGCGCGTCGATCACCGCGGGAAAGAGCGTGTTGTGCGCGCCGCTCATGATCGAGAGGCCGACGCCGTCGACGTCTTCCTGCACCACGGCGTTCGCGATCATCTCGGGCGTCTGGTGAAGCCCCGTGTAGATGACCTCGAAGCCGGCGTCGCGGAGCGCACGGGCGACCACCTTCGCGCCGCGGTCGTGGCCGTCGAGCCCTGGCTTGGCGACGAGGATGCGGACCTTGCGAGAAGCGCTCGTATCGACGGCCTGTTCCGACATGGGACTTGGTTATCATCCGCTGACGGGCCGGTGTCAAATCCCCCCTCGGCGCACACCCGTCCCGGGCGTCGCGGCGACACCGAGAGCCGCGCCTCGCAGCGCCGCCGAGGCCACGCAGAACAGGCGACTACTTCTTGCGATGCGGCATGGCGCGCTTTGCGGCGCGCACGGGAACGCTCCCCGTGGCCGTCGGGGCGGCGGGCGCGGCGCTCGAACAACGCTCGTCGTGACCCGTGGCGCCCTCGCGCTCGACCCAGCACGGGTCGGCGAAGAGCGCGAGCGGACCCCGACGATCCTTCGACAGCGCCTCGACGATCGCCTTGTCCTTCGACGGTAGGAGAAGGCGCGCCTCGATCTTCGGCATCGCCGCGGCGCGATCCTCGGCATGCTCGTTGTCGATCCACACGAGGTGCGTCCCCCAGTCGAGCCGCGGACGCTTCTGCCCGGTCGGTTCGAACGTGAACGAGAGATCCGCAAGCACGCCGAGGCGGGTCCAGCCGTTGACGCACACCAGGTGGCGATCTTCGGGCAGCACCGGGAACATCGGCGGCTTCCACGACTCGCCCTGGTTCGTGACGAGGTTACCGACGGACGCGAAGAGCGGAACGCTGCGTCCGTCCTTCGTCGGATGAATGACGACCGGCGAGGCGATGTGCGGGTGGTGGATGATCACCGCGTCGGCCCCAGCCTCGGCCGCGTGCGCAGCCTGATCCATGACCAGCGTGGTCTGCGGGGCGTACTCGGCGCCGCCGTGGAAGATCGCGATCGTCGCGTCGCACTGGGCGCGCGCCTTCGCGAAGGCGCGATCGATGCGCTGCTTGCCGGCCACGTTGAGAGGCGCGACCGCGAGATGGCGGCTCTTTGAGCATCCGCCCTCCGAGTTGGAGAGCGTCGTCCACGCGATGGCGCAGATGCGCTTGCCGTTCTGCTCGACGATCGCGCGAGGCGCCCACGGGTCGGTCGCGTCGGCGCCGAGAGCGACGAGGCCGCTCTTGGCGGCGTCCGCCAGCGTCGCATCGAGGCCGGGCTCACCGAGATCGCACGTGTGGTTGTTGGCGACGGTGACGGCACGCAGGCCCGCCTTGGGGAGCGCGTCGAGCCAACCGTGCGGAGCCGCATAGGCGAGGCGAAAGGCCTTCGGGTCGACCTCTCCCGTCGCGGCCTCGTAGTTGGCGACGACCGCGTCGGCCTTCGCGAAGAGCGATGCGAGCGGCGCGAGCGCCGCTTGAATGGCGGCAGGCGTGATGAGGCTCGGCCTGTGGGGAAGGATGTCCCCGCCGACGATGACGCGAAGCGGGCGGTCGAGCGGCGGAGGCCTCGGCGGCCCGAAGGGGACGTCGTTCGTCGTGACGGTGGAGGGAGGGCTCGGCGCAACGGCAGGCGGTTCGCCGCTTTCCGGCTCGCGCCCCTTCGCCGCGCACCCGGCGAGCGACGCGCACACGAGAGCGAGCACCATCGCCGTCGAGAGGAGCGCGCGCGTGCGCCAAAGGGGCATGTAGGCATGTATCTCACTCGCGCGCCAAACAGGCCTAATTTGACGCGATCACGGGCTGGATACCGCTCTTCGCTTCACTTCTTCTTCGGGGCTGCCTCTGGCCGCGGAGTCCGTACCGTCGAGAGGTGTCCGAGCGAGAGCACCTGCGCGTCACGGGTGATGCCGGTCACGGAGAACGAAGGAGCTCCACGCGTGATCGCCCATGCGTGCCCCTCGAGAGTGAACTGGAGCGCGGCCCCGTTCGGTGCGAGGCGGATCGCGGTGACCTTCGTAGATGCGCTTCCCTTCCCGAGATCGAGCGCAAGCCCCGCGGCGGCATCGGTCGATGCGACCGGAAATGCGGCCAGCGCGCCGATCGCGTCGGAGAGAATCGCAGCGCTCTCCGGACGACCGCCGACCGCACGCACGAACGCGAGGTCGAGCGCGCGGGGGGCGTCGAGGACGAGCAGATACGCGGCTGCGCCGATCACGTGCTCGACGCTGGGCGCACGTGGTTTTCCGAGCATCTTCCCGGCACTTGCCTGCCCCTGGGCGGCGGCAGCATCGTGCTCGGCCTGGAGCCGGAGCTCGCCGCGATTGTCGAGCGCCCGTTTCACGGCGAGGATCACGAGATCCTGAACGATGACCGCGGTCGACGGGTCCACCTTGCTCGGCGTCAACTCTTCGCCGAAGGGATCCGCATCCCCCGCGCCTCCTCCGACGAACGCCACGATCCCCCGCGCGCGCAGGGGTCCGCGGTCCTCGCCAGCGTAGATGACCTCGAGATCCACGCGCGCTCCCGGCGCACGCGCGAGGACCTCGTGCACCCGATTAACGGCCGCGTCATCGAGCTTGCCGGCGTCCGCGAAGAGGATGCCCCACTCGGTCAAAATCTTGCTGCGCGCCCCGTGGAGGCCGAGCCGGTCGGACGCATCGACGCGACGGGTGATCCCGTCGGGAAGCATGTCGAGGAGCGCCGCCTGCGCCTGCGCGCGGACGCGGCCCAGGCTCTCGGCGACGACGCCATCCCCCTTGAGCCAGCGCGCGTTGCGCTCGACGTGATCGCGGAGCTCCTTCGAGCAGTCGTCGTAGGCGGCGGCGGAGATGCCGGCGGTGGGGTCGTGCGCGGCGAGCGTGGGACGTCCCGCGTTCGCGATCGTCCCGTCCAGGAACGAATAGATCGCGACGAGCTCGGCGATCGCCCGAGGCTCGTGATCCAGACCGCCGACGTACTTCTGGAAGACGGCGTCCGCGCGCAGCAAGAGCGCGCGCGTGACGGCATGCGCGAGGAGCGGCCGTGACGACCCGCTCGACACGCCGAAGGTGAGCTCGCGCAGAAAGACCGCCCGCGCATCGGTGAAGGGCACCGGGACCACGGCCTCGGACAGCGCTGCAATCGACTCCTCGGCGGTGAGATCGGTACGCGCGACGAGCGAGCGCACGCGCGCGGCGTTCTCGGCGCGGGCACTCGAGACGAAGTCGCGAATCTGCCCCTTTTCGCTCGAGGAGAGAACCGCGTGGGCAGCGCTGGTGCAGAGGAGAGTGAGCGTCGCGGCCAGGAAGGCTGCACGGAGTTTCATGGACGAAAGCCTACCGCCGATTCAAGCTCCCGTGGTCGGCACCGACAAGAAGCTCTTCGACCGAATCGAAAGCGTCTCGAGCCCTTCGCGGTCGAGTACGGCGGCGTTCACCTGGGCAAATCAAGCGTCACGGCGATGCTCGTCTCGCCACGCAGGACGCGTCCGGAGATCCGAGGCGCTCCGTTGGCGGCGGCCTGCATCGCGGCGGAGATCATTGTGCTCACGTTGGGCGTGCGGGTACCCGCCACCGAAACGACGACGTCGCCGTCGCGAAGGCCCGTGCGGTACTTTCCGACGCCGACGATGCGCGCGCCGAGCGGAGCGCCGTCAACGGTGAGAGCGTTCGTGGCTCCGACGTCGCGCCGCTCGAGCGCACGCGCGACGACGGCGGCCGGAACCAAGATCGTTGCCTGGGCCGCGCCGTCGGGCACCGGGGCTGCGGTGACAGCCCCCTCCTCGTTCGCGAGCCCCCGCGCCCGGTCGTCCAGGGCGGCTCGATGCGCAGGCCGCTCGCGCGACGCCACCCGTCGCGGAAGCGCGCCGACGGCTTCGAGTTGCTCATCGGTCGGATCCGGGATCGGCGCGATCGACGGAAACGCGCACGCGATCGAAGGCGCTGCCGCTGGCGCTGGAGCTGGGCTCGCGGCGGACGCAATCTCGCGCACGAGACTGCTCGCGATCGCATCCCCGGCGGGCGCGACCGCGAGCCGGAGCGCGCACCATGACAGCGCTCCGATCACGAAAGGCAGGGCGAGCGCGCTTCTTTGCTTCCAGCGCTTCATTCGCCCTGCCTGCTCACAGCACGTTCAGGCCTTCTTCTCGGCGTCTGCCGCGCCGCCTTCGGCTTCGCCGGCTTCGGCGTCGTCGTCGTCGTCGTCGTCGTCGTCGTCGTCCGGAAGATCCTCGAGGGACTCCGGCTCGTCAGGCGCCGCACGCCCTTCCTTCTCGGCCTGCTGACGCTCTTTCTCGCGCTGGGCCTTCGCCTGCGCGACCCTCTGCATGATCGCCGGTTTGGGCGCGACGAGCACGGACATGGCGCGGGCCTCCATCGCCACGCGTGTTTCCACGTTCGCGATGTCCTCGATGCCCTGGATGATCACGGTGATCTGTTCCTGCGCCTTCTCGGGGTGCGTGATCTCGCGGCCGCGGAAGCGCACCGTGATCTTCACCTTGTGCCCGGCCTCGAGGAACCGACGCGCCGCGTTCGTCTTGAACGCGATGTCGTGGTCGTCGGTCTTCGGGCGCAGCTTGATCTCCTTGATCTGGACGACCGTCTGCTTGCGCTTGGCCTCACCGGCCTTCTTCTTTTCCTCGTACTTGTACTTGCCGAAGTCGAGG
>JAYSXP010000622.1:0-8391 GCA_043717125.1 Polyangiaceae bacterium | reverse complement strand
GAACGCTCGAGCGAACGTCGGTCCGCGACGCGCTCGTCTCCGCCGGCGCCCCCGCCATCGTCGAGCTCACGGCCCTCCTCGACCGCCCCGTGCCCGCGGCTGTCGCAACGAGCGCCGCGTGGGTGCTGGGCGAGCTGCGCGCGACGAAGAGCGCGCCCGCGATCGTCGCCGCACTCCGCAAGGGCACGCTCCCGCCGGGCGCCGCGCTCCGTGCCCTCGCGGGCGCGGGGAGTGCGGAGCAAGTGCCGGTGGTGCTCGAGTTCGTCGCCGATCCGAGCCCCGTCGTCCGCGACGAAGCGCTGCGTGCGGCGACCGCCCTGCTCGATCCGTCGCGACCCGACGGTCGCGCGGTCGAACCGCTCGCCGCGACGCTGCGTGCGCCGCGAACCTCTTCGGGCGAACGCGCCGCCGTCGCCACGTTGCTGGGTCGCACCGGAGCGCCGCGCGCGGCGACCGAGCTCGTCGGGCTCGTCGCCTCTAAAGACGCCGCGCTCCGCATCGCGGCGATCGACGCGCTCGGCGCGCTCGGCGGCGCGTCGATGGACCCCAAGCGCGGCGCTGGCGACGCCGACGTCGGGGTTGCCGACGACGCCCTGGTACCGCTCCTCGCCGACACTGACCCGGCGGTTCGCCTCCACACCGCGGTCGCCCTCGCGGCGAGCGGTGGAGTGAGGGCTCGGACAGCCCTTCTCGCGAAGCTCGATGGCGGCGACGAGCTCGATCGCTACGCCGTGCTCGCGGCGCTCGGCGGCATCCTCTCGCGTTACCCCGATGAAGGCGCCGCAGCGCGGCTCTTCAAGGAACTGGCGGTCGCCGCCGGCCCGGAGCGCGATGCTGTCATCGAGGCCGCCGGACGGGCGCGCCTCCCGGGTGTTCTTCGCTCTCTCACCGAGGCCGCGAGGAGGGGCGACGCCGATGACCGTCGGGCCGTCGCGGCGGTCCTCGGAGGACACCGCGGCGCGCCGGCGGCGATTGCGCTCGCGAAGTCGCTCGCGGGTGACGCCGACGGCAGCGTTCGCGCCCAGGCGGCCTTCACGCTCGGCGCGATCGGCGACCAGGCCGTGCTCCCGCAGCTCGCGACGCTCGCCAAGTCCGGTGACGCCGATGTCGCCGCCGACGCGGCGGGTGGCATCGCGCGGCACGCGGCGCTCGCAGGCAAAGCCGGCCAGGCTGCCATCGCTGCCGTCGCTTGCACGATGCTCGTCGACGGACGCGCGGTGGTACGCGCCAATGCGCTCGTCGCCCTCTCCTTTGCGCAGGCGCGATGTGGAGACGGTCGCACCGAGCGAAAGCTCCTCGTCGATGACCCGAGCGACCTCGTGCGTGGTGCTGCCGCTCGTGCGATCGCCAGCGCGCCGACCGCGGAGGATCGCATCGCCCTCGACCGCTGCGTCTCGGCGGACCGCAGCGCCGAGGTCGCCCGGCTCTGTCGCCCACGCGCCGCCGCGGAGGCGACGAGCGCCACCCGTGCCGGGCGCTCCGTCACGGTGTTCGTCGTCGGCGAGAGCGGCGCCGCGGCCAAACCCCACGCGCCGTTTCTCCTCGAGTACGAGGGCGGCATCCTTCGGGCCGGCGTCGCCGATCGGCGCGGGGCCACGTTCGAGGCGCTAGCGCCCGCCGGTGAAGTGACGCTTCGACGCGCGCCGTCTCGCTGAGGCGCCCAGCGCGTGCTCGGAGGTTTAGACGGGCGGCATCCGGAAGTAGACGGCGCAGCACGTGTCGTTCTCCCAGACCTCGACGCGCGCGACGCGCACGCGCGCGTCATCCATCTTGGCAGCGAGGTCATCGGCGATCACGCGCGCGATGTTCTCTGCGGTCGGGTTGACGTCGTCGAACGGCGCGACCTCGTTGAGGAAGACGTGCTCGTAGGGCTCGACCAGGTCACGCAGGACCTTGCCGAGATGATTGAAGTCGACGACCCAGCCGCTCTTGTCGAGCTCGACTGCGCGGAGGACAGCCTTGATGCGCCAGTTGTGCCCGTGCAGGCGTTCCCCTTCGCCCGGCGCGAACCTCAGCTGATGGGCTGCAGCGACGCACGTCTCCTGGCTTATTTCCCACATCGGCCGGGCACTTAGCACGGAGCGAGGCCGAGCAACAGGAGTGGGGCGAAGAAGGGAGAGGGAGCTCGGGCACGGGCACGTGGGGTGAGCGAAGAGCGACCACGCGGTCGCCCGGCCCATCGTTCGGTACCGCAGCCTATCCATGCATGCTACACGTATATCCCGCCGGAATCGACCATGGTTCTATCCCGACCGAGAAGATATCGACGCGACCGTCGACGCGCTTCGCGTCGATCATCTGCTCGGGCGCCATGTACGCGACAGTACCGATGGCCGCACTGGGCGTGACGAGCACGAGCTCCTTCTCGACGCGGAATTTCCCCGCGGTCGTGCGCCCGGGCTTCACGGCCTCGAGCGATCGACCGACCACCGCCGACGCCGCGGCTTGTCGCGGTAGCGGCCGTGGGGCCGGCCCGGGCTCTGGCGCGCGTCCCACGGAGGGCCGCCGATGCTACCCTTTGCATCGATGGCCAGGTCTGCCAAGCGGCGGCGTCGCAAGCGTCTCGACGCACCCGAGTCGCTCGAGGATCTCCTCGATCGCGCCGGTGAAGACCGCTTCGCCAAGCGACGACCCCCGATCCCGATGCGCGAGTGGAAGGTCGTGGTTGGACCGCGGATCGCCGACCGCGCTCACCCCGTCACCCTCGAGCGCGGCATCCTCCTCGTGAAGGTCACGACGAGCGTGTGGGCCAACGAGCTCCAGATGCTGGCGCCCGAGCTGGTTGCGCGGCTCCGCGTGCGAGGCCACGCTGTCGACCAGCTTCGCTTCCGCGTCGGCCCGCTCGACATGCCCGATCGGCCCCCCGAGCGGCGCATCACGCGCAAGGTCCCGCCACCCGTGGCTCTCGGTCCCGAGCTCTCGGCGACCATCTCCAAGGTAGGCGACCCTGATCTGCGCGCCGTCATCGCGCGCGCCGCGAGCGCCAATCTCGCATGGCAGGACTTCGTCGCGCCGGCGAGTGGCGCACCGAAGTCGCTGCGGGCCGAGGAGGCCTCACGCGCGGCGATGGTCAGCGAAGCGCCGCGAGGCGCTCGAGTCCCTCGAGACGCTGGAACAGGAAGCGCTCCGCGGGACCGTACCGAGGGAGGCTCTGGCGCAGCATCGCCACGTACCCGCGGAGACGATTCAGGTCGACGGCGGTGACCTTCCGCATCGCGTTGTAAAGCTCGTCGATGACGTGCGCCGGGCACGGACGCTTCTGCGCGGCATAGAGCTCGATCACGTAGTCGGCCCAGCCGCCCTTGCCGGTCGCCGTCGCGAGCTTCGCGCTGAATTTCGCGGCCTGATCCACGAGCGTCGGCGGGAGTGGACGCCCCGCGCGCGTCGATTCGATGACGTCGGCGAGCGCGGAGGCGAGGAGACGCTCAGCCTCACCGGCCTTGCCCATCGCCAGCGCCTTCTCGGCCACGCCTGAGAGCAGCTTGAACTGGTCGGCACGCCGCACCATCGACGGCTCGGGATCCGATTCGACCGGGCCCGAAGAGATGTGAGGAAAGCCCGACGAAGGCGTGCTCACCTTCATCTTCGGCAGTGTCATCTTGCCGACGCCGCCACCACCCGTGACGTTCGCCGCACCGTCACGAGCGGCGAGCAATGTGAGCTCCTGCGAGCCGATAAGGATGCGGTCGCCGACGTTCAGACTGACCTTCGCGTCGATGCGATGACCGTTGACGATCACGCCGTTGCGGCTGTTGAGGTCCTCGATCGTGACCGCGTGGCCTTGCAGCTCGAAGATGGCGTGCCTTCGCGAGACCAGGGGGTCATCGAGCGAAAGTTGGCAGCTCGCATTCCGCCCGACGGCGAAGGTGCCCTCGTTCAGCTCCAGGTCGTGCTGTAAGTAGCGGAGGCGGAACCGCATCCGTCAGGAGCTATGGAATACCGCCGCGTACCTGCGCGGCAAGGAATCCGCTGAAGGGCGCCAGACCGCGCCCTCCGGCGGAGGACCTGTTTCGTACGAAAGCGTCAGGCGGGCCTGGGCGGGTTCTAGCTAAGGGCCGGTTTTGACGCTGCCATGGGGGCGCGATCAGGTGCTAGCGAGGCACGAACGCGCTCGAGAGCGGCGACCGCGGGCCCATCGGCGGTCGACGGGGGAACCGTCCGGGCGTAGGTAGCGAGCTGCTCTACCGGCTCGGCCAGGTCGTGGGGGAAACGGGCAGCCAGCTCGCCGAGCTTCACGACAACCTCTTCCGGCATCACCAGCGGAACGCGGCGGTAGACCTGGGCCATCCAGATGGCCCACGTCGAGTCGTCGAGCGCGAGGCTCGCGCGGGCCGCGCCGACGGCGAGCTTGGCCAGCTGCGGGGCGTCGATCGGGTCGCCGCGGACGATCCGCTCTTCGACCTGGACGGTCGCGCGGCGGAGGATGCGATGGACGTCCTCGAAGCGCTCGAGGGTGAGCGCCCGGTCCAGGACCTCCAAAAAGAGCTGCACGGACCAGATCTGCTGCGCGGCCGCGCCAAATTGACCGCTGAGGGTCTCCTCGTCGAGCGCCTCGGTCGCACCGCAGCTCGGGCAGGAGCCGGCCTCCTGCGGGTAGGGCATGCGGCACCGCGCGCAATGGCGAAGGAATCCGGTGGTCTTCGCGGAGGCGTTGGGGGCGGCCTCGACGCGACAGAACACAAGCTCCTGGGTTCCGATCCGGAGGCGATCGCCGTCCTTCAGCTCGACCGGTTCCTTGACGGGTCCCCCGTTCACCTTGACGCCGTTACGACTGTTCAGGTCGCAGACGACAGCACGGTCGCCCTCGAGCACGATCCGCGCGTGATGGCGCGAAACGAGGGGATCCTCGATCGTTACATGACAATCCGAGCTTCGCCCGAGGATCGTGGCTCCACGAGGGAGGTCGAACTCCTGAAGCAGAAACCGTAGTCGGTACCGTGCCACCGATGGTTCTCCTGCCGCTCCGCGCGCGAGGCCCCCCAGCCCTGACGCGAACCGTGTGCAAACTATAACGCCCGCCCGGCATCGCTTCCTAGCGGCAATTTCATGCGCGGGGTGTAGGCGAGCTTACGATGCTGAAAGACCCCAGCCCGTCGCGCGCAAGAGTGACGCCGGTAACGCCGCGGCCCCATTCGAGTGTGGTAACGTGATCTCGGTGTCCGACGTGGCGACGAAGGCGATTGAACAGCCCAAGACCGACGGCTCGACTGCACCCGAGGCAGGCGTGATCGCCTCGGTCATGGAGGCGCTGTCGGATTTCGTGGTGGACCTGGTGAAGGCCGACGGCGGCGAGCTCTATCTCGTCGGCGCGACCCCGGAGGACGTGCACCTGCACCTCACGGGGACCTGCGCCGGCTGCCCGGGCGCCAATATCACGCGCGAGCGGCTGCTCGAGCCGGCGGTTCGCAGCGCCGCCCCGAAGGCCAACGTGAAGGTCACGACCGGCTGGAACGTCCCCGAAGGCGCCCGCAGGGTCGATTGAGAGCCGGCGGACCGGAAAAACGCGGCGGACCGCTCGGTCCCGCCGCGCCTCGCGCTGGTTTCGTTACTTCTTCGGCGGTCCCTTCTTGCCCGGCGTGCTTGCGCTGGGGGCGGTTTTGCCGGCGTTCGGGTCCGAGAGCCCGCCCTTCGTGACCGCGGCGATGGTCGGGTCGATGGCCGTCGGGTCCTCGGTCTTGTTGGGTCGGAGGGACTGGAGGTTGCCGAGCGTACCGTTGTCCTCCATGACGACGGCGACGACCCGTTCGCCGGAGCGGTCGACGACGCGGAGGTGGCTGGAGCCGTCCTTCCAGTCGACGGTCGTGGCGTTGACGCCCTTCGCCGGGTCCGCGCCCTGCACGCGGCCCTGCGCGGCGAGCTTGCCGTTCATCGTGTTCACCGCGTCGAGGTACGTCTTGCCGAGGACGCCGCTCTCCGCGAGCGGAACCTCGTCGTAAAACTTCCAGAGGCGATCGTTGATGAAGAAGAAGTAGCGCTTCTTACCCTGGCGGGTGACCCACATCAGGGCTTCACGGTTCTTGTAGGTGTACTCGCCCTTGATGCCGGTCGCGTCGTAGCCGGTCGGCGTGTCCTTGAACTCGATGAAGCTGCGCGCGAACGCCTGCTTCGCCTGATCGCGCTCGTTCTCGATGGCGGACATCTCCGGACCGACGCGCGCCTTTGTGAGCTTCTCGTCGTAGTCCTTCCAGATGATCCCGCCGTTCTCCGTGAACGTCTTGGTCACGTCCGCGTGGCTCATGCCCCAACGAAGGCCGTCCATCATCGTGGCCAGGCTGCTCACCGGCGGCGCCTCGCCCTTGACGGGCTTGCCGGCTGGACCGCCGCCGACGTTGGGCTGAGCGAGGGGGTCGCCGCCGCCCTTATTGGAGCCGCCGCTGCTGCCGCCCGACGACGAGCCGCCCGACGACGCCGGGTCGTCGCCCACGGGATCGATCGCGGAGGCCTGCTTGGGCTCCGCCGGGTGACACGCGACGACCGCCGCGGCGCCAAGGGTGGCGAGAACGAGACCAAACGAACCGACCAGCACCGCACGTTTCATGGCTGAGACGGTATCACTCCGCGCGATGCCCCATCAACAGGACGGCCGAAAACTGCTAAGGGAGTGGCATGCTTCGGAGTCTCTCCACGGTCGCCCTTGCCGCGACGCTCGCCCTCTCCGTCAGCGGTGCGGGCGGCTGCGGCCCGTCGACGGGGCCGGGCGCGAAGTCGCGTCCCCTGCCCGCCTATGCCGGTCGAGCGGCCGACCTCTTCGACGACTCCATCGATCCCGCCGCGGTCGGAATGGATTTCGACCGAGGCTACACGCCCAAGGCCGACCCGATGCTCCGCGAGCGCGCCCAGGTGAGCGACGCCGTGCTGCGTGTGAAGGTCGCGACCGTGACCGGGAAGAAGGACGGCCCGGAGGCGAACTACCAGCTCGGCCTCCACGTCGTGGAGAAGATCACGGGCACGAACCCGCCCCCCGACGACTTCACGGTCGCCGTGGGCAAGGCGAGCGAATCGCACGGTATCCTCAAGAATTTCGAGGGCCGCCTGGTCAGCTACCCGTTCGTCGCCTTCGTCCGAGAGTTCGTGCGGCCGGACGGCGACCACGAGGTGCACTTTCACCTCTCGCCGGACACGAAAGAAGTGAAGAGCGCCGTGAATGACGCTGTCGTTCTCGGAGAGGCCTACGCTAGATAGCAAGCAGCAGTAAGGGAGTCACCCGTGGCGATCGACCTCAAGAGCCCCAAAGAAGTAGAAGCGATGAGGGCGGCCTGCCAGATGGCCGCGGACACGCTGCTGCTCGTCGGCGAAAAGCTCCGCGTGGGCATGTCGACGGAGGAGATCAACGCCCTCGTGCACGAGGACACATTGAAGAAGGGCGGTCGCCCCGCCCCCCTCAATTACAGGGGTTTCCCGAAGAGCGTCTGCACGTCGATCAACGAAGTCGTTTGCCACGGCATCCCGGGCGCGCAGATCCTGAAGGACGGCGACATCATCAACGTCGACATCACGACGATCTACGGCGGGTACTACGGCGATACGTCCGCGACCTTCTACATCGGCACCCCGAGCCCCGAGGCCCGCAAGGTGGTCGAGGTCGCGCGAAAATCGCTCGATCTCGGCATCGCCCAGGTGAAGGACGGCGCGAGGCTCGGCGACATCGGCGCCGCCATCCAGGAGTACGTCGAGGCTCAGGGCTGCAGCGTCGTCCGCGACTTCGTCGGCCACGGCATCGGTCGTCGCTTCCACGAGGACCCGCAAGTGAAGCACTACGGTCGTCGCGGCACGGGCGAGCGCATCAAGACGGGCATGACGTTCACGATCGAGCCCATGGTGAACATCGGTCGCTTCGAGGTCGCGGTCGACCCCGACGACAGGTGGACGGTCACGACCGTCGACGGTTCGCTCTCCGCGCAGTTCGAGCACACGGTCGTCGCCACCAAGACGGGCGTCGAGGTGCTGACGAAGCGGCCGAAGCCGCTGAAGCTGAGCGAGAACGTCGCGACGATTTTCGCCTGAGCGGACGTTTCGAGCCGCCGCGGACCGACGGCGTGTGGCCTGCGAGGCGACGTCGGACGATTCTCCAACGGTTCTGCGGATGGATCGCGATGGATCCGTAGGTGTACGTAAACATTGAGTTGCCGGGCGTTTGTTCGGTGCTACCCCGTTCTACAGAGGCGGACAGGGGTGCATATGCGACGAACGACCTGGGCTCTCCTCGCCTGCGGACTGGCGATGACCACGACCGCCCTCGGGGCATGCAGCGGCGCGCCGAGCGACGACGGCGCCGCGGAGGGCTCCGAGCAGGGGCTCGCGTCGAACGTGCACGTCCTCACGTCGCGCTTCGACTCGGCGCGCACCGGCGCCAACCTGAAGGAAAAAGTCCTCACGACCTCGAACGTGACC
>JAYSXP010000621.1:0-23586 GCA_043717125.1 Polyangiaceae bacterium | reverse complement strand
CGGGCCGCTCACGTGCCACCCACGGTCCTGAATCGATCATGCACTCGCGGATATACGACCGCAGGACCGATGGCCAAATTTTTGACGAACGGTACTAGGCGGGCACGGAAACGCGACCTGCAACGCAGTCGCACGCGATGACGGGCAGACGCGTCGGCCGCAGAGTCTCACTTGACCGTCGGCGGGATCGCGACCTGGCATTCCTTGGCGGGCGTCATCCACTTGATCATGTTCAGCCAGAAGCGCTCGACCTGGTAGTCGGGGTGTGCGCTCCACTCGCTGTCGTAAGTAATCCACTCGTCACCCCACGCGATGACCTTGCCGCTCGACACCTCCTTGACCTGAAGGAGCTTCAGCGACTGCTCGGTCGCCACGGTCGTCCCCGAGCCCTGCGTCTCGTAGCCGTTGTCGACGCCGATCTTCAGGATGCCGCTCGTGACAGGGTGCGCGACCCAGGTGGTGACGGGGATCGTCGAGCCGCCCTGCTTCGCGAGGATGGGAGCCGCCGCGTAGCTCATGCCGAACGTGGCCAGGATCGCGTTCGCGTTCGCGCGTTCGGACGCATCGCCGTAACCGATGAGCGTGAGGAGGCCGCCGCCTGCCTTCACCCAGTCGCCGAGGGCGGTGATCTCGGCCGCGGAGTAGGTGCGGCCGATGGCGCTGAGGTCCTGCGCGACGATCACCTGGTAGCCCCCGAGGAGCGCCGGGGTGAGCGTCTGCGCGGCGAGGTCGACGGCGCCCGCCGTGCTCTTGCCGTTCAGCCACTGCGCGAAGACGTTGCCGGCGCCCCATTGGCCCTTCACGCCGAGCGTCGCGACGCGAAGGCAGTCGCAGATGCCGTCGTGGCCCACATCGACGTCGTCGATGATGCCGTTGCCGTCGTTGTCGATGCCGTCGCAGATCTCCGGTCCCCCGTCGCCGCCTTTGCCCGACGCGCCCGACGTGCCTCCGCTCGTGCCGACGGGGAAACCCGACGTTCCGGAGGTGCCGCTCGTGCCGGAGCTGCCGCTCGTCCCCGACGTTCCTCCGCTCGTGCCGTCGCCGAACGCGGAGTTGGTGCTGCTGTCACCGCAGGCGACGGCGACCAGTGCGGCGAGCCCGAGCCCGAGGCCGAGGGACGAGGGGATGGCGATGGAGTGGCGGAGCATCCAGAGAAACTATGGTGTCCCGGGCGGCGATGTCCAATCGCATCCGGCTGCGCGCTGCAGGTCCATCACGCACCACCCCTCACCGCCCTACGTCAACACCACCTCACCATCAGCGAGCGGAGCGGTGGACGAATCAACGACTCGTCCGCGTCGCATCGCTCGACCGGTGCATCCCCGATCGACGCGCAAGCCCCGGAACCTCCCAGCGTCACGCACCCAGGCGTGAAAATCGGCGCCGTCCGCGGCGCCGTTCGCCCAAGGCGAATCACAGCCGAGCCAGTGGCGAAATGGGGAGGCTCAGCGAAGCTGAGGGGCGAAGCCCTACCTGCAGCTGTTGTCGACGCAGCTCAGACCGCCGCTGCAGTCCGCCGCCTGCTGGCACTGCGCGCTCGCTTCGGCCGCCGTCCGGCAGACGAGGTCTTTCGCGCAGTAGCCGATACGGTTGTCGATCGTCCGGCAGTAGGCGTCGCCCTGCGCCGTGGTGCAGGTGTACTTGCAGAAGCCACCGAGGCACTTCCTCGGCGCGCCCGTGCCCGCGCACTGCGAGTCGTCGGTGCAGTTCGGCTTCGGCCGCGTGTCGACGACACATGCGCCCTGGTCACAGAAGCTTCCGGCGCCACACTCGGGGTCGGCGGCGCAGGCCTTCGCGCACTTGCCGGCGACGCATTGCGGAGTGTCACCGCCGCACTGTTGGTCGGTCGCGCAACCACCGCCGGTGCCGACCGGCTTGCACACGGTCTTGTCACACGTGAAGCCCGTCGCGCACGGAGACGCCTCGCAGCTCACGAGGCACTGGCCGTCGGCGCAGACCTTTCCGCTCTCGCACTCGCTGGAGAACTTGCAGGTGTTCGAGGGGGCCGTGCACGAGCCGGCGACACACGCCTGTCCCGAGGCGCAGTCGGACGCGGACGTCGCCGTCGTGCACGGGCACGGACCTGCCGAGCCGCCACAGGCCTCGCACGAGCCGGCAACGCATGCCTTGCCGGCACCGCAGTCGCTCTTGGTCGTGCAGTCTTTCTTCGCTCCGGGGTCGATGGCCGGCGCCGCGCAGAGGCCCGCCTTGCAGACCTCGCCCTTCGCGCAAGGGACCGCGCCCGAGCATGTCGTCGTGCAGCCGCTGGCCGTGCAGACCGAGCCCGACGGGCAGCCCGACGTACCGGTGCACGCCGCGTGCGCGGGGGGCGCGACGCCCGAGCAGCCGTACGCGTCGCACTGGTAGCAGCCCGCGGCATCGCAGTAGTACCGGTCGTCACTTCCGGAGCCGCAGCCGGCCCACGCCACCGTACCCATCGCCGTGAGAACGGCGACGACCGCGGCCTGCTTCGTGAGGATCGCGTCGAGGGAGCGGAGGGGGTGGCGAGGGAAGCGAGACATCATGATCGAAGACCTCCGAGGTACGGCGTCACGGGCCGCGCGCGGAACAGTATCCACATCGCGTGCCACCGGGTCCACGCCGGCGGAACCCCCTATTTGCCGATTAAAGGGTGCCCTGCGGCAGAGAGGGGCGTGAACCGTAGGACGGGATTGCCGGGGCGGGTGTAAACCGGCGTTCTCGTTCGGATGTCCCTGGGAAGGCCCCGAGGCGCGGACCTTGACCCTGGACGCCGCATTCGGTACCTCGCCCCCATGACTCGCCACCGTTTGGTCTCGGCTTTCGTCTCCTACGTGTCCGCGGCCATCGCCGTCGCGTGCCTGCTCTGGTCCAGCGCGGCGTCCGCGCAAACCAAGGTGGGCGTCATCGACGTGCAGCGCGCCGTCGCCAGCACCGAGGATGGGCTCCGCGCTCAGGCCACGCTGAAGAAGATGTTCGACAACCGTCAGCAGGAGCTCAACAAGAAGCAGACCGATCTCCAGCGCCAGCGCGAGGACATCGACAAGCAGGCCAAGGTTCTGCCGAAGGACGCGCTCACGAAGCGCATCGACGAGTGGCAGAAGCAGATGATGGATCTCCAGGCGATTTTCCTCGAATACAACAAGGAGCTCGAGAAGAAGCAGAAGGAGCTCACCGACCCGGTCTTCGGCAAGATCCTCGAGATCGTGAAGCGCATCGCGAGCAGCGAGAACATCGACCTCGTCCTCGACAAGGCGACCGTCGCGTACGTGCGCACGGACCTCGACCTCACGGACAAGGCCATCCAGATGTACAACAGCGGCGCCGGTGGCGGCGCTGGTCCGGCGCCCGCTCCGAAGAAGTAACGGACCGATGACCCCGAGGGGCATCCCACTCTCGCCGCGCTCCCTGAGGGACTTCGTCGAGCGCCATGGAGGCGTGACGAACAAGGGCGCGCACGGCGTCGTCCGTCGGCTCGTGCCCGTGAGCATGGCCGGCCCGGGCGACCTCGCGCCTCTCCTCAGCTCCCGCTACATCGAGGAGGCGACCGCGGCCGTTGCGCGCGGGGCGTTCCTCCTCGTCGACGCGGCGCTCGAGAACCGGGAGGAGGTCGCGGCTCTACCGGGGTGGTTTCATCCCCATGCCGCATGGGCGCTCGCGGAGCTGCTCGACCTCAGCGACGCACCGAGCGACGCACCGATCCTCGGTGAGGACTGCAAGATCGGCCCGGGCGTGGTGCTCCTGCCGCGCGTGCGCATCGGCGCGCGCGTCACCATCGGAGCCGGCGCCATCATCGGAGAGGCGGGCTTCGGGTTTGCGCCCGGCCCAGGCGGCGCGATGCGCGCGATCCCGCATCTCGGCGGAGTGGTGATCGAGGACGACGTCCACATAGGTGCACTCTGCACGGTTTCCGCCGGTACGCTCGCGCCCACCGTTCTCCGCAAGGGGGTCAAGCTCGACGCGCAGGTCCACGTCGGCCACAACTGCGAGATCGGCGAGGGCACGATCATCGCGGCGCAGAGCGGGCTCGCGGGCTCGGTCATCGTCGGGCGCGGCGTCCTGATGGGTGGCCAGGTCGGTATCGCCGACCACGTCACGATCGGCGACCACGCGCGGATCGCGGCGAAGAGCGGTGTCATCGGCGACGTCGCGGCGAGCGCCACCGTCGCCGGCTACCCCGCCGTCGAGCGGCAGCGCTGGCTGCGCGGGCTCGCCGAGCTCTACAAGCTCGCGTCGGGTCGCGTCAGCAGCACGCCGCCCTCGAGCGGTCGGATGCGGGTGCCCACCTCTTCTGCGCCGCCGCCACTCATGTCGGAGCGGGCCCCCGGCTCCGTACGGCCCGAGGCCGTCATCCGCCGTTCCGAGCCGCCCCTCGCACCGAAGGGCGACCGCCGATGAAGCCACCCCGGCCGAGCAAGAACGAGCTCGACATCGATCGGATCCTGCAGATCCTCCCTCATCGATGGCCCTTCGTGATGGTCGACCGCGTCACCGAGGTCGTCCCCCACGAGCTCATTCGCGGACACAAGAGCGTGAGCTTCAACGAGCCGTGGTTCCTCGGCCACTTCCCGCGAAACCCCATCATGCCCGGCGTTCTCCTCATCGAGGCCCTCGCGCAGATCGGCGGCATCCTCGCCTACGCGAGCGAGCCCTTCGACGAGGCGAAGAGCCTTCTCTACTTCCTCGGCATCGACAAGGCGAAGTTCCGCAGGCCGGTGGTGCCCGGCGATCGCCTCGACCTCGAGGTCACAGTGCTGCACCACCGCATGAACGTGTGGAAGCTCAAGGGGGAAGCGAGCGTCGACGGCACGCTGTGCGCGCAGGGAGAGCTGCTCGCGAGCGTCGTCGATCGGGAGGGTTGAGCGAGTGAGCACGCGCGCGCGCCTTGACCCCCGCATTCACCCCACCGCAGTCGTCGACCCGCGCGCCGAGCTCGCGGCCGACATCGAGGTGGGCCCGTACTGCCTGGTCGGACCAGGTGTGCGGATCGCGGAGGGCTCCCGCCTGCTCGGCCACGTGGTCGTCCGTGGACCCACCCAGATCGGCACGAACAACGTGTTTCACCCGTTCTCGGTCATCGGGGGCGAGCCCCAGATCCGCAAAGGGTCCCTCGGCGACGACGGGCGCTCGTCGCTCGTCATCGGGGCCGACAACGTCTTTCGAGAGCACGTCACGGTCAACCGCTCGAGCGGTGACGTGCCCACCACGATCGGCGCGAAGAACCTCTTCATGGCCAGTGCCCACGTTGCGCACGATGTCGTGGTCGGCTCCCACTGCGTCATCGCGAATGCTGTGCAGCTTGCCGGCCACGTGGTCGTGGAGGACTGGGTCACGTTCGGCGGCCTCTCGGGCGTCGCGCAGTTCATTCGCGTCGGCCAGAGCGCGTTCGTCGCGGCGGGGGCGATGTGCGAGCGTGACGTCCCTCCGTTCGTGATCGTCCAGGGCGACCGCGCGCGTGTGCGAGCGCTCAACGTCATCGGCCTCGAACGACGCGGCGTCGCTCCCGATTCGATCGCGCGGCTGAAGAAGGCGTTCGCGCGGACGTTCGTCCGAGGGCGCGGTGGGGTCAGCTTCGACGACGCCGTGCGCGACCTCGACCGAAGCGATCCGCTCGTGATGGCGCTTGCGCGCGCGCTCTCTGGAACACACGGCGACCAGAGTTAGGTCGCGGGGTCGCAGCTGACACCGGGTCGTGACTGACCCGCCGCAGGGCGGTCTGCGCAGCGTCATTCCACGATGTTGCGAATGGCGCGGCCGTTGCAGCCTGCGTCGTCATCATGTCGATGGCCTTGCTCCCGCACGCGACCGTGCGCTTCCCTTCACTCGCCCACAAAGGTGCAATTCTCCTCATCGAGGACGACGCGCCGCTCGCGCGAAGTCTGGTCCGTGTCATCAAGGCCGAGGGGTACGACGTCGTGCACGTCGGCAGCGCAGCGGCCGCGGTCGACCTCGTGAAGGGAGGCTCGTTCGACGTGGTCCTCTCCGACTTGAACCTCCCGGGCGCCTCCGGCGTCGACGTGCTCAACCTCGTGCGCGCCTACGATCCCGACGTGCCGCTCGTCCTCATGACGGGAGCTCCGACGGTCGACACGGCCATCGAGGCCTGCAACCTTGGGGTCCTCGAGTACCTCGTGAAGCCGACGTCGCGCGATCAGCTCGCGCGCGTCCTCGGTCGCGCGACGAAGGCGCGTCGGTTGGCGCTGCATCAGCGTGAGGCGAGTGACTCCGTGCGGGACCAGGTCGCGAGCGACGACGCAGCTGCCATCGTTGCGCGATCGGAGGCGCCGACCTCGAGGCCGACCGTGAACTTCGCTGCTGTCGATACGCTGCCAGCGCCGGCCCCGGCGTCGGGCGTGCATTCGTTCGTCGAGACGCTCGCGATCATCAACGACAACCTGCAGTCGGTGCTCGGGCCCGTCCTGATCGTCGAAGCTCCGACGGTCCAGATGGCGGCGGTCGATCTGGCCCTCCTGAGCGTGAAGGCGGCGGCGATCGTCGAGGTTGCAGCCGCCGTGGCGTCGACGATCGAGATGCCCTTCGTCGAAGTGCCGCTCGCCGTCGTGGCGCGCCCCGCTCCGCCCGCGAAGATCGAGCCACGCGTCACGAAGCCGTTTCCCGGGATGGACCAGGTCCTCTCTGGCGAGATGAGCGGCGCGGCGCCGGCGATGTTCGATCGTGCGATGACGACGCTCGCGGTCGAGCTCGAGCCGATTGCCGACGCGAAGTCGAAGAAGCTCGTCGGCTTTGCCGCTCGGATGCACTCGGAGGAAGACACGCTGACCACCGACTCCGCGCTCGTCGTCATGGCGACGCGCCTGGATCGCCTCGAGGAGCTACGCCGCCGCGTGCGCGACCTGGCGGTTCGTGAATTTGCCAGCGCACCGGCCGACGCGCTCCTCTTCGTGGACGTGCACCCGAGCGATCTGCTCGACGGCGACCTCTACTCGCCGGAACCGCCGCTCGCACGGATCGCCGAGCGCGTCGTGCTTCAGGTTCGTGCACGTGGCCTCGCGATGGCGGATCTCAGCGCGCGCGCCAGCGTGCTCAGGTTCGTGGGATTCCGTCTCGCCATCGCCGACCTCGATGCCGGTCAGGCGTGCCTCGCGCAGATCGCCGACCTCGCGCCCGAGTTCGTGAAGATCGATGCGCGCCTCGTGAAGGGGATCGACGGCTCGCTCGGGCGCCGCCGCCTCGTCAGTGCGCTCGTCTCGATGTGCCGTTCACTCGATGCCGTGTCGATCGCCGAGGGCGTGTCGACGGCCGAGGAGCGCGAGGCGCTCCTCTCGGCGGGCTGCAACGTCGTGCAGGGCGCGATCGCCGCCCGTCACGCTCCGCCGTCGACGCTCCGCCGCGCCATGAGCACCATGCGCGAATCGCGCTGAAGACCTCGCAGCTCACACGAAGGGCATCTTCGACTTCGGTGGCGCGAGAGGGAACGCGGCGTCGATGGTGTCGATCTCCGCGCGCGTGAGCACGAGGTCTCCGGCACCCACGAGATCGTCGACGTGATCCGCGCGCGCCGACTTCGGGATGACGAAGGTCGACGGACGCCGTGCGAGGAACGCGAGCGCGACCGCGCGCGCGGTCACGCCGTGCGCGATTGCAATCCCCTCGAGGACATCGCCCCGCCAGCTCCCGCGGCTCGGGAACTGACCCGATCCGAGCGGGCTGTAGGCGACGAACGCGATACCGTGTCGCTCGCAGACCGGCAGTAGCACGTGCTCGGCGTCGCGCTCCGTGAGGTTGTAGAGCACCTGGTTGCAGGCGATGACCCCGTCCCCCGCTACCTCGACGGCGCGCTCGACGTCGGCGACGTCGAAGTTGGAGAGGCCCCACGCCAGGATCTTGCCCTCCTACTTCAGCTCTTCGAAGGCGCGGAAGGTCTCCTCGAGGGGCTGCGTCCCTCGCCAGTGGAGGAGGAACAGATCGAGGCGGTCGGTACGGAGACGACGCAGGCTCTTCTCGCACCCGAGCAGTGTGCCCGCGTACGTCGCGTGGTCGGGGTGGATCTTCGACGCGAGGAAGACGGCGCCGCGATAGCCTGCGATGGCCTCGCCGACGAGCTCCTCGACACTGCCGCGCCCGTAAATCTCCGCCGTGTCGATATGGACGAGACCTCGATCAATCGCGCGACGGATGGCGACGATCGCACGCTCGCGTTCATCGCCCTCCATCTGCCACGTGCCGAGCCCGACGACTGGCACACGACGTCCGAGCGGTCCGAACTGCCGCAGCTCCACCTCTCGAGGCTATCAGCCTGCGCTGCGTTGCGCTTCAGTGAGCGCGGCGCTTGTGGCGGCGGGCGAACGCCATGGCCAGCGCGGCGAGGGCGAGCACGGCGCCGAACGAGGCAGGCGTCGAGTTGGACCCGGAGGAGGCGCAGCCGCCGTCGTCGGAACCAGGAGAGGGCGCCGGCTCCGTCGTGACAGGAGCCGCCTGGACGGTCGGCGCAGGGGCCGGCGGCGGCGCCGCAGGGGGCGGACCCGCATCCGGAAGGTCGAGGCCCTGGAGCGTCTCGTAGGACTTCACCAGCGAGAGGTACCCGGGCACGTAGACCGAGCCCACGCCCGCGACGTTCTGCCGGATGTTGAAGTGAAGGTGAACCGTCGTGGCGCTGCCGCCGAACTGGTTCGAGACCTTGCCCATCGGATCGCCGCGCTTCACCTTCTGGCCTTCCGTCACTGCGACGTCTTGCATGTGGAGGTAGTCGAAGCGCGTGCCATCGGCCGTCGTCAGGTAGACGGAGTAACTGCCGATGCTCGTGATGGTTCCGTCGGCGACGGCGACCGTCGGGTGTACGCCCGGCTTGCACGACGCGGCGCGGATGTCCTGGCCTTGATGGCCCTGACCGCCGGGACACAGCGGCATGTCCCAGTCGCGTGTCTCGCAGTAGTTGTCGTGCCACGGATAGGAGAAATTCTCCTTGTCGCACTGGCCGCCGGTGCCGTTGTTGCCGCCGTGGCCCCAGACCTGCGAGTTGGCGAAGGCCGGGCCGTTCTCGATGGGAAAGCGAATGCCCGGCGCGTAGACGTTCATGTCGACGCGACCCTTGCCGGAATCCGGGACGAGCTGGCCGGGCGGTTCGTAGGTGAAGGTGCCGGCGTCAGCGGCGCTGGCGTCGGCGACGCCGCCGTCTGCGGCGCTCGCGAGCGCGGTAGTGCCCAGCATGCCCGCGACGATCGCGACGGCGAAGAGTGCGTTACGCGTGCTCATCGGCCCGAGCCTCCGACGAAGGTGAGCTGCGCCACCACGGAGAGGAGGAAGTCTTCGTTCTGGCAGCGCAGGTCCGTGGGCTCGCTGCATTCGACGTCGACGCTGTAGGCGGTGCCGTTCTCGATCCACGACGCGGTGCGGATGCCTTCGTTGATCGTCACGAAGCCGCGGTTGTTCGCGCCGCGCGCGAGTTCGCGGGTGCCGGCCTGCGGGTCGACGGTCTCGTAACGATGCGCGGCTCGCGTGCCCTGGATGCTGACGGTAGCGCGAGAGGTCGCGCGCTCGACGCGACCGGTGAGCGCGAAGTACTCGCCCTCGACCATCAGCGTCGGCATGTCGAGGCGGAGTTCCTTCGGCGCGAGCACGGGGACGGGCGAGCGCGAGACGAGCGCGCGGATTTCGCGGTCGGTCTTGTCGCCGCTGCGAGAGAGAGAGAGCAGCGCGCCGTCATCGACGGTCGCGGCCGCGGGCCACGCCACCATCGGTCGAACGACGACCGAGGTCGTCGAGATCGCCGGTGCGCGCTCGTCGGTGCGCGTCGCAGATGTGTTCCCGTTACACCCCACCAGCACGAGCGCGCCGACGGTGAGCGAGACGAGCGAAAAAACGAGCGTTCTCATGCACGGATGGGAGTACGCAGGGAACGTGGTCGGGGCAAGTCTCCGTGGCTCTTCGAAGCTAGAATGACAGTGTATGAGCGTTGCCTACGTTGTCTTTTGCCGCCCTATGTGGAGAGCTGAATCGAGGCGCCGATCGGGAGCGCCATGAGGTAATCGAGCGTGGCTCGAGCGAGGATTGCGACGACGGGGTAGCCGCCGGTCGTCGGGTGGTCGGGGCCGAGGACGACGAGACCCGATGGTGTGAGCTCGACGGCGCCAGGGATCATCGGGCGCGAGCGGCGATCGTGTGCGTTCTGCATGTAATGCGGAGGGAGAGCCGGGCCTTCGAGACGCGTGCCGATGCGGTCGGAGCGCGCGCCGATCGTGAAGGTCGCTCGCGAAATGGCGTCGAGCACCGCGGGATCGTGATCGGGGCCGCGGAGCAGTGGGCTCGTCGTCGTCGTCCACGTGGTCGTAGTCGTGGTCGTGCGCGTGCGCGTGCGCGTGAACGCTGCGAGCCGATCGCCTCGCTTCAGCGCCCGACCGGAATAACCGCCGAGACCCGCCACCAGCAACGTCCCGCGACCCCCGAGCACCACCGGCACATCCACCCCTCCGCCCACCGCGAGGTAGCGCACGCGCGTGCGTCCCTCCGTCGTGACCGTGAACGACTCGCCGTCGGCGAGCTCGTGCGCGCTGCCACCGTCGTCGGCCACCGTCACGCTTCCCCGGCGTGCGACCACCTCGAGCACTCCGAAGGCCTCGACGGCCGCGTCACCCGCAGCATTGCCGACTGCCGCGTTCGCACGCGCATATGCCGCGGCGACCATGGGGCCCCCGTGAGGGACCCCCTCGTGCATGTGCCCGGTGCGGCCGCGATCGATCACGAGCGCGGGGCCGTGAACCTTGACGACCTCGAGATGCGCGCCATGGACCGCCGGAGCGTGCGCCTCGGGTGCCGCCGCAACGCCGACCCACTCGTGCGGCCCTGCGGGCTCGAAGCGGACGCGATCGCCGAGCGCGAACCTCGCCCCGTTCAGGTCGAAGAGGCGCGGCGTGACGGCACGACCCAGCAATGTCCACCCGCCCGGTGAGGCGAGCGGATAGATGCCCGTGTACTCTGCAGCGATCGCCACGCTGCCTGCCGGTACGCGGGACCTCGTCTCGGAGCGCCGTGGCAAGACGAGCCTCGGATCCAGCCCGCGGAGGTAGGCGAAGCCGGGCAAGAAGCCGAGCATCGCGACCTCGTAGTCGCCGCGCGAATGAAGCGCGACGACGTCCTCCGAGGAGATGCCGAGGCGCGTCGCGACCTCGGCGAGATCGTCACCATCGTACACGACGCGGACGACGTGACGCGCGGGAGGCGCTGCGTTCGCGCGTGACGTCCTCGGCGCCGCCAGGACCGCATCGACGGCGCGTTCCACCAACGCGACGTCGGCACCTTCGGCGAGCATGACGGCGCCGGTGTCCTCGGTGAGGACGACGTCCGCGATGCCCGGCGCGTCGCGGAGCGCCGTGAAGAGAGCGCGGCGATCGGTGCCGTCGGCGAGCGGAAAGCGCAGCGCGCGATCCCCGAACGGGGCGAGCCGGACTTCGGCCGCGCGCGTCGGCTCGACCTTTGGCCCGAGCGCCTCGCGCACCGCGCGCGCGATGTCGACGGCGCCCGGCGTGTCACCGTGGATGCAGACGGTGTCGACGTCTCCGCGCGCACCGAGCTCGCGCGCGCGGGCGGCGGCGACCGTCGGGTCCTCGACCAGAGCCCCGGGCTCTCCTCGCGGAACGAGGGTGCCGTCGGCACGCACCCCGCGATCGGCGAAGGCCTCGCGCTGAAAGGACATCCGAGCCTCGCGTGCGGCCGCCGCTAGCGCACCCCCGGCGGGGCCGACGATCGCGATGTCGTTCCCGAGCGAACGTGCGACACCCTCGACGAACGCTCGCGCGGTCGACTCCTCCGCATGCGCGGCGTGATAGAGCGCGCCGTGCGGCTTCACGGACGCGAGCGCGACGCCGGCACGCGCTGCGATTGCGCGGAGGCGCTCGCACTGGACGGCGACCTGTGACGTGAGCTCCTCGGGCGCGATGTCGCGCGCGCGACGACCAAAGCCTTCGCGGTCATCGTACGAGGGGTGGGCGCCGACGCGGGTTCCGGCGCGCGCGCAGGCGCGGGTCACGCGATCCATCGAGGCATGGTCGCCGGCATGACCGCCGCACGCGACGTGAACGACGTCCGCGAGCGCGTAGAGCTCGGGCGGCTCGTCATCGAGCTCGCCGCCGTCGACATTGAGCAGAGGCATCACGATCAGACCTTCGAGTCGAGCAGCGTCGTGTGCACGACGCGGCGTAGCTTCGCGCCGATGTCCGCAGGGTCGCCCCTCTCGGGCGTGCGCACGTGGCGATCGTCCCGCGGAGGGCTCGCGTTCGCCGGCTGTTCGGCCGCGGGCTCGACGGGGGGCAACGGATCGCGGTCGTGCGACGTCACGGAGGGAGCGCTCGGCGCCGTGACGGGGTTCGCGAGCAGCGGCCTGTCCTCCGCTGCGACTTCGTCGTCGGCTCGTGGCGTCACGCCCTCGATCGACACCTCGATTGGCGCTGCCGACGGGACCTCCTCGGGTGTCCTGCGACGGAGCGGAGTGACGATGAGCGCCGCGAGAACGAGAACGTGGAGGGCACCGGCCGCGAGCAGCGCCGTCGTTCCCGGCTTCGTCTGGTCCTCGCTGGCCCCCCTCACGCGGCTTCAAGTGCCATCGATGCCGGCTGGGTTCAACGGCTCGTGTGGAAAGAGGTGGGTCCTCCCCTTGCATCGAGTGCTCAACCTCCTTACGGTCTCCGCGACATGACCGACAAAGCCATGAGCGTGCTCCGTAATTTCGAGAGTTTCAGCCGGACACTGCTCGAGCTCGTGTTCCTCAGCGTGCTGGTCGTCGCGGGGGTGTTCGCGGTCCCCGGCTGCCAGAAATACGACACGCTCGTCGAGAAGGATCAGGTCTGCCAGCAGAAATGGTCCGATCTCGACGCCGACCTCCAGCGTCGTTCCGAGCTCATTCCGAACCTCGTTTCGACCGTGAAGGCCGCGGCGAACTACGAACAGGCGACGCTCACCAAGATCACCGAGGCCCGCGCGTCCGCCACGAGCATCAAGCTCACCGGTGACGACTTTTCCGACCCGGCGAAGATGAAGGCGTTCGAGGAGGCCCAGGCCAAGCTCAGCTCTGGCGCGATCGGGCGCCTGCTCGTCTCGAACGAGAACTACCCTAAGCTTCAGGCGAACGGTCAGTACACGGACCTCATGAAGCAGCTCGAGGGCACTGAGAACCGCATCCTGCGCGCGCGGCAGCAGTACAACGAGTCGGTGAAGGACTTCAACAGCGACCTCGGCAAGATCCGCGGCGCTACCGTCAACAAGGCGACCGGCACGCCGTTCAAGCCGCGCGTCTACTTCTCGGCTTCGCCCGAGTCGACCGCCGCGCCGAAGGTCTCGTTCTAGGGCGCACGCGGTCTCGGAGCGCTCTCAGAGTCAGAAGAGAGCGTGAGCGCGAGATCGAGCGCTCCGCCGCCGGCGAAGTTCCCACGACGTCGTGACGTTCGCGAACGTCGTCGCGCCGTACGGCGAGCGCCTCGATACGCAGGAAAGCAGGCAAAAAGCGCATCCTCGGGGCTTCCGCCTACGTCGGCAGGCCTTTGGTCGCAGGGCCCGCCGCGCGTCTGGTAACCTGGTGGTGCCATGTCGCGGGCACGCAGCTACTGGGGCTGGGGGTACGAGGATAAGTTCCTTGGCGATGATGCGCGCAAGGCGGTCGGCGCGAGGCTGGGTGCCGTCTTCGGCAAGACACCCGAGGCGCGGGCTCTGCCCTCCTTGGAAGCGGCGCGCGTCCCCGAGCCTCGCTACTCCCCGCCGGTCGAGCTCCGCGGGATCGGCACGACGGACCGTCGCGAACGCGCGCTCCACACCTACGGTCGCGGCTATCGCGATCTCGTTCGCGGCTTCAATGGCGACTTCTCGGCTGCCCCTGACTGGGTCTTTCACCCGACCGAGGAGCAGCACCTCACCGCGCTCTTCCGCTTCTGCGAGAAGGAGTCGATCGCCTTCATTCCGTACGGCGGCGGAACGAGCGTGGTCTCCGGTACGGAGTTCAGCGCAGGTGGTCGCTTCCGTGGGACCGCATGCGTCGACCTCACGCGCATGGACAAGGTGCGGGAGGTCGACATGAGCTCGCGCTCGGCCCGCATCCAGGGCGGCGCCTCCGGTCCGCGCATCTCCGAGCAGCTCAACCCGTACGGTCTCTCGCTCCGACACTTCCCGCAGAGCTACGAGTTCTCCACTCTCGGCGGCTGGATCGCGACGCGGGCGGGCGGTCACTACGCGACGCTCTACACGCGCATCGACGATTTCGTCGAGTCGGTCCGCATGGTGACTCCGTCGGGTGTCCTCGAGACGCGACGGCTCCCTTCCTCCGGCGCGGGTCCGAGCCCGGAGCGCTTCGTCCTCGGCTCCGAGGGCGCATTCGGCATCATCACGGAGGCGTGGGTCCGCGTGCAATCGCGGCCTCGCTGGCGCGCATCGGCGAGCGTCCACTTCGCGCGCTTCGAGGACGCCGTCATCGCGGCGCGCATCCTCTCGCAGTCGGGCCTCTTCCCGTCGAACTGTCGCCTGCTCGATCCGAGCGAGGCGATGCTCCACGAGGTGGCCACGGACGGGACGAGCGTGCTGCTCATCGCCTTCGAGTCCGCGGACCATCCCGTCGAGCCATGGATGGAGCGCGCGCTGTCGATCGCGACCGACCTCGGCGGCGACGGTGACGAGCCGAAGTACACCACCGACGTCGTCCACTCGGTCGCGCCGCGAGCATCGTCGATCCCGATTTCGCCCCCGTCGTCCTCGACGAGCCCTCCGCCGTCGATCGATCACGACGCGAATGACGCGTCCACCTGGAAGCAGGCGTTCCTCGACGCGCCTTACCTGCAGACGGCGCTCGTCACGATGGGGGTCGTCTGCGATACGTTCGAGACCGCGTGCACCTGGGATCGCTTCACGGTGCTTCACAACGCGGTCACGAAGGCCGTCGACGCCGCGATGAAGGAAGCGTGCGGCGGGGGCATGATCACGTGCCGCTTCACGCATGTGTACCCGGACGGCCCCGCGCCCTACTACACGTTCATCGCGCCCGGCCGTGTGGGCGCCGAGCTCGATCAGTGGGCCAAGATCAAGGCCGCCGCGAGCGATGCGATCCTCGCGAACGGCGGAACGATCACGCATCACCACGCCGTCGGTCGCACGCACCGTCCGTGGTGGGAGCAGGAGCGTTCACCGCTCTTCGAGGCCGCGCTCTCCGCCGCGAAGGACAAGCTCGATCCGGAGAGCATCCTGAATCCGGGCTGTCTGCTCCCGTCGAAAGCCTGACGGCGACAAAAAGAAGAAAGGGAGCCACTCGCGTGGCTCCCTTGGGTTCAGTCGTGAATCAGGCTCAGAGCTTGCCGCCCGTGGTTGCCGGGGCGTCTTCGGCGCACACCGGGCCGTAGCCCGTGTTCACCACCGGAGCAGGGAGAAGGAGCTGCGAGCCCGCGCCGGCGAGGTCGTTCGTGTCCTTCGCGATGATTCCGCCGTACGAGATGCTGTAGACGAAGTTGTCGAGGAACACGCCGCGTCGAACCTCGGGGCCGTAGTAGCCGCCGCAGTAGCCGTACGGGTTCTGCTGGACGAGCGGGGTGTGGTCGATGCTCCCGAGCTTCGAGAAGCCGCTGTTCGTGTCGACCCGGAAGAGCTCGAGCGAGCTGTGCATGCCGCCGCCCGTGCCGTCGTTCGGCCCGTAGGCGTAGTACGGGAAGGCCAGGGTGCCCTGCTCGGCGAAGTAGGTGAACGCCTTGTGGTTGCTCTCGGCTTCGCTCGTTCCGTACTGCGTGTTCGAGTAAGTGAACTTGTGCGCGAGGATCGGGTTCGTGCCGTCGGCGACGTCGAAGATCTGGAGCTGGAGGCCTTGCGCCTGACCCGTCGCGCTCGCCGCTCGGCCGATCGTCATGATGTGCGTCGCGTCGAGCGGGTGCATGTACTCGCTGAAGCCGGGGATGGTCAGCTCGGCGATCTTCGAGGGCGCGGTCGGGTTCTGGAGGTCGATGACGAAGAGCGGGTCGGTACGACGGAAGGTGACGACGTACCCGCGTCCGCCGATGAAGCGCACGCTGTAGATCTGCTCGTTCGGAGCGAGCTCGCCGACGTCGCCGGTGAGGTCGAGCCATCCGCCGCTCACGCCCATCGTGAAGACGTGGTTGACGATCTGCGGGCGATCCTGCGGGCCCGACGTGTTGCCGGGGAACGTGGGCTCCGCGTGCTTGCCGTCGAGGTCGACGTACATGCGGCTCTCGCTCGTCGCGACGCGGAGGTAGCCGTCCTTGTCGTCCAAGGAGAACTGGTCCTTCACGTTGCCGACGACGGTGCCGGAGGCGACGTAGTTCGGAAAGCCCGCGTCGGCGGTGAAGTCGAACTTGTGGATGTGCGTCTTGCTGGTCGCGAACGCGAGCACCGAGCCCGGTTGGACCGCGGGCGTCGTGCGGGGACGGAGCGTCTTCATGCCGACGCCGCCGGCCGCCGCAGGAGGAGGAGGTGGCGAAGCCGTCGCCGTACCCGGCGTGGCGGTTCCGGTGCCGGCGGTGCCGCCGCTCGAGCCTGAGCCCGACGCGTCATCCCACCACGTGTACGGAGGCTCGATCCACGCCTGCGCCGCGAGGTAGAGCGTGTCCGCGCTGCCGTAGACCGTCTCGGCGCGGCCGAGGATCGCCGATTCACGAGCGAGGGCGCTGGGGTTGGCGAGGTCGATCGACGCGACCTCTGTGAGGCCACTCTCCGTCGAGCCCGTCGTCGGGACGTAGAAGTCCTCGCACGCGACGCTCGAAACGGCGACGGCGCCCGCGTTCTTCGTGAAGGTGTACGGCATCCAGTCGGCGAGCTGGCTCGCGTCGACGGCAGCCTTGTTCGCCGCGCGGAGCTGCTCGAGCGCCGCGATCATCTCGCTGCCCGTCTTGGGGTACGGGTCGTTCGTCGTGACCGTTCCGCTGCCGCCGCTCGAGCTCGTGCCGCCGCCGAGATCCTGGGGGGGCGTCGGCGCCGTCGGGTCGGACGGGTACGAGGGCTTCGTCGTCGTCGTCGGCGTCGGGGTCGGGAAGAGCTCGTAGACGCTGTACTTGAGCTTCGGGCCGTGGGCGTTGCCCGAGAGCACCGTGCGGACGTGCGTGCCGACGCGGCGCGAGTCGAGGTAGTTGCCCTCGAAGTACATTTCACGCGTGACCTGCGGCGTGCCGCTGTCGAGCGACAGGACCGTGATCTTCGTGAGCGGGACGTACTGCTCGGGCGCAGTGCCGCCGGGGTAGTACGGCGCGCTCGAGGGCGCGCCGACGTTTGCTGTGCCGCCGCCGCCACCGTACGCGTAGGAGTAGTCCTGGTAGCCGTCCTTCGGCTTGATGCCGGTGGCCGTGTAGAGGCTCGCGCCGTTGACCTGCGAGTAGATGACCGCCTTGCCGCCGTCGACGAACATCTCGGTGGGCGTGCCTTCGATGTCGAGCGTCGCGAGCTCGCGCATCGCGTTGGCGGGCCAGGCGTTGAGGACCTTGAACGCGCGTCCGTGGAGGACGTAGAGGTTCTTGCCGTCCGTCTTGACGAAGTCCGCCTCGTCGACGCCTGCGACCTGGTTGTTCGTCTCGGAGTGCGACGTCGACGTGGACGTATCCATGGGAGCGGTCCCGCTCGAGCCGCTCGAGCCGCTCGAGCTGCCGGAGCTCGGCGGGCTGCTGGACGCGGGGGCGCCAACACCCTTTGCATCACCCTCCGTCCCGGGCCCGCCGTTGGTGGCGTAGCCGTAGCCGCCGCCGCCGTAGCCGCCGTACGCGCAGCTCTGCTCGCCGTTGCGAACGATGCACTTCTGGATCGACTCGATCTGGAGGTCGATGCCCTTGTTGATCTTGAAGGTCGCGTCCGCCTTCAGGTCCGAGAGGAGATCGCCGCAGTTCTTCGAGCGGTGGAGGCTCACGCGCGTCGAGCCGCTGTTCGGACCTTTGGAGGCAGAATCACTCGCGCCGCAGCCGACGGCAGCGGAGGATGTGACGGCGGCGAGGAGAACCAGTGCGGTGTGGATCTTCATGATGGTAGGGGCTCCGAACGCACCACGAGCAAGGCGTGGGCCATCCTGGCCCATTCGTGAAAGTAGTTGAAAAAAGGTAAGTTATTCTCCACAGGCACAGAGTGCCCCCGACTCGGGCGTCGTGCTGTGCCGTGGGTTGGCACACATGGCACCCTCGATCGCACGACGTGTCGCTGCTATGAGCGCCGCGTGCGTCGTCCCACCCCGCAGCAGCTCGCGCCCCTGACGCGCTTGGAGCGCGCATCGTTCCGCATCGCCGACGCGCTCGCCGCGCCGAGCCTGACGCCGCTCTCGGCGAACTGGAACAGCGTCGTCATGGGCGCGCTCATCTACAGCTGCGGGGGCCGGCGCTTCAACATCCACGGGCTCGATACCCTCGCGCACTACGGCAAGAAGGACTCGATCCTCCTCGTCGCGAACCATCGCTCGTTCTTCGACTTCTTCACGATCACCGCGCTTCTCTACTGGCGCACGAAGCTCACCAAGCGGATCTTCTTCCCCGTCCGGCAGAGCTTCTTCTACGACCACCCGCTCGGCCCCGCAGTGAACTTCGCGATGAGCGGGATGCGCATGTTCCCGCCGGTGATGCGCGACAAGGACAAGCGCGCCTTCAACAACTACTCCGTCGCGCGCTGCATCGAGGAGCTCGACCGACCCGACATCGGCACGGTGCTCGGCATCCACCCCGAGGGCACGCGAAACAAGGCGGACGACCCGTACGCGTTCCTGCCCGCGCAGCCCGGCGCCGGGCGCATCGCGCTCGGCTCGCAGCGCGCGCACGTCATTCCGGTGTTCGTCCTCGGGATGGGGCAGAGCATCACGGGCGAGTGGCGCATGAACTGGCTCGCGCCGGACGATCACCCCGTCGACGTCTACTTCGGCGCGCCGATCGATTTCACCGATCTGCGCCCGAAGGCGAACATGCTCACCGCGCAGAAGCGCGCCTCCGACCGGTGTCTCGACGCCATCAAGGTGCTCGCAGATCTCCAGCGTCGTGACGCCGCCGTCCGTGAGGGCCGCGATCCCGACTCCGTCGTCGTCCTCGAGAAGTCCGACGACGGCGCCCGCACCGCCGCTACCGCTGCGAAGGTCGCCGGCGCCGCGAACGCCGCTCGCGCCGCCGAGGCCGCGGCGCACGAATCACACGACGCAACCGATCGTGGTTAGCTCGAAGCCTCCGGCCCCGAAGCCGTTCTGGCGCTCGGGTACGGCGCTCATCTTCCTCGGGCTGGTGCTCGGCGTCGTGCTCGGCGGGTTTCTGCCGTCCGATCGACATCCGACGGCGTTTGCATTCTTCCAGTTCTGCTCGAAGGGCTTTCTCTCCCTCATCAAGGGGATCATCGTCCCGCTGCTGGTCGCGACGATCATCACCGGCATCGCGCAGACCGGCGACCTCAAGGCGGTCGGTCGCATGGGCGCCAAGTCGCTCCTCTACTTCGAGGTCGTCACGACGATCGCGCTCTTCCTCGGGCTCGGCATCGCAAACTGGCTACGGCCCGGTGACGGGCTGCACATCAAGGCGGACGCGCACACGGTCCTCGCGACGCCGAAGACGGGCTGGGAGATCGCGCTCCACGCGTTCCCCTCCAACGTTTTCGAGCACGCCGCGAAGGGCGACATCCTGCCGGTCGTCGTGTTCGCGACGCTGTTCGGGATCGCGCTCACGCGTGTCGGCGAGCGCGGCGCGCCGGTGCTTCGGTTCTTCGACGGCGTCGCGCAGGTGATGTTCAAGTACACCGCCATGATCATGTCGCTGACGCCGATCGGCGTGTTCGGCGCGATGGCCTACAACGTCAGCCACATGGCCGGAGGGGGAGGGGCGAAGGACCAAGGGGGCAACGGCCTCGAGGGCTGGCCGGCGGTCTTCGATCTGCTGAAGCACTACTCGGTGCTGGTCGGCAGCCTCTACCTCGCGCTCTTGCTCCTCGTGCTCCTCGTGTTCATTCCGGTGATGATCGTGGCGCGCATCCCGATCCTCTCCTTCTTCCGGCACATTCGCGAGCCCGCGATCATGGCGTTCTCGACCGCCTCGAGCGAGGCCGCGCTCCCGAAGCTCCTCGAGCAGATGGAGAAGCTTGGTGTCCCGCGCCGCGTGGCGAGCTTCGTCATTCCCACCGGGTACTCGTTCAACCTCGACGGCTCGACGCTCTACCTCGTGCTCGCCTCGCTCACGATCGCGCAGGCCGCGAAGATCGAGATGAGCCTGTCGACGCAGATCGCGATGGTGTTCACGTTCATGCTCACGTCGAAGGGCGTGGCGGGGGTGCCGCGCGCGACGCTCGTCATCATCGCGGGCACGACGCAGGGCTTCGGCCTCCCTGGCGAGGCGGGCGTCGCGATGATCCTCGCGGTCGACGAGATCATGGACATGGCGCGCTCGGCGCTGAACCTCACCGGCAACGGTCTCGCGGCGTGCGTCATCGCGCGGTGGGAGGGCGTCTTCGGGGAGAAGGTCCCCGGCGACGCGCTCGAGAAGCCGACCTGACCGGTCCGAGAGAGATCCAGGCGACGACGTAGGGAAAGCAGCAACCCCTCGATCGGTGCTTGGATCCGGCGCCTCCCGGGGCGCCTCCGGGCGGCACGTACGTTGCTCGCTTCACGGTACCCATGAGCAAGCTCGCTTTCTTCGGCGGTGCAGGCGCGGTCGCCCTCGGCGCGCTGGTCGCATGCTCCTCGTCCTCGAACGATCTCCCCGGGCCGGGTGGCGGCTCGAGCGGCGGCACCGACAAGGACAGCGGCGCGACCTTCACGCGCGACGGGAGCATCTACGACTCGACCCCGTCGCCGGAGTCGGGGCTCGGCCAGCTGCTCTTCCGCCCGAACGTCGTGTACTCGGGCGTCGACGGGAGCAAGACGTTCAAGGTGCCGCTCGCGGTCTACGACGGCGAATCGGACCTCGTCGTGACGGCGAGCGACCCGACGGCGCTGACGCTCGCGAAGACGACGCTCAAGAACCCGGTCAGCGCCGACGGCATCACCGACAACGGCAAGTACTACATGATCACTTCTCTGAAGGCCGGCACGTACACGCTGACCGCGACGTCGAAGGGCCGCAGCACGACCGCGTCGATCACGATCACCGACTACGCCGCGAACCGGTGGTCCGACGGCAACGCGCGCTACAACAACGGCGTGACGACGATGACGGCGGATCGCGCGTGCGCGAACTGCCACGTCAACGGCCTCGCGATCGACCACTCTCCGGCCGCGCTTGCGACCGCGACGGATCAGG
The DNA here is from genome assembly GCA_043717125.1 of Polyangiaceae bacterium. GTDB lineage: Bacteria > Myxococcota_A > Polyangia > Polyangiales > Polyangiaceae > Labilithrix. The sequence goes on along the minus strand of JAYSXP010000621.1, from coordinate 2,437 downwards.
AGATCGGCATCATCATGACGACCGGCGTGAAGCCGGGGCCTTCCGTCATCAAGGTTCCGAACGAGCCCGGCACGCAGCACAAATGGACCGTCAGCGACCTCCAGAAGGACGGGCTCGTGACCTACCTGCGCGCCATCGACCCGCGCGGATTTCAGTGAATTACGATAGCGTTGGGCTCGTCCAAACGTGGCCCACGCAGAGGAAATGATGACCAAGCTCGTAGGTATCGCGTTGTGGGCCGCCGTCGTGGCCGGCGCCGTCGTCGTCGACACGCAAGACGTCCGCGCCGCAGACCCGTGCAAGGCCGGCACCGTTCCCGGGGGCAAGGGCGAGTGCATCGCGTGCCCGACGGGGAGCTTCGCCGCAGCGGGCGCCACCGGCTGCAGTCCCTGCGCGGCAGGCACCTACTCCGGAGTCGGCGCCGGCGTCTGCATCGCGTGCGCCCCCGGGACGAGCTCGAAGCTCGGTTCGGCGTCATGCACGCCGGACGCGCCCAAGAAGTAGGCGCGTGCGACGCGGGAACACACGCGCAACATTCTGAAGCTCACGCTTGCGTGGCAGGTGCCAGTGCGGTCTGATTCGCGCCGCCATGAACAAAGCGATTCGTCGTACCGCCGTCATCGGAGCCGGAGTCATGGGCAGCGGCATCGCTGCTCACTTCGCCAACGCAGGGCTCGAGGTTCTCCTCCTCGACATCGTCCCGCCGAACCTCGCCGAGGCCGACAAGAGCAACAAAGCGAAGCGCGACGCGTTCGCCGCGGGCGGCCTCGACAAGGCGCTGAAGGCGCGCCCCGCCGCGTTCTTCCACAAGGACGCCGCGCGCCTCGTCACGACCGGCAACGTCGAGGACGACCTCGCCAAGCTGAAGGACTGCGACCTCGTCATCGAGGCGATCATCGAGAAGGTCGAGGCCAAGCAGGCGCTCTTCGACAAGCTCGAGAAGATCGTGCCCGAGCACTGCATCGTGGCGTCGAACACGTCGGGCCTCCGCATCTCTTCGATGACAAAGGGGCGCAGCGACAACTTCAAGAAGCATTTTCTCGTTCTGCACTTCTTCAACCCCGTCCGTTACATGAAGCTCCTCGAGATCGTCGCGGGGCCCGAGGCCGATCGCGCCGTCGTCGCGCACTGCGTGCGTTTTGCGGAGGACACGCTCGGCAAGGGCGTCGTCTTCGGCAAGGACACGCCGAACTTCGTCGGTAACCGCATCGGCGCGCACGCGATGATGGCGACGATCCACCAGATGCTCGAGGATGGCCTTGCGCCGGAGGACGTCGACAACATCACCGGTTCGCCGATGGCGCACCCGAAGAGCGCGAGCTTCCGCACCGCGGATCTCGTCGGTCTCGACACGTTCGTGCACGTCGCCGAGAACTGCTTCAACTCGCTCGTCGACGACGAGGACCGCAAGGTCTTCGAGGTGCCCGACTACATCCGCAAGATGGTCGAGAAGAAGTACCTCGGTGACAAGACCAAGGGCGGCTTCTTCAAGCGGGGCGCGGACAAGCAGATCGCGACGCTCGACCCGAAGACCCTCGAGTACCGCCCCAAGGGCGGTGACGAGTCGATCAAGGCAGCCACCAAGGGCCTGTCGAAGATCGAAGACCCGCGCGAGCGCGTGAAGAAGCTCGTCGCCGACCAGGGCAAGGCCGGCGAGTTCGCGCGCAAGGTCCTCTACCGCAGCCTCTCGTACTCGGCGCGGCGCATCGGCGAGATCGCCGACTCGATCGTCGCGATCGATGACGCGATGAAGTGGGGCTACAACTGGGAGCTCGGCCCGTTCGAGGTCTGGGACGCGCTCGGCTTCGTCGAGACCGCCGACGCGATGGAGAAGGCCGGGCACAAGTTGCCTGCGTCGATCGCGAAGATGAAGGCGAGCGGAGCTGTCGCGTTCTACGCGGACGACGGCAAGATCTTCGATCTCCTGAAGGGCGAGTACGTCGCGCAGAAGGCCGACCCGCGCTACGCGAGCTTCGCGATCCTGAAGAAGGGCGACAAGCCCGTCCTCAAGAACGACGGCGCGGAGGCCTGGGACCTCGGTGACGGCGTCCTCGGCCTCACGTTCAAGACGAAGGCGAACAGCATCGATCCGGACGTCATCGCGATGATCGGTCACGCCGTCGACAAAGCTGAGAACGAGTTCCGCGCGCTCGTGATCGCCAACGAGGGCGAGCACTTCTGCGTCGGCGCCAACCTCCTTCTCGTCGTCATGTCGGCCAGCCAGGGGCAGTTCGACCAGATCGGCGAGATGGTGAAGGGCTACCAGTACGCGACGCAGCGCATGAAGTACGCGCGCGTGCCGGTCGTCGCCGCTCCGTACGGAATGACGCTTGGCGGTGGTCTCGAGCTCTGCATGGGCTCGGACGCGGTGCAGGCCGCGGCGGAGACCTACTCGGGTCTCGTCGAGGTCGGCGTCGGGCTCATCCCCGGCGGCGCC
>JAYSXP010000063.1:0-6829 GCA_043717125.1 Polyangiaceae bacterium | reverse complement strand
GCCGCATCGATTGCATCGGGTACGATGCGTGCGCTACGCGACGCGCAAGCGACCGCTAGGATGTCTCGATGGGTAAGCCGTCGTTGACCTTCGACACGTTCCTAGCCGCGCTGGCCGTCGTCGCGGCAACCTCTGCAGGATGCAGCAAGGCCGAGCGCGCGTCCGCGGCACCCGAGCTCGCGTCACCCGAAGCTGCGTCACCCGACGCGGATCCTGCGCCCGCCACCCCTCCGGCCGAGGTCACCGCGACGGCCGCGCACGCGCCTCCGGCGGCGCCCGCGGCCTCGGCCTCGCCCGCCGACCCGACCAGCGCGGCGAAGGAGCCCAAGCCGTCGAAGTCGGCCGTCACCGCGCTACCCGTCGATGCCGGGAGTGGCGCAGGGAAGAGGAAGGCCGACCCGATGTCGTGCGGCGCCGGCGGGTGCACCGCCGACATGAAGAAGGGCAACTGAGCCGAGCTCGACTCAGGTGAACCACGCCGAAGGCACCTCGCGCGTGAAGCACGTGACGGTGCGCGGCCGGAGCACGCCCGAGCCGTGGGCACGAACCGGTTTGTCCGCCGTCCCCTCGGCGATGCCTTCCTCCGCGCTCCAGTCAGGCGTGTGCCCGGGCAAGAGCGCGCGGAGGCCGCTCTGCAGCGCGCCGATGATGTGCGTGTGACCCGCGACGCGCGAGCCCAGCCCTTCGGCGAGGCGCCGCGCGAAGTCGTGACCGGCCTTCGCGCCGAAAGCCTCGCACGTCCGCAACCAGAGGAGCGCGTCGCCGCCGGGCACGAGCCGCTCACGAACGGCCGCGAGGCGCGACGCGAGGCGGTGCCCCGGCGTGAACGCGGCCGCGTCGAGAACGTCGCGGTCGACGAAAACCTGCCCCCATCGGCCGTGGCCCCAGTACTGAATCTCGGCGATCGCGCGCGTCCGCTCGAACGTGCCGAGCCATGCGAGCGCGTCGTCCCAGCTGCTCGCGCCGTAGGCAGCGTCGAGGCGTCCGAGCCCACGATAGAGAACCGAGCCCGCGCCCCACGCCGTCGAGAGACCGACGGGCGCGAACTTCGCGACGCATGTTCGATCGTAGACCATGAGCCGAAGACCGTCGGTCATGCCGCACCCGCGCCTGTCGGCGTAGAGAGCGGATCGAACGAGGCCGGATTCATGACGTCCTCGCGTGCGTATTCGCCGGCAGCATGACATCATCTTGGACGTCGCACGCCGCGCGAGTCAATCCGCGGCGATGCGCCACACGGCGCGATTTGAGGTCGCGTGGTATCCATCCCGCGCAGCATGTCCGACGGTCCTCCCGGAGCCCATAACGAAGTCTGGAGGGCGGTCGCTCGGCATTCGCCGCTCGGCATTCTCTGCGATCTGGACGGCACGCTCGTTCCGTTCGCGAGCTCGCCGGAGGAGGCGCGCCCCGACGCCGATGCGATCAAGCTGGTGACCGACCTCGCAACGCTGCCGGGGATGATCGTCGCGATCGTCAGCGGGCGACCGAAGGACTGGCTCGAGAGCTTCTTCCCCGGCGACCAGATTTACCTCGTCGCAGAGCACGGCGCGTACCGACGCGGCGCCGGCGCATGGCGGAACGTCGCCGATCTCGATCCCGCGCCGCTCGCCGCGCTCGCCGAGGAGCTCGATGCGCTCGTCGCACGTCATCCCGGCGCGCTGCTCGAACGAAAGAGCACTACCGTCGCCCTCCACTACCGAAACGTGCGGCGCGGGAGGCGTGGCGAGCTGCTGATCGAATGCTTCGCGATCATCGATCGCTTCCTCGCGCGGCATCCTGCTTACGAACGACTGGAGGGCGTCCTCGTCGCCGAGGTTCGGCCCGCGTCCGTGAAGAAGTCCTCGGCCGTCGCGTGGATGCGCGAGGAGGCCGGACCGGGCGCACGTCTCATTGCGTTTGGTGACGACGTGACGGACGAGCACATGTTCCACGCCTGCGAGCCGCAGGACGAGACCGTCGTAGTGCGTAGCGCCGAGTCCCGCCGCACCGCGGCGCGCTGGGAGCTCGAGAGCTCGGACGAGGTCCGCGCGGTCCTCCGGTACTTCCACAACGTACGCACCGGGCAGACGCCCCCGCCGATCGTCCTGCCACGCGAGATCACGCGTCCTTCACCGCAGTCGAGCGCGCAGGAACGAAGCCTGCTTGTCATCTCCAACCGCCTCCCGGACTTCCGTCCGGTCGAAGGCGACGAGAGCGAGCGAAAGAAGAACGTGGGCGGGCTCGTCTCGGCGCTCGAGCCGGCGCTGCGAGCGCGCGGCGGCATGTGGCTCGGATGGAGCGGTCGCACGGTTGCGGAGAGCGAGCCGGTCGAGAGCGGCGTCGTCGAGAGCGGCAGTGCCCTGTTCGCGTGGGTCGACTACAAGGAATCCTGGTATCGCGGGTACTACACGGGGTTCTGCAACGGCACGCTCTGGCCGCTGTTCCACTCGTTCCCCTCCCGCGTGACCTTCTCGGACGACTCGTGGACCGCCTACCAGGAGGTGCACGAGCACCTCGCCGACTACGCCTCGAGCCTCGTCGGGCCGCGCGCGATGCTCTGGGTGCACGACTATCACCTCTTGCTCTTCGCAAAGGCGATGCGCCGGCGCGGGCACACCGGGCCGATGGGACTCTTCCTCCACATCCCGTTCCCGTCGCTCGACATGTTCTCGATAATCCCGTGGGCCAGCCAGATCCTCGAGGCGCTCCTCGACTTCGACCTCCTCGGCTTCCACACGCCACAGCACGTCGCGAACTTCCTCGCGTGCGCTTCGGCGATGCTCCCGGCGAAGGTCGCGGATGACGTCGTCCAGCACCGCGGGCACTCGACGCACGTCGCCGCGATGCCGATCGGCATCCTGCCGGACAGCTTCCAGGAGGCCCCCGAGCCCGCCGTAGTCGAGGAGATCGAAGGCCTCATGAGGTCGCTCGGAAACTCGAAGCTCGTTCTCGGCGTCGACCGACTCGACTACACGAAAGGCATCCCGGAGCGGCTCATCGCGTTCGGCAAGCTGCTCGACAAGTTTCCGGAGTGGCGAGGCAAGGTCTCGCTCGTCCAGGTCTCGGTTCCTTCGCGGGCCGACGTTCCGCTCTACGCGGAGCAGCGCGCGACGATCGAGTCGATCGTCGGGCGCATCAACGGAGAGTTCGGCGAGGCCGCGTGGGTGCCCATTCGCTACCTCTACCGCTCCTACGGTAAGAGCCAGCTCACGCAGCTCTATCGCGCGGCAAGCGTCGGATACGTGACCCCCTTGCGCGACGGCATGAACCTCGTCGCCAAGGAGTACGTCGCCGCGCAGGACGCGGAGAACCCGGGCGTCCTCATGCTCTCGCAGTTCGCAGGCGCCGCCGTCGAGATGCGCGACGCCGTCCTCACGAATCCGTACCACGCGGACGGAATGGCGCGCGATCTGGACCGCTCGCTTCGCATGGGGCTCGACGAACGGAAGACGCGGCACGCGAAGCTGCTCGCCTCGGTACAGCGTTCGAATGCCGTGACGTGGGCCGAGGGCTTCCTCGATGCGCTGGCCGCCTGCGCACGGAGCTGAGGAGCAGCGGCTCGAATTGCGTCGCCACCTCGCGGGCGTAAGTCCTCAGAACAACGGCGCTTGAATCGATGAGGGGAACGCTCGTACGACGTAGGCGTAGGCCCTCCTCGCGAATGCGCTCGTCCGTCGCTCCTTTCGAGGCGATACCCTCGGCGCGATGGGTCGTCAGACGTGGCTGCTGTTCTCGTACGGCGCGCTCTTGCCCGCGCTCGCCGGCTCCGGATGCGGCTGGGGAAGCGGCTCCAAGTGGGTCGCGCAGCCGCTCGACGACGAGTCCTCCCCCTCCTCGCGGATGACCGCTCCGATCGAGAGCTCCGAGTCGCAGCGCGGGGAACGTCCTGGCGCACGAACGATCGGCGGCCTTCCCGCCAAGCGCGGGGCGAGCGAGGGCGACCGGAGCGGCGGCGGCGGGCGACCACTCGGCACGTTCCGCAACACGTACTACGACTTCCCGCGCGAAGCCGATCACAGCGGCGCCAAGGTTTCCCTCATGAACGCGACGTGCCAACCGATCGCGCAGGTGCCTCGCAGCTTCTACGAGACGGTCTGCGTCCAGGGCTCCGGGACGCTGAAGCGCGGCGGCACGGTCAGCTTCTCGAAGCGAGACTGCGCCTGCGCGGAGGTCTGCCCGCGCACCGGACAGCGCATCTGCTTCGACGCGCTCGATGCGAAGAGCTTTCCGTGGGGCCGCGGCGCCGCGGGAACGCCCATCACTCCAATGCGGACGCTCGCGGCGGACACCTCGGTGCTGCCGATGGGCACGGTCGTGTACATCCCGGAGCTCGACGGCGCACCACGCGATGAGTCCGGTCAACCGCACGACGGCTGCTTCGTCGTCGAAGATCGGGGCCTTCGTGTGACGGGGGAACACGTCGACATCTTCACGGGATTCGCGGCCAATACAGCGCTGATCAACGAGCGCGTGCCGAGCAACCAGGGGGTTACGGTGGTCGTATCTGCGCCCCGATGCGCACACCTCGAGCCTCGCTGAAAGCGACACTCGCGCACGTCGCCCCGCTCGCGAGAGCGTGGCACACTGAACGTCGTGGATGTGCCGCCGACACCGCCCGGACCCACGCCACAGACGCCGTATCGCGCGGGCAAAGCGCTCGCGGAGATCATCCCGCCCGATCGCCGTCGCCTCAAGGCCGCCGCGCTCATCGTGACGAGCATGGTGGCGGGCGTCGCGGTCTGGGAGCTCGGCGGCGTCTTGATGGAGCTGGATCGCGGTGAGCGAGGCCTTTTGTCACCGACGCTAGCGTTGGGTCCCTACGCTGCGGGTCGCGTCGGGCCCGCGCGTCTCAGTGGGCCCGGCGGAACGGTCACGCTGCCGCCCTCGCGACGCACCGTCGTGAACGTGTGGCTGCAGGGGTGCAGCGACTGCATGCCCGCGTTCGAGGCGATGGCGAAGCTCGAGCGAGAAGGCGGGCTCGGCGTCGACGTGCCGGTCATCAACGTTGCCTATGGCGAGGCCGATCTCGCGTGGGCGCAGCGCTACGGCGTGGCGAGCAACCTCGTCTACGACCTGGGTGGAGCGCAGGTCGTGAAGCCGGTCGGCATCAGCACCTTCACCACGCTCGTCGTCGACCCGAACGGGACCATCGTTCATCGCGACCGACCGGATCACCCCGGCTACGTCGCGCGCGTGCGTACGGCGCTCGGCGTTCCCACGCTGCCGAGCAACCCGAACGACCCGCGCCTGCCCGCCGGACTGCCTGCGGAGCGCGACCAGGTCACGCAGCCGCTCGATCAGGCGGCGGTGGAGCGGGTCATCCTCGCGCACCGCGCGGGCATCAAGCGAACGTGCTGGGAGCGGCGGCCGGGGGACGACGGGCGATCGGCGGCGAACGTCACCGTGATGCTGGCGGTGGGCCCGACGGGCACGGTGGATTCGGCGTCCTCGAACGGCGACGACCCGGTCGTCTCCCGATGCATCGAGGCGCAGGTGCGGACGTGGAGATTCCCGGCTTCGGGAACCACCACGACGATCAACGTCCCCTTCAAGTTCGTGCGCGAGTAGTCGCGGTGACCCCGTAGGATGGTCTCACCTTGAGACGTCACCTCCCCGCGTTCGGCATCGCGACTGCCCTCGTGCTCGGCGGGTACGCGTGCTCGAGCTCCGACGACGGTGGCAGCGTCGAGCCCACCGCCGATGCCGGGGTCCCCGGCAGCGAGGTCAGCGTGAGCGACGAGGCGAGCACCGCCGACGGCGCGAGCACCGCCGACGGCGCCGCGGCGGTCGACGGAAGCGCGAGCGACGCCGCCGATGCTGCGCCAGCGCCTCCGGAGGTGGTCTTCGTCGGGCGCTTCGACACGACCCCCGCGCTCGGCCCGACGGTCGCTTACCCGAGCGCAGAGATCCTCGCGCGCTTCTCGGGCACCGAGGTGAAGGCGACCTTCAATGACGAGATCCTCTTCGGCGATCTGGGCAAGACTCGCTGGCAGGTCCTCGTCGATGCGACTTCGACGATCCTCACGCTCGAGCGCGCGCAGACGACGTACACGCTCGCGACCGGTCTGGCGCCGGGCATTCACACGGTGCGTCTCCTCAGGCTGAGCGAGCCGCAGATCGGCACCTCGCAGTTCATGGGCTTCGACTTCAGCGGCGGCACCCTTCTCGCGCCTCCGCCCAGGCTGACGCGACACCTCGAGTTCCTCGGCGACTCGGCCTCGAACGGCTTCGGGGTCGAAGGCGTCTACCCGTGCACGTTCAGCTCCGCGACGGAAAACTCACAGAAGGCGTACCCCGCGCTCGTGGCGAAGGACGTCGGAGGTGACCACCACAACCTCTCGGTCTCCGGCAAGGGGCTCTACCAGAACAACTACCGGCCGGACCTCGAGACCTACTCGTTCGTCTACCCGCGCATCCTCCCGTTCAGCGACCCGAGCCCGTGGAGCTTCGCGAACTACACCCCGGACGTCGTGTGGATGACGCTCGGCGGCAACGACTACGACGACCCTGACGGCAATCCCAACAACGCGCCGGATGCTCCTACCCTCGCGGCGTTCCAGGCGAAGTACGACGAGATGGTGACGCTGATCCGCACGAAGCATTCGAACGCGCACATCTTCTGCGCCGTCGCGCCTTCGCTCAACGACGCCTATCCGCCCGGCTACAACGCGTACACGAACGTGAAGACGGCCGCTGCCAACGTCGTCGCCGCCAAGAACGGCGCGGGCGACGCGAAGGTCTACTACTTCGAGTTCACACGCTCGCAGCAGGGAGACCTCACGGGGTGCGACGGTCACCCGAACGTCGCGAAGCATCGCGCGATGGCGGACGAGGCCACTGCGATCATCAA
>JAYSXP010000620.1:0-23607 GCA_043717125.1 Polyangiaceae bacterium | reverse complement strand
CTCCGGAGGAATCGAATGCGCAAGGCCATCGCCGGTATCGAGCGGCACGTCGTCGTCGCGGGGGCGGGCTCGACGGGCAAGCACGTCATCGAGGAGCTGGTCGCGACCGGGACGCCGTTCGTCGTCATCGACCGCGATCAGGGCCACCTCGAGCGTCTCTCCGCCGACATCTGCGGCGGTAAGATGCTCTACGTACACGGCGACGCGACGGACGACCACACGCTCGTCGCGGCCGGCATCGAGCGCGCGATGGGCGTCGTCGCGGCGCTCACGCACGACAAGGACAACCTCTTCGTCACGCTCAGCGCGCGCAGTCTCAACGCCAGCGCACGCATCGTGAGCAAGATCGTCGAGGACCGCGCCGACGCCAAGATGCTCAAGGCGGGCGCGACCTCCGTAGTCAACCCGGCCATGATCGGCGGGCGTCGTATGGCGAGCGAGCTCGTGCGGCCCGAGGTCAACGAGTTCCTCGACCAGATGCTCCGCGACAAGACGAAGAACCTCCGGATCGAGGAGGCGATCGTCCCCGAGAACTCGAGCTACGTCGGCGTGTCCATCAAGGACAGCCCGATCCGCCGCGAGACGAAGCTCCTCGTCATCGCGGTGCGCCACAAGGACCGCACGTTCATCTACAATCCCGACCCCGACCACTTGATCGACGGGGGCACGACGCTCATCGTCATGGGGGATACGGAGAGTGTGTCGAAGCTACGGAAGATCCTCGACGAGAGCGCGACCGCGCGCGACCCGGCGGCTTGCGTCGAGCCGCCGAGCAAGTCGAACCTCGAGGCGTAGCCTCTCAGGGAGCGGCGGCGTCGATGCCGCCGTCGAGGGCGCCTGCGCAGCTGAGCCCGATCGACGCGTAGAGGCCGCACTTGTCGAGGAGCTCGGTCTCGTTCGGGCAGGCGGCGACATACGCGTCCGTGATCGTCTTGCACGCGCCCATCTGCACCTTCAGCTTGCACTTCTTCAGGTCGGCGTCGGTCGGGCAATCGGTCGCCGTACACGCCTTCCGAAGGCAGAACTCGAACTGCGAGCGGGTCCGACCGCAGGTCTCGTCCTTGAGTCGCGCGAAGCAGGACGCCGTCCGGTTGTCGATGGCGTTGGTACCGGTCTCGACGAACACGCTCCATGTCGTCGAGTTGCCGGCGTCGGTGAGGATCGGTGAGAACACACACCCGCTGCACGACGTGCCAAGCGCGGTCTTGATCTCGGTGAACTTCACGCTGCCGGTCGCCGACGCCTTGAACGCGGCCTTCAGCGCGTCGACGTCACTCTGCGTGCACGCGGTGTTCTGAACGGCCGGAGGCGGCTCCCATTTCGTGACATCGCTAGCAGCGATCGGCGTCGTCGTCGGACAAACCGCAGGGCCCGTGTCGGGCAGCTCGTCGGGGGCAGCCTCCATCGGCAACTTCTTCACGACGTCGAGGGGGGCATCGGTGCCACCGTCATCGGTCGCCGTCGCCTCGGTCGTGTCGGACGAGCAGCCGGGCATCGCCGTAGCGGCAAGCACTCCCGAAAGCCCCGCAAGGCTCAGCATCGCGAACAACCTCGTCTTCATGAGCGCCCCCGGATCTTTCCGCCCCCCCGCTTCTTGCGGGTAGCCGCCGGGGCATACCACGGCAGCGTTTGCGGCGCCTAGCGGAGCATTCGTCTGTGCTCACCGAACGGTCAGGTGCCGGGCCGGGGCGGTGGCGACGCCCGAGGCCGAGCGCGTGATGCGCGCCGTCGCCTCCGGCACGGTGACCTTTCCGGCCAGGCCGAAGCGCATCGGAATGTCGATCACGGAGCCGCTCCGGTGGACCGACTGGCGGACGGTCAGCACGCCCTGCACCTGCGCGACTCCCGCGACGGACGCACCGAGCGTCACGCCCGGAGGCAGCGGCACCTTCGTGTCGATCTCGATCGACCCGTCGAGCACGTGACGCAGCATGAGCCGCAACGTCCCGTTTCCACCGGCGACCGCGTCCGCGGGCCAGACGACCTCGAGACCGACGGGGCTCTCGTGCGGAGGCGGAGGCCGCGTCCACATGCGGAGAATGGGCCGCTCGAAACGCGCGACGAGCCCAGGGCCCTCCGTGTGCACGGCGACGTCGAGCGTGCCCGGTGGGAGAGCGACGACGGTGGAGCCCGACGCGGAGACGTCGACGTCGCGATCGGTCGCGGCGCCACCGCTCCTGCCAGCGACGTGCACGTGCGCGCGCGTTACGCCGTGACCACCGAGCTGCGACGCGAGCAGTGCGCGCACCACGGCGACCGTCGCCGCCGAGGCCCCGTAGCCTCCGTTGGCATCGCGCAGCGCGGCGAGCTTTCCGAAGAGGACATCCGCGGTCGTCGGAGACGTGCCGAGCCGCTGCGTGCGGAGGAGCGCGGCGTAGATCATCGCGCGTCGGCCGCGATCGGTGAGCGGCGTGCCGTTCTTGGGGCCGTCGATGTCACCGCTCGCCGACAGCTTGACGAGGTGGCGGAGGCGTTCGGTGAGCTTCGCAGCGACCGCCGCGCGATGGGGCCGCTCCGCGAACGCCATCAGCGCGCGCGCGATCCTCTCCGGATCCGCGTCCTCGCCGAGCGATCGCGTCGCTTCCGCGACGTAGGCACCCCAGCACGGAGGCACGGCAGCGCCCGGTGCGGGCTCGACGTCGAGCGCGTCATCTTCACCGATGCGTGTGTCGCGCGTCGCGAGGTGCTCACGCGCATCCGCCCAGGTCCCTGGACAGACGGTTTCCGGATTCTTGGCGTCGGCGGGCCCAGGGCCTGTCGACGTCAGCAGACCCGCGCGCGCACGAAGCGCCCACGTCACGCCGTTGCCAGGACTGTGCGAGGCGTCGTCCAGCTTCACGAGCGCGTTGAAGCGACCTTGCGCGCGCGCGGCCGAGTCCGCCGCGATGCCGGCGAGCGCGCGATGGCGCGGGGTGTCCAAGGTGAGTGCCCATCGCTGCACGCGGACGCTCGTCTCCAGCGCGTCGACGAGCGCATCGGTCGACCTCTGACCCTCGGGCTCGAGCGACCCGAGCGCGCCGGCGACGGCATCGTCGTAGCCGCGCTCGAGGACGAGCCGCGGCGCGCCCGCGACGCGATACCCGTGGTCGAGCACGATACCGAGGTTGCGGTCACCGGACGCCCATGCCGTCCGCGTCAGCACGCGCGGCTCGCCCGCGGGCGCGATCTCCCACGAATGACGGAGCACGTCTTCGGGCAAGCCCGGCGCGCGCGCGACGAGGACGACTCGTCCTTCACCGGCGCTCGCGCCGCGGAGCTTCACGCGCACCGTCCGCGCACCGTGCGCGGGGATGTCGACGTTGCGCAAAGCCGTCGTGGCTCCGTCGAGGACCGCCGCGCCTTCCGCCGTGGCCTCGAGCGTCGCGTGCACGAGCGCGTCGGTCCGGTTGCGGACGAGCACCGAGGTCTCGACCACGTCGCCGTCGACCCACCGCGCGCCGCTGTCGATGCGGAGCGAGAGGGGGAGGTCGCTCGCAATGTCCGTCGTCGTGGAGGCGGGCGAGAGTCCGTCGGGCACGCCGACGAAGGCGACGCGCCACGTCGTCTCTGCGCTGCCGAGCGGGATCGCGACGCGAACGCGACCCTCCGCGTCGGTGCGAACCGGCGCCGACCAGTAGGCATTGCCGCTCGCGATCCCGGCGCTGCCTCTCCCGGCGCCATGACCGAGCGTGCCGACCCTCCCGAGCCCGATGCCGGAGCCGCTGCCCCCGCCTCCCTCGCCGACACCGCTGAGGCCGAGTCCGCCGGCGCCGAATCCGAGCTCACGACCCGTGAGCTCGGCGAAGAGCTGCTGCCAGGCGCTCACGGTTGCGTCGGAGACGACCATGTCCCACTTGGCATCGACGATCTTGTCCTCCTCCATCGCGCGCGCATACGGGCTGCCCGACCGCACGACGCGCTCGAACGGATCGCGCACGTCGTCGGCGGTGCCCACCAGGCCGTCGGGCCCGGGCGCACGCAGATCGAAGCCGTGGACGGTGCCGAGGAACGGCGCCGGCGGCGGGCCGTTCGAGCGGACATACTGGATCGTGCCGCCCCACGGATCGAGGAGCTGGTCCTCGCTCAATGTGCCGTCGCGCACGAGCCGGCGAAGGAGCGCATTCGGATCCTTGAAGACGGGCTCGTCCGGGTCGAGCGATTTATGCGCGCGCATCTCGCGCACGGCGGCAAGCACAGTGAAGAGCTTCAGGCGGGTCACGCGCCGCGCGACGGTGTCGAACGTGACCTGAGAATCGACCGCTACCAGATCCGCGAGTACGAGCTTCTCGCCGCCTGGAGTCGCGGGCGGCGGATCCATCGCGTCGGTGACGAGCGTGAGCAGCTCGGGGTTCATCACCCAGCGGCCATTCTGCTTGCGGCGCGCGTCGATGAGCGTCTGCGGGCTCTTCGTCGACTCGAAGATCGCGCCCTCGAGCGAGTGGAGAACGGCGGAGAAGGCCTTTTCGAGCTCCTTCGAGGCGTGCGCGCCGGGATCGTTCGCGGGGACCACGCGTTCGTGCTCGCTCCCATGACCGAGCAGCGCGCGGCGGATCGGCTCGGTCGACGCTTCGCGGTCGAGGATGGCCGTGCATCGATTGTCACCGATGCCGATCGCCTCGCAGAGTCGCGTCCGCGTATCGAGCGACGCGACGTTCGCGGTGCCGCCGCCGAATGCGTCGACCACGATCGCGGAGATCGCGCCCGGCAGTCCGCGTCCGTGCCCGTCGGTGAGCTGCGCCTCGAAGTCGACGACGCCGCCCGGCGTGGCGCGTCCACCGAGACGCTTGAGGCTCATGAGCGGCGCGACGGCCGGCATGACGAGGAGCCGCGCACCGAGCACACGCGCCTCTCGCGCGCCGTCGGGCTGCGCGACCGACACGTCCCACGCGCCGGCGGCCGCGTTCGCGGGCACGGTGATCTCACCGGTGGCCGTGCCGTCGGGGCGCGCGTCGAGCCAAGCGGTCGTCGCCTGGTCGTGCTCGCGCGCGCGGAGGACGACGCTGTGCGACCCCGCCTGAGCGCCACGTGCCGAGGCGATGGTCACGCGGACCTTCTCGCCGGGCTTGGCGACGTCGGGGGTGACGTGGACCACGCCAGCGGCATCGCGATCGACCGGCAAGCAAAGCGTGAACGGCTCCTGCTGCGACCTCAGCACTTCGATGGCCCGTGCCGGTCGGATCACCACGGCGGCGGCGACTCCGCCCGCGCACGGACCTACGTTGCGCGTTGCACCGACGCCGGCGGGCGCGTTCCACGTCACCTCGGCCTCGCCTCGCGCGTCGGTCATCACCGTGGTCGCGAGCCCGTCGGCGCTCAGCGTGAACGCGCCGGCGACGCCCTTGTTGTGACCGTCGAGCACGGTGAGCATCATGCGTTGCGTGAGACCCGGGACGATCGCCGGGACCTCCGGCACGAGCTGCGCCGAGGCGCTCGCCGCGCCCACCGTTACGGCTGTCGTGCGCGCGAGGGCGTGTCCCTCGAGCGTCGAGCGCGCGATCAGGATCATCGAGGTACCCGCGCTCTTCACGAGCGTCGGCGCGTCGCGGACCCCCAACACGACGCCCGCGCCGTCGGTGGTGCCGCGCATCGCGAGGCGCTCCCAGTCCTTGTCCGTGGTCGGGGGGGTCGTGCCCTTGGGCCCGACCCAGTAGCGCACGGGGTGCTCGATGACGGGCTGGCCGGTGGCATCGCGCAGCCGGATCTCGAAGTGCACCCGGTCGCCCGGCAGGACGCCGGAGGCGGGCTCGTCCCACGCAGCCTCGAGCACCGGCGTGCCGGGGTTCTCCTCACGAGGTCGGAGCACGAGCTCCGTCGGTCGCACACCGGCCGCCTCGGCCTGCGCGCGGAGCGTCCACTCCCATACAGGCTCGTCGATGCGCGGGATGGGCACGCGCGCCATGACGAGTCCGCCGCGATCGGTGTGGAGCTTTTCCGTGAAGCGCGGAACGCCGCCCTCGAGGAGAGACACGACGACCCCGGCGCCGGCGAGCGGTTCACCCGCGGTGCCGACGACCCGCACCCATGCGGAGATCGTGCTCGTGGGCACGACGCGCAGGTCGGCGGTGTGGAGCTCGACGGAGCTCGTCGCTCCGCGTGCGACGGCGACGCTGCGCGTGCGTGCATGCCCGCCATGACGGACGGCGACGAGGAGCGAAAGCGCGCGGGGCAGCCCGTTCGGCACCTCGATCGCGACGCGCGCGCGGCCCTCGCTGTCGGTCGTCGCATGGACGCTCGGCGGCGGCGCCGCACCATCGAGCTCCTCCGGGTCCCATCCGATCTCGAGCGTCGCGCCGGCGAGCGGCACCGCGTGGGTCACGGAAGGGAAGCCGTACGCCCTCGCCGTCAGCTCGAGGATGCCACCGGGCGCCGCATTCGGAGCGACGTGCACGAACACATCGAGGCCGCGCGCCGCCGGGTCCGCCGGGAGCGCCTGCGCGTGCCCTCCGGACAGCGCACCTTGCAACAGCGCGAGGAGCAGAAGGACGACGAGCCGAAAGGTTCGCTGCACGACCGAACGACAGAGCGCACCGCGCGAGGTTCCCGCAACGCTGGATCCCCTGAAAAATGAGCCAGACAGAACCGGGGTCGTCGCGAAGTACCGGCTCGACGCCCTGCTCGGCGCCGGCGGAATGGCGGCCGTCTATGCGGCAACCCACCGTCACGGCGACCGCGTCGCGCTGAAGGTCCTCCAGCGACGGCCTCGGGGACGCTCATGGGCATCGCCTCGTCGACTCGCACGATGATCCATGGCTCGGGCGACTCGCGTGACTCGAAGAAACCGTGAAATGGCCCTGGGGCACCCCCGCGGGCTACGATTACATCCTCGTACACCCACCCCTACTGGTTGTGCGATCCACCCCCGCGATCGCCAGCTCCACAGTGGGTTTTTGCCCGTGATCTTCGTGAGAAAAGTCCCGCACAACTGTTCGCGAACAACCCGCACGGTCTGCAAGTTTGTGCGCACAGCTCCCGAACAATTCCGAACAACCGAACGCGCACCTCATTTCAATTACTTAGGGCTCTGCCAACGTTGGCCCGCCGTCTGCATCAGAGTCGTCACGAACGCCGCGGAGAGCCCGGCTGAACGCAGGACGTCGAATCTGACGGCCGCGTGGGCTCCCTCGGCGGTCCCAAGTCTCACAACCCCGCCGCGACGCAATGCGTCGCACCTAACCAACTCTGACGGAGCTACTCCCATGCGCCTCTCTTCGATCGTTTCTGTCCTCGTCGTGACCGCCTCCTTCGCGCTCGGCGGTTGCGCCGCGGATGCGGAGCCCACCGGGACGGACCAGCCGAACGTGGCGCTCTCCGATCCGAACGCTCCCGCGATCAAGAACGACCGCACGTCGGACGTATCGCAGACCGGCAAGCTCACGGACCTCTACGCTCAACCCCTCGACGAGACCCGCGCTCGCCAGGTCGAGAGCTGGTCCGGCGGCCAGGCTGATCCGCGCATCGACATCGTTCCCTCCGGCTTTGATGCCGTCCCCGGCACCAGGATCGGCGTCACCCCCCCGGTTTTCCACGAGGTCAACCCCCTCGAAATCGGCGCGAGGCTCGAAGACGGCTTCACGCCGTACTCGCACCGCCCGAAGCCCTGATCCTTTCGCGGTAGGCTCGTGAGACAGATGCGGCGGTGCCGTCCGAGAGGACAGCACTGCCGTCGTCGTTTTGTGCGCCGTTTTGCGAGCGCGCTCCCCGCGACCGTTCCGTCCGTCGCAAGGTCGTGACATCCTTGCGTCGCGATGCCCGACCCGAGCGAGCGCTCCCCCGCCTCGACGGCGACGATCCTCCCCGAGAGCGATCGCCCGCAGGCCGGCGGTCCTACGCCGGATATCGCGATGCTCGTCATCGTCTGGTGTCCAAGCGAGCCCGATCGCGTCGGTGAGGTCGCCGTTCTGGGAGAGGGGGGGCCGCCCATGGTGCTCGGCCGTGGCCCGAGCCCCGACGGTGTCGAGCCGCGCCTCCGTTTCTCTCGCCAGCGGCCGGGCTCGATGACATCGACCGCGCCTCTCGTCGCCCCCGGCCTCTCGCGTCGGCAGCTCCTTGTCCATCCGCGTGAGGACGGCGCCGACGTCGAGCGCCTCGGTCAGTGCCAGCTCGAGGTGAACGGCCGCCGGACGGACGCCGCACTCGTGCGCCCAGGGGACGTCATCCACCTCCGTCGCGAGCTCATTCTCTACTGCGTGCGTCGGCCCGAGAAGATCCCGCCGCTCCGTCTCTTCCCCGAGGTCGACGTCGGCACGTTTGGCGAGGCGGACGCGAACGGGATCGTCGGTGAGGCGCCCTGCGTGTGGAGGCTCCGCGAGAAGCTCGCGTTCGCCGCGAAGGCCGACACGCACGCGCTGCTCCTCGGCGAGAGCGGCACGGGCAAGGAGCTCGCGGCGCGGGCGGTTCACCATCTCTCCGCGCGCGGGCTCCAGCAGTTCGTCGCGCGCAACGCGGCGACGCTCCCGTCGGGCCTCATCGACGCGGAGCTCTTCGGCAACGCGAAGAACTACCCGAACCCGGGTATGGCGGAGCGGCGCGGCCTCATCGGCGAGGCCGACGGCGGGAGCCTGTTCCTTGACGAGATCGGCGAGCTCCCGTTCGAGCTCCAGGCTCACTTGCTGCGCGTGATGGACGCCGACGGCGAGTACCAGCGCCTCGGTGAAGGCGTCGCGAGGCGCTCGAACTTCCGGCTGATCGCGGCGACGAACCGCGACCCGGCCATGCTGAAGCACGACTTCGCGGCGCGCTTCACGGCGCGCATCGAGCTGCCGAACTTGACGAAGCGTCGCGAGGACATCCCGCTGATCGCGCGGCACCTCCTCCTGCGTGCCGCGCGTCGCAGCGGTGACATCGCGAAGCCGTTCATCGAGACGACGCCGAGCGGCTACGAGTACGCACGCTTCGGCGAGGATCTCGTCGCGAGCCTGTTCCGTCGCGACTTCACCACGAACCTTCGCGAGCTCGACGCCATCCTCTGGCGTGCGATGGGCGAGAGCCACGACGACGTCATCGAGGCGCCGCCGGAGCTGCGTGGTAGTTCCGGCTCCGGCGAGCATCGCATCGGTGTCACGGTGCAGCGGCCCTCGGATGAGCCTCCCTCGCTGCCGCCCGTACCCGCAACGCCCGGCCTTCCACGCATGAACGCCGGAATGACTCCGCCGCCGCCGCAGCGTCCCGAGCCGAGTGGCGAGGAGATCCGCGAGGCACTCCGCGCGCAGCACGGTCGCGTCACCCACGCCGCGCGACAGCTCGGGCTCTCGAGCCGCTATGCGCTCTATCGCTTGATGAAGAAGCACGGCATCGACAGCGACCCGCCTCCGCCCGGTCGTAGCGACTTCGAGTAGGCGCGAGCGCCTAGGCTGCGATGCCGCGAGAGCGCAGCACGTCGCGAAGAGCCTGCTGCACCTCGGGAGCCGTCGTCAGCATCGCGCTCCGCGCGAGCTCGATGAATCGAGCGCCGCGCGAGCGCTTCAGACCGTCGAGCGCGGCCACGCGATCCGCCGGCGCGCCGTGCTCGAGGATGCCGAGGAGGAACTCGGCGGCCTCCATCGTGTCGACGCGTGCGAGCGCTCGCAGGGCCGACGCTCGCACAGCCGGCTGCGGCGACTCGCGAACGATGCGCGAGAGCGGATCGAAAGCGTGCTGAAAATACAGGCTCTCCACTGCCTTCGAGGCCTGCTCGATCACCGCAGGATCGTTGTCGCGGAGCCCCGTGCGCACCGTGACGAAGCTGCGCTTGAAGAAGAGCTGCTGCATCGCCGCCAATACGGCGACCTTGACCGGCCGCTCCGCACGGGTGAAGAGCTTCTCGAGCGGCGACAGCACCGCGTAGAGCTGCAGCTGCGCGAGCTGATCGGCGAGACGAACGCGGGCGGCGGTCGCGGGGCCGGTCGAGTCCTCCGGGCGGCTCTCCACGGCGAAGGCCGTCAGGCGCGCGAGCATCGCCTTGCGACGGATGAGATCCGGCCAGCGCTTGTCGAGGAGCACGTCGGCGCACGCTTCGGCGGCGCTGCCCTGCTGCTCCCACTCGATGAGGTCGACGTGCCAGACGTCGGGGAAATGATTGTCCTGGCGTAAGTGCGAGGGCAGGGGTGCGGTGTCGATCGCCTCGTCGGTTACGCCGTCGTAGCGCTTTGCGGCGCGCGCGTAGTGCTTCTTGCGCTGCTCCTCGAGATCCATCAGCGCGAGGTCGTTGTAGAGCCCGCCGACGCGGGCGTAGTGACCAACCTCGCCGAACGCGAGGATCGCTGCGAGGAGCGCGTTCTCGGCGATCTCCGGCGGCGCGCCGCGCTCGAGGTGCTGCTTGGCGACGTCGCGCCAGAGCTCGGCCTGCACGACGACGTAATGTGCGGAGGCGCTGCTCATGCCGAGCACGCGCGCGTAATCGGCGGCCTCGCGCGCGAGCGTCGCTGCGGCGGAGAGCTCCTTCCGCTCCTTGGCGGCCTGGAGCGCATCCTCGAAGTACTGGAGCGCGAAGTACTTGAGGTGGTCCTCGCGGAGGATCCGGATGCAGTTGACGAACCCCTCGAGCACGTCCTCGAACATCCCGCTCTCGCGGCCGATCTGGACGAGCACCTGAAAGCAGTCGAACGCGCGCTCGCGCTGGCCGACGCTCTCGAAGTAGTCGGCGGCCTCTTCGAGGAGGCGCACCGCGGAGACGTTCGCCTCGCGGGCCTGGCGGGCGTCGCCGCACTTCTTCGCGCAGCGCGCGAGGTTGAACTGAACGAGCGCGCCGTTGTAGGCGTCCGCGCCACCGCCGACCACCTGCGCAAGGCGTGACCAGAGCGCGCGCGCACCGCGCCAGTCGTCCGCCTTCTCTCTATAAATGGCGGCGGCGGCGACGAGGCCGGCGTTCTCCATCTCGCGGGCAGCGCCCGCCATGTCTCCGGTCGCGGCGAGCGTGCGCGCCCGGTCGACCGAAGTGACGCCCGGAAGCATCGCCATCGCGCGTTTCCAGCCGTCGTTCTCGGAGAACGCCATGTACCAGACGACGGTGAGCGCGCTGCGATGGTCGTTGCGGCGCGAGAGTACCTCGGCGAGCGGACGCAGCACCGACAGGTAGTCGTGCTCTGCCACGTGCGTCTGCGCGGCCGCCGACACGAGCGAGTTTGCCGCGTCGTCGAGGTCGCCGCGAGAGAGGGCAGCTCGGGCGCGTTCGCGCAGGTGGTAGAGGTCATCGAGCATTACGGACGGGTGAAGCTTAGATGCCTGCGCCTGCATGCGGGAAGACAGATCGAGCGCTACGCCTCGAGCAGCCATGCTTCCGCCCACGCAGCGCGAAGCGGACGAGCGGATCTCCCGCTACCTCGACCGTTTGACGGGGGCAGCCGCCGACGCGAAGCCCGCGATTTTCGCGTGGCCGCGGTGGAGGTGAATCAGCTCGGCGGGATGCTGCCTCGCTCGGTCGCGACCGCGGCGGCCGCCTCTTCGCGCTTCTTGCGGGCGGCGTGCTCGCGCGGGAGCGCGATCATCGTCTCGACGAGCCCGATGATCACATAGAAGGAGAGGAGCCACACGAGCACGAAGGCGGGCTTCGTCTGGAGCGAGACGATGGCGCTCGAGGCGACCGCGAAGAGCACGAGGCCCACAGAGCGCGCGTTGAGCTTGAGATCCTTGAACGACCGGAAGCGGATCGTGGAGACCATGAGGAAGGCGAGGAAGGCTGTGAGCCCCATCATCGGGTAGACGTACTTCGGACCGGCGAGGTCGCCGCCGACGGCGTGGTTGGCGACCACGAGGGAGATGAGAATGCCCGCCGCGCCCGGGACCGGAAGGCCCACGATGTACTTGCTCGGCTTCGTCGGCTTGCCGCCCTCACCCATGGAGAGGACGTTGAAGCGCGCGAGGCGGACCGCGCCCATCGCCGCGAACGTGAAGGCCACGAAGAGGCCGAACGTGCCCTGCTGGAAGAGCGACCACTTGTAGACGAGGAGCGCCGGCGCGACGCCGAACGAGATCACGTCCGCGAGCGAGTCGATCTGGAGGCCGAAGGCGCTCTGAGTCTTCGTGAGGCGCGCCACGCGCCCGTCGAGCATGTAGAACAGCGCATAAACGAGGAGAAGGGACGCGTAGTAGTACTCGTCACCCTTACCCTCGGTGGCGGCGCCCGAGATCCGAATGGAGTCGAAGCCGCAGAAGATGCTCGAGAGCGTGATCATGTTCGGAAGAAGAAACAGGGTCTTCCGGAGATCGAGCTTCTTGCGGGGGGCGGCCATCGGGCGTGAAGACTGCCCCAGGAGCGGCCTCGGGTAAAGGTCGCGGCCGCCAGAAATTGGCGTGGGGAGGGCCGGGGGGCCTACCCTTCCTAGCGATGCGAGGTCGTGTCCCTTCCACTGTCGGCTTCTTCCTCTGCTCGGCCCTTGCCGTGCTTGCCGGCTGCGGCCGGCCCGAGACCGCCGCGGACCGGCAGCTCGCCGAGATGCGCGAGCAGGTCTCCAAGATGGAGGCCGAGAACGACAAGCTCGATCAGCGACTCGGCATCGTCGAGGACGCCATCGCGGAGGACAAGACCGCCCGCGCGGAGAACAGCTTCGCGCCGTCTCCCGCGGCGGCCGGGCGTGTCGTCCAGCTCGGTGGGCCGTCCGACTCGGACGCCGCCGATCCCAACGATCCCGCCGCCCGTCCCGACATTCGCGTGAGCGGCGTTCCGGGCGCAGCACCGATGCGGCCCCGCAGCGGCAAGTCGGGGGGCCGCGCTCGGATTGAAGAGAGCGAGCCCGGTCGTGTCGACCCTCCACGATCGAGCGCATCGAGCGCGCTCGATCCCGACGCCAAGTCCGCCTACGAGGCGGCGCTCGCGCAGGTCCAGGGCAAGCAGTACGACAAGGGCCTCGAGGGGCTCAATGCGTTCCTCACGCGCTGGCCCGACCATCCGTATGCAGAGAACGCCCTCTACTGGCGCGGTGAGGCGTACTTCGCGCAGGGCGAGTACCTTCGCGCGGCCGAGCAGTTCGAGTCGGTGCTGTCGCGCCCGGGCAGCGGGAACAAGGCGCCTGACGCGCTCCTCAAGCTAGGCATGTGTCACGACCGTCTCGGGGCCTCGCAACGAGCCCGCGAGTACTGGGATCGACTGAAGAACGACTATCCGCGCAGTGACGCCGCGAAGCGAATTCCCGCGACAGCGGGCCGAAAGACCAGCGGCACGAGCACTGGCGCACGCGAGGACAACTCGCCTGATCGCAAGGGACCGAAGGAGAATCGATGAGCACCGCGCATCCGGCGACTACTAGGCACCTCGCGATCGTCCTCGGCATGCTGGCGGCGCTCACCACGCACGTCACTGCCGCGAACGCGCAGAACACGGGCGGCGGAAACCCCGCGAACCCCGGCGGACCGAACAGCGGCAGCGGCGCTCCCGCGTCCGGCGGAGGCACCGTGTCGACGACCGTCGTGACGCCGGGCTTTCCCGGTGGCGTCGCTCCTCCGCCTCCTGGCGGAACGCTCGGCGGAGGCAACGCGCAGTTCTCGTCGTCGAAGCCGATCACCGGCAACCAGCAGGACTCGTTCGACTTCAAGCGCGGCGGGGGCGGTGCCGGCACCGCGCACGGCAGCGACTCGAGCTCGTTCATCCTCGGCGGAGGCAACGGAGACTTCCGCGGGTCGAACACCAACGCTGGCGTGCACCAGGTCCGCAAGGGCGACACGCTCTGGGACATCTGCGATCACTATTTCCGCAACCCGTACCAGTGGCCTCGGATCTGGGCGTTCAACCCGCAGATCCAGAACCCGCACTGGATCTTCCCGGGCGACCAGGTCCGCCTTCGCGGCGCGAGCGACCTGCTCGCGACGGCGCAGCCGTCGACCGGTGGCTCGCAGCTGATCGATCGCCGCCGGTCGGTCCCTCCGGAGACCATTTTTCTCCGCAACGAGGGCTTCATCGACGACGACACGAACAACTGGGGTGAGCTCTCCGGGTCGCCGGAGGAGAAGATGATCCTCACCGACAACGACGAGGTCTACCTCCGCATCTCCGGCAACCACGACCTCAAGATCGGTCAGGAGCTCACCATCTATCGTCCGCTCCGCAGCGTCGGCGGCGGAAAGCTGATCGGCATCCAGGGAACCGCGAAGGTCGACCAGTACGACGCGAAGACCCACGTTGGGCGCGCGAAGATCATCGAGGCGCTCGACGCGATCGAGCGCGGTGCCCGCGTCGGTCCGGTGGCGCGTCGCTTCGAGGTCGTCCCGCCGGCGCGCAACGAGACGGACGTAGCTTCGCGAATTCTCACGAGCGTGCAGCCGCACGGCCTCTTCGGTCAGAACCAGGTCGTCTTCGTGAACCAGGGCGAGGAAGCCGGTCTCAAGCCGGGCAACCGCATGTTCGTCATCCGCAAGGGTGACGCCTGGCACCAGACGCTCACGACCGGCTCCCCCGCGAAGCGCATCGCTCTCGAGGATGACTCGCCGGCCGCGACCGAGAACGTGCCGAAGCCGCGCGACTCGTCGCGACTCCCCGAGGAAGTGCTCGCCGAGCTCCGCGTCATCAGCGTGCGGAAGAAGTCGGCGATGACGGTCGTCATCCAGTCGCGGCACGAGATCGAAGCTGGCGATCAGGCGATCGCGCGCAAGGGTTTCTGACAAGCGCGGGTAGACGGGGACCTCAGGACGGCGCGCGGCGCACGAACGCGGGCGCCCCACAAACTCAGTCGTAACGCTCGCTGTGGACCTGCTTGCGATCTACACCCATCTGCTTTCGCAGCAGATCCCTCACGGCCCCGACCATCCGCTCGAGCCCGCAGATGTAGACGTGAGGACGTCCTGCGACCTCCAGCTCGCGCCACAGCGCCTCGGTGTGCGTCTGCACGTATCCCCGGAAGCCAGGCCAGTCGGCGGCGGGTTGCGATATGCTGTAAAATACACGGAAGTTCGGGTGCTTCGCGGTGAGCGCGTCGAGCTCCTCGAGGTAGAGCCGGTCCTCCTCGTGCCGAACGCCGAAGAGCAAGGTCAAGGGCGAAGTCTCGCCCGCACCCAGCGCGTCCTTGATCATGCTGCGGAGCGGCGTGACACCGGTGCCGGTGCCGACGAACAGCGACGGATGACCAGCCTCTCGCGGACGCGTGAAGAAGCCCTGCGGGCCAATCACCCGGAGCGTTGCACCTAGCGGCAGCTCGTGAAGGAAGGTCGAGCCTGGCCCGCCGCTGACCTTGGTGACCGCCACCTCGAAACCCGGCGACTCGTCCGGCGCCGACGCGATCGAATACGCACGTCGTGCCTCGCCTTCCGCGAGCGGCATCACGAGGCTCATCCACTGTCCGGCCTGGAACGAGAACCGCGCGCCGTCGACGCGCTCGAAGCCGAGCTCACGGACGCCCGGCGCGAGCATTCGCGCGCGGGCAAGGCGCACGTCGAAGGTCGGCGGCGGCGGCATGGGTTCGCCTCGGCTATAGCATCAGGCGCGCGCGCGCGGCAGGCTCTCCACGCGATAGGCAAACGCTGCCTTCACGCGTGACGAGCTGCGGAACACGAGCTCCATCCGGAGCAGCGCATCGAGCGCGTCCGTCGTCACCATTTCGCGCTCGCGCGCAGCGGAGATCACCTTCAGGAGCGGCGCGGTCGCCTCGGAGGAGTGATGCAGCGCGCCAGGAAGGACGAACAGCGGAGCTACGCCCTCCTCACCGCTGGCGGTCGGCCCGGCCACCACGCGCGCGTCCATCGGACCCTCCGCGTGCTCGAGCGCGACCGCTTGAGCTTCGTCGAGATGGCGCACCAGGAGCTCGGCACCCGACCATAGGTCGATGAGGTGTGCGCCGCGATCATCGACGTCGTCGACGAGAAAGATCCCGCGATGCGCCCGCCCGAAGCAGGCAACGACGCCCTCCACCTCCTCGCCGGCGTGCGGTGCGGCCAGGGCGGCGAAGCCCTGGGCGGTCACAGCGTCGTCCCAGAACGCCCGGCTCCGGGACTCGAACCAGGCGTCCTCCGGCCCGAAGGCGCCGGTTCGCTTCTCGAAGCGCTCCCGCATGCGCCGGGCCTCGGCCGCGAGGTCGAGGTCGGGGCCGGAGGCGCGCGTTCGGCCCGACGGCGCCCCGGAAATCGCGAGCGAAACGACCGCCTCGTACGCGGCGAGAACGGTGGCGGCCGTGGTATCGTGGTGTGGGCGTCCCATGCAGAACCGAGTCTTCTTCTCTCAGTCGTCCGTCGACCAGTGGGGTATCGACGGCAAGATCGATCTCATCGCCGGCGACCTCATCCTGCTCGCGGACGGCCGAAGGTACAAGGTCGAGGAGGCCGTCCGCATCGTGACCGAGGTCACGGGTGCGAACGACGACCGCAAGATCATCGGAAAGGTGAAGCCGAAGCGCGCCCTCGACGAGATCGGCGCCGAGCTCCTCGAGACCTCGATGATCCTCGGCGACAACGCCTACGACGTCGTCCCTGGCTGGATCGGCACGCCGAGCGGCCCCTTCGCCGATCACCTCCTCTCGGCAGAGCGCAATGCCGCACGCGGCGGCAAGACCGACCTCGGCACGGGTCCGCATACGGACGAGGAGCTACTCGCGCGCTTCGCCGCCGGCGATCTCTGAGGCAGCCGCCTTGAACGAGTCGTTCGCCAACGTCCTGTTCGTGCTGACGGCGGTGACGTACGCCGCGGCGTCCGTGCTCTTCCTGCGCTTCCTCGTGCGCGGCAAGGGCGACGTGGGAACGACCGGTCCGCGCCTCATCGCGTTCGGCGCCGTCCTCCACGCGGCTCACATCTGCGTCGCTTCGCTGGTGCTCAAGGTGTGTCCCGTCGAGGGCATCCACTTCCCGATGAGCGTCGCGTCGATGCTCATGTGCGTGGCCTACGTGGTCGCGCGGAAGAGGCTCCGCGTGGAGGTCGCCGGTGCGTTCATCGCGCCGCTCGCACTCACGTCGCTGATGGCCTCTCGCTTCGTCGGGCGCGCCGAACCGGGCGAGGGCGTGAAGAGCTTCATTCTGCCATTCCACGTCACGCTGAACCTCTTCGGCGTCGCGCTCTTCGGGCTCGCGTTCTCCGCGGCTGCGCTCTACCTCGTGCAGGAGCGCTTCGTGAAATCGAAGCGCATCGACGGTATGTCGCGCCGCCTGCCCCCACTCGACGCGCTCGATCGCGCCGAGCATCGCTTCCTGCTTGCGGGCTTCCCGCTGCTCACGGTCGGAATCATCACCGGGACGGTCTGGGCGCAGCGCGTCGAGGCGGGCGCCACCGCCGACATCCTCCGCGCCGTGTTCGGATACGTCACGTGGCTGGTGATCGCCGGCGTGCTCTTCCTCCGTGCGGCGGCAGGCTGGCGTGGTCGGCGCGCGGCGTACGGAACGATCGCCGGATTCGCGTTCGCAGTCCTCGTGCTCGTCGTCTACCTCACGCGCACGGCCACGCCGCACACGGTCGCGACCCCGACGGGTAGCACGTCGTCGTCAGTCCTCACGCGCACGGCGGTGCAGCCGTGAGCTTGCCGGTCGTCGTCATCGGCGTCTCTCACAAGACTGCGCCCGTCGAAGTCCGCGAGCGCTTCGCTGCCGGCGCGGAGGTCCTCCCCGAGCTGCTCGCGCGTCTCACATCGCGACCCGAGCTCGACGAGGCAATGTTTCTCTCCACGTGCAACCGCGTCGAGATCGTGGTGCTCGCCAAGGCTGGCAAGAGCATCGAGGATGCGAAGCGCGCCGCCTCGCGCGCCGTCCGAGAGGCCCTCCGCGAGCAGATCGGCGCCTCCAGCATCGACGACCTCGGTGACTGGCTCTACGAAAAGAGCGGTGACGAGGCCGTGCGCCACATCTTCCGCGTCGCCGCGAGCCTCGACTCGATGGTCCTCGGCGAGCCGCAGATCCTTGGCCAGGTCAAGGACGCCTACGACGCTGCCGTCGCCGCAGGCGCGCTGCGCAGCCACCTCGCGCGATGCGTGCATCGTGCATTCACCGTCGCGAAGCGCATTCGCAGCGAGACGCAGCTCGGTGCCGGCACCGTCAGCATCTCGAGCGTTGCCGTCGATCTCGCCAAGCGCATCTTCGGTGATCTCGGCACGAGCACCGTGCTCCTCGTCGGCGCCGGCGAGATGGCGGAGCAGGCCGCGAAGAGCCTTGCCAAGAGCGCGAAGTCGATTCGCGTGTGCAACCGCAGCTTCGACCGCGCCGCCACGCTCGCGGCGACGTTCGGCGGAACGGCCGCCCCGCTCGATCAGCTCGAGGCGGAGCTCGTCATCTCCGACGTCGTCGTCGCGAGCACGTCGAGCAAGACGTTCGTCATCACCCGTGACCTCGTGAAGCGCGTGATGAAGCAGCGGAAGGGCAAGACGCTCTTTCTCATCGACATCGCCGTGCCGCGCAACGTCGAGCCCGACGTCCACAAGCTCGACAACGTGTACGTCTACAACGTCGACGACCTCGAGGCCGAGGTCGCCGAGAACATGAAGGCGCGCCACGGCGAGGTCGACGCGGCCGAGAAGATCGTCGCCGCCGAGCTCGCCGATTGGGCCGCCTGGGCACGCGGGCTCAACGTGAATCCCACGGTCGTTGCGCTGCGCGCGCGCACCCGCGGTGTCCTCGTCGCCGAGCTCGAGCGAAGCCTGAACGGTCGCCTCAAGCACCTCACCGAGGGGGATCGCGCCGCACTCGCGCAGATGGTCGAGAGCGCGACGAACAAGCTGCTCCACGCGCCGACCACGCGCCTCAAGCAAGCGGCTTCCACGAGCGACGCCGACGCCGGCGACCTCGTCCACGCCGTTCACCACCTCTTCGACCTGCCAGCTGTCGCCGAAGTCCTCGGTGAGGACGAGCGTGACTCACGCATGATGAAGAGCGAAAGCATCGCCCCGCATTCCGAAGCGGAAGACCAGAGCGGGCGTCTCCCGCACTGACGCTCTCTCACGAAAGCCGGCGAGAAGATCATGAAGCTCACGTATGCCACTCGGCGCTCGGCCCTCGCTCTTGCGCAGTGCCGCGCGTTCGTCGCGCGCTTGAAGGCCGCGCATCCCGACCTCGAGATGATCGAGGAGCAGGTCGTCACCACCGGCGACAAGATCCAGGACCGCCCGCTTTCCGAGGTCGGCGGCAAGGGGCTCTTCGTGAAGGAGATCGAGGAGGCACTGCTCGAGCGCCGTGCAGACCTCGCCGTGCACTCGATCAAGGACGTTCCCGGGGTTCTCCCGGATGGGCTTCTCATTGCCTGCATCCCGACGCGCGAGGATCCTCGCGACGTGCTCGTCGCGCCGAAGCACGGCGGCCTCGAGTCGCTCCCGAAGGCCGCGAAGGTCGGCACGAGCAGCCTGCGACGCGCCGTGAGCCTGCGCGCGGCACGTCCTGATCTCGTGATCGTGCCGATGCGCGGCAACGTCGACACGCGGCTGCGCAAGGTCGACGAGGGCGAGTGCGATGCGATCGTGCTCGCCCGCGCGGGCCTCGTCCGGCTCGGTCTCGAAGCTCGTGCGACGGAAGTCCTGGAGCCGGAGATCTCGCTGCCGGCGGTGGGGCAGGGGGCGCTCGGCATCGAGTGCCGCATCGAGGACGCGTCGACGAGGGCACTCCTCGCGGTGCTGCACGACGAAGCGTCGAGCCGCTGCGTGGCGGCGGAGCGCGGCGTCATGGTCGCGCTCGAGGGCGATTGCAAGACCCCGCTCGGCGCGTTCGGCGAGCGTCGCGTCCTCGCAGACCACACGATCGAGCTGTTCTTGCGGGCGTTCATCTGCGAGCCGGACGGCAGCAACCTCCGCCGTGGAGACGACACTGTCGCGTGGCCGGCCTCCGACGACGACGCGCGCGTCATCGGTGAGCGCCTCGGCGCCAAGCTCAAAGCGGGCTCGAGCGGCTCAAGGCTGCTCTGAATGCGAGGTAGCGTGACGGGAGCATGACCGTCCTCGTCGTTGCCGAGAAGCCGAGCGTTGCGCGCGACATCGCGCAGGTGCTCCGGGCTCGAACGCGCGCGGACGGATACTTCCGTGGCGAGGGGTACGTCGTCACGTGGGCGATCGGTCACCTGGTGGCGCTCGCCGAGCCCGGCGAGATGAACCCGGCCTGGAAGAGGTGGTCACTCGAGGCGCTGCCGCTCCTGCCGCCGAGCTGGCCGCTGGTGGTGACCGAGAGCACGCGCGCGCAGTTCGAGGTGGTCCGCAAGCTGCTCGTCGCAAAGGAGGTGCGTGGCGTCGTATGCGCGACGGACGCCGGGCGCGAGGGCGAGCTCATCTTCCGGTACATCTACGAGGCAGCGAAGGCGAACAAACCCGTTCGTCGCCTCTGGATCTCGTCGCTGACGCCCGAGGCCATCGCGGACGGGTTCCGGAAGCTCCAGGACGGTACGGACTACGATCGCCTCGCGGACGCTGCGCGCGCGCGCAGCCGCGCCGATTGGCTCGTCGGTATGAACCTGTCGCGCATGTACAGCATCGTCCACGACGACAACCTCTCCGTCGGCCGCGTGCAGACGCCCACGCTCGCGATGCTCGTCGCACGCGAGCTCGAGATCCGTGCGTTCGTTCCGGAGGACTACCTCGAGGTGGTAGCGACGTTCGGCGCGCAGGCCGACGGTCCCGAATCGCAGCCGTACCACGGCACGTGGCTCCGCCCCGGTCCGCGCAAGGACGCGACGCGCCTGCCGCCTGATGGCAAGGAGGCCGAGGCCATCGTGCAGCGTGCGAAGCGCGGTCTCGCGCGCGTCGAGTCGGTCGATCGCCAGGTGAGGCGCGTGCCGCCGCCTGAGCTCTACGACCTCACCGAGCTGCAGCGTCATGCCAACCGCCTCTTCGGATACACGGCGCAGCGCACGCTCGAGATCGCGCAGAAGCTCTACGAGCGCCGGAAGCTGATCAGCTATCCGCGAACGGATAGTCGCCACGTCTCGCGCGCGATCGAGAGCACGCTGCCTGCGATCACCGCGGCGATCGCGCCCCTGTATCGAGGGCTGGTGGCCGAAGGGACGGGCACGCGGCCGCTCGGCCCGCGCTTCGTCGACGACGCGCGCGTCAGCGATCACCATGCCATCCTACCGACCGAGGCGAGGCCGCCGGCCGATCTCGCGGCGGACGAGCGCGCGATCTACGACCTCGTGTGTCGTCGACTCTTGCAGGCCTGGCACCCCGAGCATGTCTACGGCGTGACCACGGTGCTCACTGCAATCACGTGGAACGACCAGAAGGATCGATTCACCAGCTCCGGCACCAGTATCGAGAACGTCGGGTGGAAGGTTCTCGAGCTCGCGCGTGCGGCGACCGAGGTCACGCTTCCGGGCGGTCTCACGCCCGGCATGCCCCGCCGCGTGCTCGACACGAAGGCCGTCCCTCGCAAGACGAAGGCGCCGCCGCGCTTCACCGACGGCACGCTGCTCACCGCGATGGAGACGGCGGGGCGTACGCTCGACGAGAAGGAGCTCTCCAGGGCCATGCGCGAGTGCGGCCTCGGCACACCGGCGACGCGCGCCGCGATCCTGGAGACGCTCCTCCGTCGCGAATACGCGGTCCGCGACGGCAAGCTCCTCGAGGCGACGGACAAGGGCGTCTCGCTCATCGCGATGGTGCACGAGCACGTGAAGAGCCCGGCGATGACGGGCGAGTGGGAGGCGAAGCTCGCCCGTATCGAACGCGGCGAGGTCGACCTCGTTTCTTTCATGACGGACATCGAGCGCTACGTCCGCGAGGTGATCGGCAACGTCCCTCGGACCCCCACACCCTCTTCTCGAGTCCCCGGCTCCCGCCCCTCGGCCCCGACCGCGCACCCTAGCCGCCCACCCGTGCGGCTGAAGGCTCCGCGCTCCTCCGATCTCGCAGTCCTCCTCCACTCCTCTTTCGGCTTCTCCAACTTCCGCCCTTATCAAGAGGACGTCTGCCGCGCCGCCGCCGGCGGAGCCGACGTCCTCCTCGTGATGCCCACCGGCGCGGGTAAATCCCTCTGCTACCAGCTCCCCGGCATCGCGCGCGGCGGCACGACGCTCGTGGTGAGCCCGCTCATCGCCCTCATGGAGGACCAGGTCTCGGCCCTCCAGAAGCGCGGCTTCGCCGCCGAGCGCATCCACTCGGGCCGCGACCGCGCCGATTCGCGCCGCGCGTGCCGTGCCTACCTCGACGGCGAGCTCGACTTCCTCTTCATCGCGCCGGAGCGCCTCAAGGTCCCCGGTTTTCCTGCGATGCTCGCGCGCCGCAAGCCGACGCTCATCGCGATCGACGAAGCGCACTGCATCTCGCAGTGGGGCCACGACTTCAGGCCGGAGTACCGCATGCTCGGCGAGCGTCTCCCGGAGCTCCGTCCGGCTCCGATCATCGCGCTCACCGCCACGGCAACGCCCACCGTGCAAGACGACATCGTGAAGGAGCTGCGTCTCGTCTCACCGTCTCGCTTCATCCACGGCTTCCGCCGCACGAACATCGGCGTCGAGGTCGCGACCAAGAACCCGGGGGAAAGAGCCGAGGTTGTTCGGCGCCTGCTCGAAGACCCCGCGCAGCGTCCGGCGATCGTGTACGCGCCCACGCGCAAGGAGGCCGACGCGCTCGCGAAGGCGCTCTCGAAGCAGCGTATGCGCGCGGCCGCGTATCACGCGGGTCTCGCCACGAACGTTCGCGACGACGTGCAGTCGCGCTTCCTGGAGAGCGCGCTCGATGTCATCGTCGCGACGACGGCGTTCGGCATGGGCATCGACAAGGCGAACGTTCGCACCGTCCTCCACACCGCTCTCCCGGCTTCGCTCGAGGGCTACTACCAGGAGATCGGCCGCGCCGGCCGTGATGGCGCTCCCTCGCGCGCCGTGCTCCTCCACTCCTTCGTCGACACGAAGACGCACGAGTTCTTCTTCGAGCGCGACTACCCGGCGCCCGAGGTGCTCGCGAAGATTCAGAAGGCGATCCGCGCGGACGGGATCCCGGCGCCCGAGCTCGCGGCGCGCTCGCGGGTGGGGGCCGACCTCTTCGAGAAGGCGCTCGAGAAGCTCTGGGTACACGGCGGCGCGATCCTCGGCCCCGATCAGCTCGTCACGCGCGGCGCCGCCGACTGGCAGAGCGCCTACGACCGCCAGCGCGCGCACAAGCGCGAGCAGCTGAGCAAGATGCGTCGCTACGCGGAGACCGCGTCGTGCCGAATGCTGCAGCTGGTCAGGCACTTCGGCGATCAGAACGATTCCGGAATTACGTGCGGCCTCTGCGACGTCTGCGCGCCGAGCACGTCGACCGCGCAGGTGTATCGCGTGGCGACGGCCGAAGAGCTCGACGCCGCGACGCGCATCCTCGAGGCGCTGCGTGTGCGCGACGCCCGCGCCGTGGGGCAGCTGCATCGCGATCTCTTCGGCGAGAGCGCCTTCGATCGACGCGCGCTCGAGAACGTCGTCGCAGCCCTCGTGCGTGCCGGCCACGCGACCGTCGCACAAGACGAGTTCGTGAAGGACGGCACGACGATCGCCTTTCAGCGCGTGTACCTTGCGCGCGAGGGCGTGCAGCTCACAGGCCTCGAGATGGTCGTCGTGTCCGAGCCCTCGAAGACGAAGCGCCCATGGCGTCCCCGCCGTGCCAGCAAGTCGAAGAGCACGACGAGGCGCCGCCCGCCGCGCCGCAAGAAGACGACGAAGCGCGCGAGTTGAGCTCGCTCAGCGCGCGGCACTCGTGTCGCTACAGGAGGGTAGGTCGCGCGAACCCCGGCGAGGATCGGCATGCCGCCCCTTGCCGGACGGGCGCCGTCGACTAAGATGCCCTCGGCCCGCATCCCGAGCTC
>JAYSXP010000619.1:0-8423 GCA_043717125.1 Polyangiaceae bacterium | reverse complement strand
TCGTCCACGTGCTCGACGCGAATGGCACGCCGCGCGGCTGTGCGCTCCTCGAGATCGATCATCACCGCGGCGATGCCGCCGGCGCACGATGGGTCCTCGCCACGAGCGACGCACGCCTCGACGCAACCGTGGTGCGCGCGATCGTCGCGCGCGCGCTCGAGGGCGCATCCGAGCTGCGCGGCCAGCCCGTTCGGGCTTCGATCGAACCCGGTGACCAGGCGCAGATCCGCGTGACCCAGCGTCGTTTCCTCGTCCGGCATGGCGAGGAGCCTCCCTCGAGAGCGCGCGTCGTCGTCAAGGACGACGGCGGCCACGAGGTGTTCGCTGCCGATGTGACGCTCGCGGGCTCGCCCGAGTCACGCACCGCGCTCGTGCCCGTCCGGGCCAGGCTGGCGCCTGGGCTCTTCCACGTGACCGTCGAGTCCCGGCCCGCGGGCAAGGAGGCAACGTTCTCCCCCCACGTCGCACGCACCGGCTTCGTGGTGAAGGACGAGAAGTTGCTGGCGTCGGCTCCGAAGGTCGCGGTCACGCGCGACTGGCTTCGGAAGGACGGCAAGCCTTTCCCGGTCATCGGTACGACCTACATGGCGTCGGACGTGCATCGCAAGTTCCTCTTCGAGCCGAACCCGCACGTGTGGGACGCCGACTTCGCAGCGATGCAGAGGCGGGGGATCAACTTCGTGCGTACCGGCCTGTGGACCGCCTGGTCACGCGCGATGGTCGACCCGGGCGCGATCGACGAGAACGTCCTCGCCTCGCTCGATGCCTTCGTGCACACGGCGGCACGCCACGGCATCGTCGTGTGCTTCAACTTCTTCGCGTTCCTTCCTCCGTCGTTCACCGGCGACAACCCGTACCTGGATCCGCGCGCGATCGAGGGCCAGCGCGAGCTGCTCACCCTGTTCGCGACGCGGTACCGCGGCAACCGCTGGATCCACTGGGATCTCATCAACGAGCCTTCCTACGCGCCTCGTGCCGCCCTCTGGAGCACGCGCGCCATCGGCGACGAGCACGAGAAGCGCGCGTGGGTCTCGTGGGTGAAGAAGAGGCACGGCGACGATCCCACGAAGCTCCGCGCGCTCTGGCACGAGCCCTCCGGCGACCCGCTGAGCGTTCCCCGCCCCGACGACTTCACGCAGGCCTTCGTGCAGGTCGCGCGACGCCCGCGCAAGGTGCGCGACTTCCAGGAGTTCGCGCAGGAGGTCGTCGCCGGCTGGGCCGCGCGGATGCGCGACATCCTCCACACGGCGGGCGGCGGACCGCTCGTGACGCTCGGTCAGGACGAGGGCGGCGTCTACGAGCGCCCGACGCAGCAGCTCATGGCGGCGTCGCTCGACTACACGGCCGTTCACACGTGGTGGAAGAACGACGATCTCCTCTGGGACGGCGTGACCACGAAGGTGCCCGAGAAGCCCAGCCTCCACCAGGAGACGGGGCTCATGCGCCTCGAGGACATCGACGGCGCTCCGTGGCGGTCCCCCGACGCCGCGGCGCGCCTCCTCGAGCGCAAGCTCGCCTACGCCTTCGCCGGGCGCGGCACCGGCGTCGTCGAGTGGGCCTGGAACGTCGACCCCTACATGCCGATCGACGAGGAAGCGACGATTGGTCTCTTTCGCCCCGACGGGACGGCCAAGCCCGAGCTCGATCCGATGATCGACCTCGGCGCCTTCTTCCGCACGGCCGCGCCGCTGCTCGACGACTTCGAAGCCGATCCGATCGTTCTCGTCATCCCTCACGCGCGGGCGTTCCTGGGACGCACCAACGCCATCGACGCCACGAAGATCACCGTGCGGGCGCTGGCCGAGCGCTTCGGTGTCGTGCCGACGGCGATCTCGGACGTGCGACTCACACCGGCTCGACTCGCGGCGGCCAAGCTCGTGCTCGTCCCTGCGGCCGACGTCCTCGACGAGGCAGCCGCGCTCGCGATCCTCGGCGCCTCGCGCCGCGGTACGAAGGTCCTCTTCACCGGGCCGATCGAGGGTGACTCGTACGGTCTGGAGACGCCGTCGTTGCGCGCCCTTGACGTGCTCGGACAGGCACGACCGGTCGCGGTCCATGAGCGGACGGCATGGAGTAGCTCGGGGTGGGTCTCCTTCGAGGGGTTGCTCCAGGAGTCCGTGCGACGCGCGGACAAGCCCAGTGTGGCGACCCTCGCGGGGAACGTGTGGCACGAGCCGCTCCCGCTCGAACTCGCGCGTGAGCGCGAGCCGCTCGTGAAGATGCTCGGCGCGGCGCTCGCGGCCGCGGCGATCCCGACGTCGCCCGGCGACTGGGGCGTGGCCGCTCGCACGCTCGTCGCGCCGCGCGCGTCTCTCATGGTGGTGGTAAACGAGCGCCCGGAACGAGCGGTACGCCGCGTTGTCGCGGATGGCCGATCGTTCGATGTCCCCGTCGCGGCGCTCGGGGCACGCCTGGTGCTGATCGATCGTGCGCCGCTCAGCGGAGGGCGCATCGTCGCGTCGACGCCGGGTGAGCCAATCCTGTCGGCGCACTGACCCAGAACGCGTGCACCCGGGGAGCCCACTGCTCCTCCTGTGATCGCATGGCGCGCGCGCGTTGCGTTCCGATGCAATCTTTGCGACCGCGACCCGAGGCACGCGCGCGGTTGCGACAGAGTGCTAGGTTCGACTCGACGATGAGGCATCACCCGCATCTCCGAAGGCTCCTTGTGATGACTGCGGCGGCGGCACTGGGTGCTGCCTACGGTTGTTCGAGCAGCGTCGGTACCGATTCTGAAGGCGACGGTGGTGCACCGAGCGGAGACGACGGCGCGGTCGATCGGAGCGTGTCCTCGGTCCTCGACGGAGCGTCGACCGGCACGGCTGGCGACGGCGCGAGCAGCCGTGACGGCGGGAACGCGAGTGATGCATCCGACGCGAACGACGCCGGCCCTCCTGCAGGACCGCTCTCGCCCACGTACGTCGACTACGACGTGAATCACGTCCTCATCACTGGCCAGAGCAACGCCGTCGCAAACGGCGGAATTCCGGTCCTCACGAGCACTCAGCCGTTCACGAACCTGATGTTCAACACAGGCGTGATGCCGATGACCAACTGCAATGGCGACGGCTGTGACACCTACCAGACGCCCAGCTCCTTCGTTCCGCTCGTCGAATCCGATCAGTTCTTCAACTACCAGGTCGAGACCGCCGCCAACGGCATCGCCGACGAGATCTCACACCTCGCGGCCCTGAAGTTCGAGTTTGGCGCGCGCGCCGGCTATCCGCCAAAGCACGACGTCCTCGCTTCCATGCACGGCCGCAGCGGCAACACGTACGGGTGCCTTCGCAAGGGGTTCTGCAAGTACAACGCGGACCGAGGACACATGAGCCCATTCGCGCAGGGTATGCAGGAGGTCACGAGCGCGAAGGCGCTCGCCGCCGCTGCCGGCAAGACACATGTGGTCCGTGCCGTGGTGGCCATTCACGGCGAGAGCGACCACTACGCCTACGTCGCCGGTACGTCGGAGTTTCCGCTTCCCGGCACCGACGGCGTCCCCAACGAAATCAAGGATTACAGCGACGGCCTCGTGGAGTGGCAGGTGGACTACGAGGCCTCGGTCAAGGCGATCACCGGTCAGGCCCAGGGCGTTCCGCTCTTCATCTCTGCGATCAGCGGCTGGACGTCGACGCGCACGAGCGCGATCGCCCAATGGCAGCTCGACGCGCACATCCGTGCGCCCGGCAAGGTCGTCTACGTGACGCCCGCGTATCCCCTCTCCGTCCTCGAGGACTGCCTCCACTTCGACAGCACCGGTCAGCGCCGCCTCGGCGAGTACTTCGCGAAGGCGTATGCGCGCGTCGTGCTCGGCGGCGCGACGTGGGAGCCCGTACGCCCGAAGTCGATCTCGCGCGGCGGAAGCGTGATCACGGTGACGTACCACGTGCCCGAGCCGCCGCTCACGCTCGACACCCTTCACGTCACGAACCCAGGCAATTTCGGCTTCGACTTCGTCGACAACGGCACGCTCGTCGCCATCTCGAGCGTCGTGGTGACGGCTCCCGACACGGTGACCATCACGCTCGGCGCCGCACCGAGCGGCGTGAACATGAGGTTGCGCTACGCGCAGAACCAGGACGTCAACCCCGCGACGCGCTGCATCGGGCCGGGCACCGTGTACGGTGGCGGGGCACGCGGCAACGTGCGCGACTCCGACGCCACGCCGTCGCGCTACGGCTACGACCTCTGGAACTGGGGCGCGAACTTCGACTTCACGGTGCCCTGAAACGACTACGCCGGAGTCATCGCCTCGAGGTACTGCTCGCCCTCGAATGTCGAGAGCAGCGCGAGCTTCGCGTCGATCCCCGCGATCGCCTCGAGCTCGGGGGCCGACGCGGCGCCACGCGATGCATACCGCGCGAGGATCTCCTCGTTCGTCGCCCCGGCGCGAAAGCACCGCGCGACATCGGCCAGCACCGTCGAGACGATGCCGTCGGCGGCGTGCGCCGGACCTAGAGGCGCCGCGAACGGTGCTTCCTCGCTGATCCACACGGCGCGTGTGGCACGTGCGATCCACGCCGCGCGCCACGGTGCGGCGCGATCTCGCTCGAGGATCGAGCTCACCAGGCTGGCTCCGTCGCAGAGCAGGCGCTCTGCCGCGACGCCCTCGTAATAGAGCGAGAACAGCGTCGCCGGGAGGAGGCTTGCTCGGCGCGCAGCCTGGCCGCCCTCCGCGAGCTCCCAGATCGGGCTCGCCATCGTCATCAGGCTGGGCGCCGGGCCCGGGCTTGCTTCGGCGTGCTGGAGGTTATGTTCCACGATCCGCTTCGCCTCGCGCGCCACGTCCGCTGCCACGAGCGCGGTCAGCTCCTCCGAGGTGGCGCCAAGCTCATGGCGCGCCAGGGAGTCCGAGCGCACGAGGGCATTGCCGAAGTGCTTGGCGGCGAGGTCGGGCGCATCCCCTGAGAGCGTGGCGAGATCGAGATAGGCAAGGTGGTTCTGCCAGTTGAACGCGCCGTCCGCGCCGCCGATGGACGGCGGCTCTCCCGTGCCCGCGGCGCCAGGCAGCGTCGCAATCGCGGCCTCGAGCTCGGTGCGCGCGCCGTCGTCGTCGTCCTTCGCGTAGCGCACCGCAGCGCGGTGCACGAGCATCGTCGCGAGCGCCGTGAGCGGCGCGAGCGCGTCACCGCTGACATCGACGAGGCGCAACACTCCCTTCCCGCCCCCGGAGACCTTCGACCAGAGCCCGCCCTTCGGCTTCTCGGCGGTGACCGCGCGGACCACGAGGAGCAGCTTGCGCCCTTCATCACCTACCGCAAGGACGTTGCCGACGGTCTGATCGGCGACCACTTCGGCATTCGTCACCGCGTAGTCGGCGATCATGTTGATGACGCCGCCCGCGCCGTGGAGCGCGACCTCGGGTACCCCGGCAATTTCGAGCTCGGGCCGCCTCCGATCCGCGAGACCGCGTGTGCGAAGCGTATAGAGCCCGGGAGCCGTCTCGGAGGCCTCGACCTTGATGTCCCGATTCGCGGAGAACGCAGCCGCCATGGCGCGGATGATAGGTCAGAACCTCGCGTCGACGAGCCGAACGAGCCGAACGAGCCGAACGAGAAAGGGACCAAGGATGGCTCCTCGATCCCTCTTCGTGCTGCGTCGCTTGGTACCCCTGATTTCTCAGGGTAGTTGGCGGGGCGGACGGGACTCGAACCCGCGGCCTCCGGCGTGACAGGCCGGCGTTATAACCAACTTAACTACCGCCCCAACTGGCGAACAATCCTCTCTACTACGACTCCGCTGCCTTTGTCCTGCTGACTTCTGTAGGCGGGACAGGGCTTGAACCTGCGACATCCGGCGTGTAAAGCCAGCGCTCTACCGCTGAGCTACCCGCCCCAACCACTTCACTTTGAGGACGCGGAGTTAGCCCACCTTGGAGCGCGACGTCAAGGACGTATCGCGTCCCCCCTCGTCATCACCGCCGTTCGTCACCCCTGTGGGGCCGTCCGAGGTAGCCTTGACATTGCGCACGAGCGTTCTAATTTCGACCCCGAGCCATGGCCACCAAGGGCGAAAACACGCGGGCGTCGGTTCTCGGCGCCGCCCTGTCACTCGCGACGCAGCTCGGCCTCGAAGGTGTCACGATCGGCAAGCTGGCCGAGCACGTCGGCATGTCCAAGAGCGGTCTCTTCGCGCATTTCGCCTCCAAGGAGAACCTCCAGGTCGCGATCCTCGAAAACGCCGTCGAGCGCTTCGTCGCCCTCGTCGTCGCCCCCGCGCTGAAGAAGCCCCGCGGCGAGCCGCGCGTCCGTGCACTCGTCGACAACTGGCTTGCCTGGTCGAAGGAGGATTTCATGCCCGGCGGGTGCATCTTCGTCGTCGCAGGCGTCGAGCTCGACGATCGCCCGGGTCCCGCACGCGATCGCTTCGTCGCCTCGCAGAAGGACTGGCTCGCGACGCTCGCTGGCGCCGCCCGCATCGCCGTCGAGGAGAAGCACTTCCGGAAGGATCTCGACCCCGAGCAACTCGCGCACGAGATCTACTCGATCGCGTACGGCTACCACTTCCTTCGCCGCATCGGCGATCCCGCACGCGCCGACCGTCGCGCCCGCACGGCCTTCGAACGCATCCTGACCGACGCACGCGTCGCTTGATCCGGCGGCGCTCCCGCACGCTCGTCCAAGCATCCGAAGCGGAGGACTTCATGACTGCCCCTGCGTTTCATAAAAGCACGAACGTTCGTTCCGAATAACGCCCTGCCCGGGGCCTCCCGTTGGCCATTTGCCCTTCCCGAGGCCTTCCGTTCGCCATCCGCGCCACCCGGGCGGGCTTCCGCGTGATCGGCCGATGGCGCGCGCGCGGAGGCCTCGTTCCGCGAGACCATCGACGGAAAGCTTTTCTTTCGCGACTTGCGCCGGCGATCAGGCGTTGCCGGTCGGTGCCGGCGCGCCGCCGTCCGACCCGTCACCCACGGGCGTGCTCGCGGGCAGGACGGCGGGTGCGACTGCGAGCGGCGTGGGCACGCCCTGTCCTCGCACGACGAGCTCGCCGTCGATGTACTCCCAGCTCTCGCGCGGCGGTCCGAACACGGCGTCCGGTTCGGGAATGCAGAGCGCCTCGCGGAGCACTTCATCCATGTGCTCGACGAGCACGACGCGCGTGGCCTTGAGCACGCGACGCGGCACCTCGCGCAGATCTTTGCGGTTCTCGCGCGGGATTACGACCGTCGTGATGCCCGCCCTGTGAGCTGCCAGCATCTTGTCCTTGAGCCCGCCGATGGGCATCACACGACCTCGGAGCGTGAGCTCGCCGGTCATCGCGAGGTCGCGCTTCACCGGAACCTTGATGAGCGCGCTCGCGAGAGACGTCGCCATCGTCACGCCAGCCGAGGGACCGTCCTTGCGGATGAACTCCGGGAAGTGAACGTGGACGTCCACCTTCTGGTAGAAATCCGGCTCGAGGCCGAGGACCTGAGCGCGCGAGCGCACGTAGCTCATCGCAGCCTGGGCGCTCTCCTCCATGCCCTTCTCGAGGAGCCCGGTGATCACGAGCTTGCCCTTGCCCGAGACCACCGCGACCTCGCATGCGAGCAACTCACCGCCGCCGCTGTTCGTGACGGAGAGGCCGTTCGTGAGGCCGACCTCGTCGCGCTCTTCCTTCTTGTTGAGCCGGTACTTGGGGACGCCGAGGTAGGTCGGGACGTTCTTCGCGATGACGTCGATCGGCTTGTCCTTGCCTTCCGGACCCGCCGCCACGACCGCGCGCGCGACCTTGCGGCAGATGCTGGCGATCTCGCGCTCGAGCGAGCGGACGCCGGCCTCGCGCGTGTAGTGGTGGATGATCGTGCGGATCGCGTTCTCGCTGATCGTGACCGGCACTTCCGCGAGGCCGTTGTCGACCTTCTGGCGCGGTACCAGGTACTTCACCGCGATGTTCATCTTCTCGTACTCGGTGTAGCCGCTGAGCTGGATGATCTCCATGCGGTCCTGGAGCGGCACCGGGATCGAGCCGAGGGTGTTCGCCGTCGTGATGAACATGACGTCGGAGAGGTCGTAGTCGAGATCGAGATAGTGATCGTTGAACGCGTGGTTCTGCTCCGGGTCGAGGACCTCGAGGAGCGCCGCCGCCGGATCGCCGCGGAAGTCGGTCGACATCTTGTCGATCTCGTCGAGCAGGAAGACCGGGTTGTTCGTGCCCACCTTCTTGAGCGACTGAATCAGCTTGCCCGGGAGCGCGCCGATGTACGTACGGCGGTGGCCGCGGATCTCGGCCTCATCGCGCACGCCGCCGAGTGAGAGCCGCTGGAACTTGCGGCCGGTGGAGCGCGCGATGCTCTTCGCGAGGCTCGTCTTGCCGACGCCGGGAGGTCCGACGAAGCAGAGGACCGGGCCCTTCAGCTTCTTGGTGAGCGCCTGCACCGCGAGGTACTCGAGGATGCGCTCCTTGATCTTCTTGAGGCCGTAGTGATCCTCCTCGAGGATCTCTTC
>JAYSXP010000618.1:0-2860 GCA_043717125.1 Polyangiaceae bacterium | reverse complement strand
TGAACTCAAAGATTTGATCACCGAAATCAAAACTTAAATCCTGCATTTCTACACTCCTTTTCCCACGGTTTCTTTAGCCTAAATATAGATTTCTAATTGAAGGGCTGCTAAAACTTCGTCAATAAACCCAAAGGGGATACCTTGAGATTTCTATATAATTCAGATCAACGCTACCGGAACTATCATCTTTTTGTAACTTTATGGTGTTAACTCCGGCTTGCAATACTACCGACACATAAATAACATTTTGCGAGAAAGTACCCCACTCATTTGTCATAGGAAAGGTTACTGCCACTTTTTTAGTATTATTAAGATAAAGGGCCAGTTTATTAAGTGCGTGGTCACCATTTGCATAATTTATTGCCAGGCGGTATTCCCCGCCTTCCGTCACCAGTACTGAAAACTGAATATTATTACCTGTATCCTGGAAGCCACCGGCATATTTGCCACCAGTAGCACTTTGCGCCAGGAACGTAACTGCTCCTGCCAGGGTAGCGGCCTGGGCCTCATAACGAGTCGTGGTAGGGTTGGTTATGGGCTGGACATATAAATTGTCGATTAAACCGAACCCTGGTTTACCCGGCGGCAAATGCAGTCCCACCTGAGCCTGGCTGCCCTTAACCGTAAATTCAAGGGTGCGGCTGACCCACTCCCGGTGCGTACTGTTGGAAGTTTCAACAACCGTGGCATAACTATAAGGCCCGCCACCATAGCCATCTACAAGGAGGCGAGCTTCTTGATCTGTTTGCACAAAGGCGTAGGCCCGGTAGGTTACCCCGTTTTCAAGACCGGTAAGATTCACGTAAAGTTTAACTTCATTCAGCTTGTCATCGGTAACAACCATGCCGTACCAATCTCCTGAGTGGGCCACCCCGTTATTTGCGGCATATGCGTGCGGGCTTTCGAGGCTATCACTCTGGGGAGTCCAGACCTGCCAGCCGCTTAAATCGCCTAGCTCAAAATCTGCGTTATTTATCAGAACGACTTTTTCCGGCTTAACCTCCTGCCCCCGCCCACTGATGTAATAGGTTGTTTCGTCAACGCGGCCACCTTTTGCCACGATCATTTTTTCTGCGTTGTCCTGGTACATTTTGACAATATCGCTGAACTTTTGCTCATCTGGATAATCTTTGTTTATGTGCGGGTCACGATGGAAATCATTGATCATGCGCCCTTCACCACCAGCATAAATTCGATCTTTAACCAGAGAAGGCGTTCCAGCCAGCCCTTTGACAATTCCCAGGAGGCCAGCCGCCGTTGAGGCAATATCAATAGCTTCGTTACCCATTAGGGAAGCTATACGTAGAGTTTCTACATAATCATTTTTCCCATACAGCATTGAAAGGACAAAAGTGCCGTTGTTAAAATCCGGGTTAACCATCGGGTTATCTGTCTGGTTAAGTTTGCGCCGGAAATTGTACATCTCAGCCTGGGACCACCGCCAATCGTCCGGTTTTTGGGTGTAAAGAGCCTGAGCTTTCTGGTAAATCTGCCAGTTCCAGCTATTACGCGGTAGAGTCAGCGCCGCCTTTTCCAGGGCCGCCCTTGCATCGGTTTCAAAGTAGGCATACGAGTAAGCCGTTGCCAGGAACCTGGCCCACCAGACCGCCTCCCACTCCGCCACCACAAGGGCAAATTTCTCGTTCAGGTCGCGAGTTGTCACAGGCATCCCAGGCGCGATACAGCCGATGGTTTCCGTTTCGATAAAAGCTTCAGTTACCCAATACCAGCGGTTAAATTCGCCAAGCCCGGTCAGGGGCGGCAGCATATCTTCGTCGCGGATTAAGCGCATTGCTTCAAAGCCGCCTCCCCAATCGCTAACCTGGTGAATTTGCCATTCGTCTTTAATGTCCTGAAAGGAAGGGTTAATACCGTGTTCCTTAATAATTAGCTGGTTAAAGAAGTCGATGTGCCAATCGTCATTGGACGAGATTTTGCCCGGTCCCTGGTAGATAACGTAGTTGGTGGTTGAGGAAGGACTCCAATTCGAGAAATTACCGGCATAGGGGCCATTCATGAGTTCAAACCAATCATCCGGCAAGCTGCTGGTTGATGTGAATTCATAAGCTGATAGAACTCCTGCAATCTGACCTAAAATACAAGCGAGAGTTTTATCATAATAACTCTCTTTTGAAATTGTTAAGTATGATACAGGGTCAGGAGTATCATTATTGATTTTAGTGGTTTTGGTATCTCTAGGTTGGACAGCAGGATAATTATTTGCCAGGCCCACGACTATTACTCCGGCTCCCACGACCACTCCCCCGCTCAGAGCCACAATTCCAACAAACTTGCGGCGACTCAATGGCTGTCTTCTATTGGTGTCTTTCATCGCACCACCCATGAATGTTTTTATCCGGGGCCGTATCAAGCTCTTTGCAACTTACAACCCGGTGTAAAAGGTTGGGCAGGTTTTGAAAACTACCCAACCTTAACCTTATAGAATTAGCTTCGCGGCTTGTTCACGATGCCGCAAGCCTGGTTTACCCATTGGTCGGTCGTGATCTTACCGTTGCGCCAGGTGTCCATTACCGCATTCAAATCATCATCGATTTGCTGGTAGTTGGGGCCGTAAGGTGCGGGCTGGGTATAGTCCAGCCCACTGATAACGGTTGCCCGGTCGGCAGCGCTAATCTTTAGACCAAAAAGCTGGTCCCCGGTAGCATTTAATACATCCTTGCGGATTGGAATACCGCCCGTGCCGGTGGAAGATACGGCTGTAATGGCTTCGGCGCTATTTAACGCGAGCAATGCCTGGCGGGCTTCGTTCGCATGAGCACTTCCTTTGAGTACCACAAAGGAGTCGGTAAAAGCGGTCGAGACTGATTTACCTTTGCCGGATGGAATTACAGCTACCCCG